>JBLHMA010000007.1:0-39154 GCA_047621545.1 Cognaticolwellia sp. | reverse complement strand
GCCCTTGCTCTGGCAGGGTTCAGGCGGACAGGAGGGGACACTACAAGCCTTCTCCGCCGACTCCAACGGCGCGCTCCTGGCCTGGATGGTGGGCTCCAACTTGGTCATTGAAGGGCGAGACTTACAAGGCCAGAGTGTCTGGTCCTGGTCTCTGCCCTTGACCGCTGCCTTGTCCCCCAAGCTCTCCCGAACCCCCGAGGGTCAGGTCCTGCTGGCCTTCTCCCTCTCCATAGGAACCTCCGGTACCTCCGGCGTCTCGGTGCTGCTGGATCCGGAGAGCGGGACCTGGATGCTGCCCGAGGGCGCGCGCTGCGGGGCTGTGGCCCGGCTGTGGATGGATGTGGATGGGGAGCTGGTGGCCCTTGGAATGGACGGGGATGGGGTCACGCTGGTCCGGGCGGTGCGGTGATGTTCCTGGTGCTGCAAATGCTGGGGTGTGGGCCGAGCTGTGGCCCCTGGTCGGAGATCAAGATCACGGGGGCGGACGTAGACCAGGAGAGGGTGGATGCAGTGTGGGCCGGGATCGGGACAATGTCTGGGTGGACAGGCTCGGAGAAGACCTGCCTGCAAGAGATCGAGCTGGTGGAGGGGCTGCGGTCCCGGGAGGAGGACCTGCCCATCTATGGGCGCACTGGAGCAGACAAGATGGAGCTCCGGGCCGAGATGGAGCCGTCTGAAATGGAGCGGGTCACCCGACACGAGATCTGCCACAACCTAGACCGAGAGCTGGGCTGGGTCAGCCAGAACGCGGATGGAGCCCTTCAGGACAGGGCGGAGCTCATTGGCGACATCCTGTACCCGGAACAGAGGCACAAGCTTCAGGAAGCCTTTGCAGACATCTGCGAGAGCGGCCCGCAGATAGCGGAGCTGCATGCCACCGTCTACGCCGGGTGTGAGGACCTGTGGCTGCCTGACGGCCAGACCTTTGTGCACGAGCAGTTGTTCGCCCACGGCCTGGAGGTCGCGACGGGCACCTTCACCCTTTCCTTTGAGGAGACGGTTCTGCCCATCACGGAGCGAACTTGGAACCTTCCATTTGGGCCAAACCTTCTCTTTGTGTCCACGCCCTACGACGATGAGACGGAGCGCATGACACTCGTCTTGGAGCTCTACAACATCAAAGAGGAGCAGGTGGTGGACACCTACACCACGCCGAGTTTCACGCTCTCGGAGACCTACCAACAGCAGCTGTACTCGGCCCCCTTCCAACCGCTCATCGCAGATGACAGCATCCTGCTTCTCGCCCGCGGCCCCCAGCCCTCGCTGCGTGTGACAGCAGACGGTGGCCAACTTCTGCTGGAGGAGGAGCAGTGGCCCGACCTGGGCCGCGTCCACGACGGGCGGGAGAGCGACGGGCAGTTGGTGTATTCGACCTTCAACAGCGAGTACCACGGTTGGACACACGCCAATGGGGCGAAACAGGCCTTGCGCTTTACGAGCCCGACGGGGGAATCGGGACGACTCGAGAGCTTTCGGAGCGCCAAAGGTGGTGCTCTTCTGGCCTGGCACACCAGCGGCGGGGACTACGTCCAGAAGGTTGATCCAGCCGGAGAGCAGCTCTGGTCTTGGCCGGTTCCTTTTGCCGAAGTTCAGGCCTACCGTGTGCAAGAGGGACTCAACGGAGAGGTCTTGGTAGGCCTGGATGCGCGCTACGAGCGTGGACTCCGGGGTATCAGTCTCGCGCTGGATCCTGAGACAGGGTCGTGGCGCCTTCCCACTGGGGAGGGATGCGCGGCTGCCAGCAGCTGGTGGTTCCTCGTAGACGACGACACGCTCGTGGGCGCCGAGTGGAACTGGTCCGCTGACCCGATGACGGTGACCCTGCGAGATGTTCGCTACTGATACACGCCGCCCACAGGCAACCCGCGCACCATTTCCCCTCTCACATCCAAAACGCCCATGGAGCCCCCCACCCGAGGAACCATGCGCCACCTGACCATCCCCCTGCTTCTGCTTCCGCTCCTCGCCTGCGAGACGCCCCCCGAGCCCGGTACTTTTGAGCCGGTCAACGGCAGCTGCTCGTACATCAACGGATTCAACGACGCCTTAGAGTGCAAGGAGTACCTGGGGGATGGCTGGACTCAAGAAGCGATTGCCGCCGACTGCGAGCAAGCCATTGTCAACGCAGAAGTGGGCACTTTCACCGTGGATCTGCCATGCGAGACAGAAACCCACATCGGGATCTGCTGGCTGGACTCGGACACCGATACCCCCGCTCGAATCGTCTTTGCCCAAGCCGACGAAGACGCGTGCTCCGGCGCCAAGCTGGGCTGTGACTTTGCCCAAGGTGAGTTTGAGCCCGCCAGCGTTTGTGTCGGCATGGATTAGGCCGCCGGCCCGCTGAAGTATAGGAGCAGCCCCTCTCGCCTTGATCACCGCACAGTGGGGTTCTCGACCGTGTCGGTGGAGAAGCAGGCCAGAGGTCTCAGGAACCGAGTCGGGTCCGTAGGCCGAGCCGCTCGCAGGGCGTCCAGAACCTCACGGGTTGCGTCCCGGGCCAGCTTCAGCCGCCTACCCGAGTCATCACGCCCTCGAAGGGGGTGCCTCCGTCGATCAGCGCCTCGTGGCCCTTGCGCTTGCCCATGACCATCTCGCGAATGGCCTGCTCCAGCTCAGCATCGCTGGCCCCGCCGCGGAGAATGTCTCGCAGTGAAGGGGTGCCGTCGTCGCTCAGGCAGGTGCGCAGGTGTCCGTTTGCCATCAGACGCAGGCGGTTGCAGGAGGAGCAGAAGTTGTTGGAGAGCGGGCTAATAAATCCGATACGGAGTCCGTTCTCCTTGATCATCCAGTCCCGTGCGGGCCCTTGACCTACCCCTTCCGTCGCCGAGGTCAGGCTGTACACCGCGGAGAGCCGCGCACGAAGCTCCGCGCTAGGCAGGCTGGTGTGCCAGCGGGCCTGGAAGGGCATGTACTCGATGAAACGCAGCACAAAATGCTCGGATCGGGCACCGAAAAACTCCACCAGGTCGTAGAGCTCCTCGTCATTCTCTCCCTCCAAGATCACACAGTTGATCTTGATGGGGCCCAAGCCAGCGGCGATGCCGGCATCCAGACCGGCCAGAACCTTGTCCAGGCGGCCTCCCCGGGTCAGCGCCGAGAACCGATCGGGATCCAAGCTGTCCAAGCTCACGTTGATGCGAGTCAGGCCCGCGTCTGCCAGCTCCTGGGCGCATCCGGCCAAGCGATGGGCATTGGTGGTCATCGCCAAGTCGTCGATACCCGGAATCTGGCCCAGCTCAGCGACCAAGCGCTCCAGGTCCTTGCGCACCAGGGGCTCTCCGCCGGTCAAGCGGATGCTCGTGACCCCCATGGATGCGAAGACACCGACCAGGCGGGCGATCTCCTCATAGCTGAGCAGATCGCTGCGCTGCATCCAGTCCAGTCCCTCTTCCGGCATGCAGTACACGCAGCGAAAGTTGCAGCGGTCTGTGACCGAGACCCGCAGATAGCTGTGGGTACGGCCAAAGGAATCGCGCAGAGGCTTCACTTAGATCGGGCACTCCTCGAGCAAGGACTCGGCCAAGGCACGGAAGGGTGCGCCCAGTAATGGATCCAAGGCCGCTGGGGCTCCCGTGTCACCGCCCTGCGCAATGGCTGGGTCCAGTGGAATCTGACCCAGCAGAGGGACCTTGAGCTCGTCGGCGAGCTTCTGACCGCCGCCCTTGCCGAAGGGGTACATGCGCTGTCCACCAGGCACGTCCATAAAGGACATGTTCTCGATGACCCCCATGACCGGCACATCCAGCTTGCGGAACATCTCCACCCCTCGGCGGGCGTCCAGTAGGGCGACTTCCTGCGGGGTGGTCACGATGATCGAGGCCGAGATGGGGACGTTCTGGATCATGGTGAGCTGGGTGTCACCAGTGCCAGGGGGCAAGTCCACGATCAAATAGTCGATAGGAGCCCAGGATACGTCCTGCAAAAACTGACGTACAACGCCCATGACCATCGGCCCACGCCAGATGATTGGCTCAGTGTCGTCGACCATAAAGCCAATGGACATGCACTTGCAGCCATAGGCCATCAGAGGCAGAATTTTCTTGTCGGGCCCGGCCACGGGGCGACCCTTGACCTGCATCATCAAGGGCAAGCTGGGACCGTAGATGTCCGCGTCCATCAGGCCGACTAGGTAGCCCATGTCCGCCAAGGCAACTGCCAAGTTGGTGGACACGGTGGATTTGCCCACACCGCCCTTGCCACTGGCCACTGCGATAATGTGCTTGACACCGGCCAGAGGCTGCAGCTCCATAGCGCCACCATGGGCCTTCATGCCGGGACCCGACATGCCGCGGACCGCGTCCTTCTTTGGCGGGGGCGTCTCGGCCTTCGCTTCCTTGCCGGACCCGAGGGAAGCCTTACCGGGCCCTCGCTTCACACCAGCAACCAGCACCATGGGCTCGACCGGACCGGTCCAACCCTGGCCCTGAATGTTCAAGACCAAAGACTCCAGCATCCGCTTGCGCTGCTCGCGGGTGTGTTCCTTTTGGAAGTGCACCTCGAAGCGCAGCACACCACCGTCAAAGCTGGGCTTTTGAATCAGCCCGGCCAAGAACATGCTTCGGTTGCTCAAGGGGTCGCGGATGCGGGTGGCGGCGGGCTCTAGGATGCTCAGAGGGTCGCTAATGGTCACTTGACAAGAATCCAGGCGTTGAAGAGTGCTTCGATGTTCGTTGGCTTGTTGTACATCGGGTTGTCCCAGGGCAGGGAGTAGTCCCGTCCGACGTAGCCCGAATCCAAGTAAGCGCTCTGCTTGAAGGTGAGTTGTTCGGTCTCAGAGAACACGAAACACAGGTAGTACCAACCGTCTTCCAGGACTGCGGTTTCAGTCATCGCGACAGTATTGACACCTTCGACCAAGGCCTGAGAGTCGCCTTGGAGCAGCAAGTCCCCAGGGCGCCCACTGCTGTTGGTGTACAAGGCCATCCGGACCTCACCCTCGGCCGTCACGGTGTTGAGGCGGGCTGCAAAAGCCGTACCTGACTCCTTGATTCGAACCGGTACGACGATGATCAAGCCGGCCTGGAGGCTGTCGCTATAGTCCTGGACGGTTGTCAGCCCGTAGCTCTCGAAGGCCACCGCGGTAGCGTAGGCAGTCGAACCCGGCCCTTCGTCCAAGCCATCACTGGCCCACACCTCGCAGCTCCACAGCTCACCCAAGCTGGTGTCGGACAGCGGGATGGTGTCCGCGGGCCACTTCACGCTCTCAGGACCCTCGGCGTCTAAAAAGTCGGCGGGGTAGCTAAGGCCATCCACTGTCCATACGACCCGATAAGTCAGTGCTTGACCATCGGGTTCCGGAGCTGCGGTCTCAACCACACACTGCAAGGGCTCAGCCCCTCCAGCCACCAGCTCTGGAGAGAGGATCACCCCCGGAGTCCCGGGTGGGTTGTTTCCGATAAAGACGCTGGCCACTGCCGGCACGCCAGCCTCTACGCTGTCCACCGAGGAGACGTTAACGCGCCAAGTCTCTGCCCCTCCGGTTGCGGTAGCCGGCAGCTCGGCTGTGTCGAAGGGCTGCTCGACGTCGTTGCGAAACCAAGTGTATTCGACATCAACCGGGCCCCCATCCGGGTCCATCCCAAACTCAAGGATCTCAACTGAGAGCGTGTCCTTGTCTGTGGGTGCTTCCGGAGTCAGAATGATCTCGGGCGGCAAGGGCCGGGCGTTCCGACGCAACGTGGCCTGCGCCTCTCCGACATTGCCATCGGGGTCGGTCGCACGCAGCGTCAGGACATGGGTCCCCACACTCAGATCTGGATCTCGGAGGGAGACAAAGCCGAACACGGGCTTGGCGCTGCCTACCACCCCGTCGATGTCCGAGATCCAAGAGACCTCGAGATCATCAGGGGTCTGCCTGTCCGTCGCCGTCCCCGAAACCTGAATGGTCACCAGCTCGCCAAACACGAAGTCGCTGGCTTCGATGAATACAACAGGCAGCTGGTCCTCAGCTGCTGGGTCGTCGGTCTCCATGGGGGGCGCGCTGTCCGAGAGGACGTCTTTGGCACAGGCCAAGAGAGCTAAAAGGTTCAACATAATCATTTCTGACTCCAAGTAAGCATCAGGGAGGCCATGCACGCCGAGGGGCTGCCCTGGGCAGTCTGGCGGCGGCCATCCCAGCGATGGACGCATTGACCGTCCATCACAAAAATCGCGTCGTGATCTACAGCAAACAGACGCCCGTTATCCGGGTAGTCTTCTCCAGTGACCTCGACCGAGGTGCGTCCCATGCGGCCGGTGCTTGGGAGCAGTCCACCACCCCGGCGGCAGATCCCGTGACGGGCTGGCAAGCGGTGTAGAGCGATGACCTCGGCCAGGGGCTCTCCAGCACCAAGCAGCAGCACCTTGGCCCCGCTTCGGCGTAGATCTGGCCAACCGTATGCGCCGTAGCGCTCTCCATCGATGTCGACAACGCCCTGCTCGCCCGCACTGTTGAGCACCTCGAGCACCGGTGCAGACTTGCCAATGGCCGCTGGGAGTGGCTCCCGGGCGCCAATGTCCAGGCTACCGCCAAGCTGGGCCAACGCTTTGCGCCAGGGGGCCAATGACGCCTGGGGGGCGCTCACTTCGTCCACCGCGCTGATCTGGATGCCTTGGGGAGGCGCGCCGAGCTCGGGGCCCTGGGCCGGGCGCAACTTAGCGACCAACTCCGCAAGCTTGGGAAGAGGGTCGTCACCAAAGTCCAGGTTCGCGTGAGCGAGCACCTTTAGGTCCGCATCTGCGAGGGCCTTGAGCACCTTGGCCAAGCTCACCTCGTCCAACACCAACACAGACTTACCAGACATGCGCCTCTCCATGGACCCACGGGCAGGATTCCATGGCACATCCTATCCTGCGGCAGGCCGATGGTTCAGGTTCTCCAACCACGCAGGCGGCAGAGACACCCTTGCAGCACCTGTCATGAGTGCCGTCACTGGCCCTTGGCTGTGTAGCAGAGAGGCAGATCTGGCCAGATTGCGACGGTCCATCCGGGCCACGAGCGCGTGTATGCGAGTCCCATCCCAAGCGACCGATGGCGCCGGCGAGGCCAATATGCGTGCGAGCCCAGCTGCAGGCATAGACGGCAAGTCGCAGGGACAAACAACAATATCTGGCCACTCCTGCAGGGCGGTGACCACACCAGCCAGTGGGTGACGAGGAAGCTGCTCGGACTCCAACAGCAGCGCCAGTCCAAGATCCGACAAGCTCTCGTCCCTCACCGAGAGCACAACTTGGAGGCCCAAGCTCTCAAAAGCCCGAGCCAGTCGCACCGCCATCGGCACACCGTCCACAAGATGAAGGGCTTTGGGCGAACCGAAGCGCGAAGAGGCGCCACCGGCCAAGATCACAGCTTGAACAGCCACTCAGCAGCCGTGATCGGGCAACGGGGCGTGATCCTTCCAGGGGTAGCCCGGCGTGGAGGCGCTTCCCCAATCCTGACGGATCACCTGCACCGAGATCAGGTCACCGGCCGCCTGATTTCCTGCATCCGGCGGCAGCAGAGTCAGACCATGGGCCAAGACCATGCTCATGAGCACGCCGCTGGACTGGGTAGCGGTGGGCGTGGCCAACCAACCTGACTCACCTGGAGACAGGATGACCCGACTCAAGTGAGCCCGCCCGCTGCGCTTGCGCAGCGGATCGGTCAGGCGCGCCTCGATTACAGGCAGGTAGGGCTTTGGGTCGCCAAGCGAGAGCCGAATCACGGGCCGAACGAACTGCAGGAAGTTGACCATGCAGCTGACCGGGTTGCCGGGCAGACCGAAGAATGGGACGCCCTTGACAGCACCAAAAGCGAGCGGCTTACCTGGCTTTACAGCGACCTTCCAAAAATTCAGGGTACCTACGACGTCCTTGACGTGGTCAAAGTCTCCGACACTGACACCGCCTGTGCTGAGCACAAAGTCGCACCGCAAGCAGCGGTCCAGCGCCACCCGCAATCCCTCGGGGTCATCCGGCGCAATGCCACAGTGCACCGGCTCGCCACCAGCCTGCCGCACCATCCCCATCAGCGCCAAGGTGTTGGAGCTGTAGATCTGCCCGGGCGTGCGTGGAAACCCTGGCTCAATGACCTCGTCGCCAGTACCCAAGATGGCCACCCGTGGCGCCTGCGCCACGAGCACACTGGGAAAGCCCAAGCTGGCCACCATCGCTACCGCAGCGGGAGTCATCGTCTCCCCTGCTTGCAGCACCTGATCTCCGGTTCCGACATCGCCGCCTTGAGGCCGGATGTTCTGACCCACCTTGGGTGATTCGTCGATCAGCACCCAATCGGACCTGGCTGGATCAGAGCTGGCCTGATCCAGGCCGGGCCGTGTGCGCTCGATCATGACGACGCAGTCGGCACCCTGGGGCATTGGGGCTCCGGTCATGATGCGACTGCACGTTCCGGGCTGCACCACTCGCGTGGGCATGGCGCCCGCCGCAATGGTCTCCAATACCCGCAAGGGCACATCCGACTGCACGTCCTGTGCACGCAACGCGAAGCCATCCATCGCCGAGTTGTTCCATGGAGGAACGTCGATGGGGCTGACGATGTCCTGTGCCAGCACCCGATCAAAGGCCCGGTCCAGGGCCACGCGCTCGGGTAAAACCGGGAGCACAGCGCTCAGACAGCGCTCCAGGGCCTGGGCCATCGAGAGCATCTCAGCCACGCTTGATCCGAAGAGTCTGCCCGGGATGAATGGTGGAACTACCCAGGTTATTCCAACTCTTCAACTCAGAAACGCTGCATCCATTGGACTCAGCAATCAGGCCCAAGGAGTCGCCTGGCTTGACGGTGTACTCGCTCCACTGATGGCTGGCGCCGTAGAGCTTGAGCTTCTGCCCGGGGACAATGGCGGTGGCCGACTTCAGGCCGTTCCACTCCATGATCTGGGCTGTGGTGACACCAAACTCCCCAGCGATCTCCGAGACGGTGTCCCCACGCTTGATCGTGTAGGTCAGCTTCTTGGTGGACTGCGGGCTTCCACCGATGATGCCAAGCTTCTGGCCGACCTCGATGTGGTCGGCGTTGCCCAAGTCGTTGTCCCGCACAAGCTGCTCGGTGGAGATGCCGTAGGCCGTCGCGATGGCGGCCAGGGTCTCGCCAGTGCGCACTGTGTGGGTGGTTTTAGCAGCGGGTTTCTTGGTGCCGCTCTTGACTTGGGGGCTCAGCTCCGCAGGCACCTCCCCGGTGGGGTCCATGGGGATGACCAGCTCCATGCCCGGGTAGATGTGGTTGGCGTCCCGAATCTTATTCATGCGAACAAGGGCGTCCAAGTTCACGCCGTACTTGGTGGAGATGCTTCCCAGGGACTCTCCTTGGCGCACCTCGTGGCGTTGAAAGGACACAGCCTTCTGTTCTGGGAGCTCATCGATAGCAACCAGGAAGGCGTCCTTGGTGCCACGTGGGATGCGCACCTCCGTCTCGCCGTTCGGTGGCGTAGCCCCACGCAGCAGAGCCGGGTTGAGCTGGACCAAACTCTCGGTGTCGGCTCCGGAGAGCTTGGCGAGCACATCCACGCTGTAGGCCCCCTTGACCGTGACGCTGTCGTAGACCAAGGCGTCCTGGGCCTCAAAGTCAAAGCCGTAGCGCTCGGGGTGCTTGCCCAGAATGGCGGCCGCCAGGATCTTGGGCACGTAGTTCCGAGTCTCAACCGCCAGGGTCTCCTGCTCAGCCACTACCCAAAAGTTTCGGGTCCCGTGTTTGCGGCAGGCGCTGCTGATCCGACCGGGACCGGCGTTGTAGCTGGCCCAGGCCAGGTACCAGTCCCCTTGAAGCTCGTGCATGTCCCGCAGGTACTTGATGGCGGCAGCAGTGGACTTTTCAGGGTCCGTTCGCTCGTCGGACCAGTAGTCAATGCGCAGTCCGTAAGCCCGACCGGTGGGGGTCATAAACTGCCAGAGCCCAACGGCGCTTGCGTAGCTGCGCGCCGTGTTGGAGAAGCCCGACTCCATCATGCTCAAGAAGAGTAGGTCCAGAGGCATCTCCGCCTCTTTAAGCTGGGCGTGGATCATCTCCTGGTACCGGCCGCGGCGGCTCAGGTAGCGCTCAAAGTGCCCCTTGCCCCGACCCAGGAAGTAGCGCATCCACTTCTCGACCTGGGGATTGACCACCATAGGGATGTCAAACTCAGCCGGCACGACCGTGGCCAACTTGAGAGGGTCATCTTCCAACGCCTTGGCTGGATCCAGGTAGACCCCCCACTCTGGCTCTCGGCCGACCCCGCCGGTCCCCAAAAACCGCTCCTCTCCGAAGCGCTCCAGCGCCAATTCCTTGGAGGCTGCCGCAGCCTCTGGGTCCAGCTGAACGCCGGACTCGCGCTCAATCTCCGACCAGATGCTCTCAGCACCGTCTTCGGCGCCTTGTTCGGCGGTGGAGGTGTCGTCGGCCAAGGCGAGATGTGCGAGCAGGAGAATCACAACGACCTGCCTAGCACGCCCGCACCGTCAAGAGCAAGCAATGGGGGCTCCCTGAGCTGTGTTAGTCCCCTCTCATGGCATCTGTGATCCTTGCGAGCGCCGACGACGGCATCCTAGAGGAGTTGGAGTCCCAGCTCATGCGGGCCAACCGAGCCCACAGCCGTGCAACGAGCTGGGATGAGCTCCTGCGGCAGGTGTGCGGAAGTCAAACTCAGCTGGTCCTGGTCGACGGCTCCTTGCCCAGTCTGGACCCCCTGCTGCTCTCCCAGCTCGCCGCCAGCCTGGAGCACAAGCCCGAGCTACGCAGCGTTGGCGCTGCGGCCCCGCCCCTAAAACCGGCCCGAAAGCTGCCTCTTCTGCTGACCCGCTTGCGCAGTGAGCGCGTTCAGTCCGGCGAGCATGCCCGAGAGCTGCGCCTGCTTGGCCTGGGACGAGACACCGCCATGGTCCTTGGCCAGGCCGCCCGAGCGGCCCTGCCGATCTACCTCTCTGGGGAACGCGGCAGCGGCAAGAAGCGCATCGCCCGTCGAGTTCATGCACGCTCTGGCCGCGACGGGCCCATCTTGGAGCACACACTCGGAGCGAGCCTAAAGTTGGAGGGTTCCCCTGGAACGGTCTTGGTGGAGAGCCCTCAGCTGGATGCCTTTGGGGCACTGATCGAGCTGGCCACCACATGCGAGGCCAGTGGATGGCAGCTCATCACCACCAGCCGACGACGCCCGCCCCCCGTCCTAGCGACGTGGCGACACCTACAGCTCATCCCCCTGCGGGAGCGTCAAGACGAACTACGCAGTTTGGCCCTTCTTTACTTAGAGCGTCATCGGCGTAGAATGCGCCTACCCCGGCGACGCTTTGACCGCGCGCTCTGGGCGTTGATGCGCCGGCATCGCTGGTCTCGCAATGCCCAGGAGCTCGAAGCCTTCGTCGTGCAAGCGCTGCTCGCGACCCAGGATGCCGTGATCGCGGCGGCTGCCCTAAATCCCCGCGTTCGTGAGCTGGTGGAGCCCCAGGCCGACGCCGAACTCCAGGCCCACACCGAGGGCTTTGAGGAGCTGGTCGAGCAGCGCCTGCGTCCCGTGGTCGAACAACTGGAGCAGCGCACCGGTCTGGGCCTATACAAGCTGGTGATCGAGGCCACCGAGCGCGCTCTGGTGCGCTTGGCTCTGTCTCGAACCGGGGGCGACCAGAAGGCCGCAGCCAAGCTCTTGGGGGTGGCGCGCAACACGCTACACTCCAAGGCGGTGCGCCTGGGGCTGCGGCAGTGACCGGGCCTGCGGTGACTGGACCAGCACTGCCGCTGCACGGGCAGCCCAATACGCCGTGCGGGCAGCCCATTACGCTGCGCGGCTTGTACGGTATGGCGGACGCCGACTTTGGGGAGCCTGTCGCTCTGGGCGAGATGCTCTTGGAAGCGGGCGCCTGCGTGATCCAGCTGCGCGCCAAGACGTGGAGCGAGGAGCGGGTTGCCCAAGCCCTTCGGCAACTGCATCCCCTCTGCAAAGCCGCAGGGGTTCCTCTGATCGTCAACGACCGTGCAGCCTTGGCCCATCTGGCGGACGGGCTGCACTTGGGTCAGGACGACGGCCCCTTTCCCGCAAACTGCGGCCTGAAGGGGCGCAGCACCCACGACGTGCTCCAGCTGCACGCGGCGATGCAGGAAGGCGCCGACTACGTGGGGTTTGGTCCGATGTACACCACCGAAACCAAGGCCGAAGCGGGTCCGGGCCGGGGCTTGTTGCCCTTGGCTCAGGTGCTGCAGCAGAGCCAAATCCCCGTTGTAGCCATCGGAGGCATCACCCTGGCGCGTCTGCCTGAACTGCGCCGAAGTGGGGTTCGGAGCTGGGCGGTGATCTCCGCCATCTTGAGCGCGCCTGACCCCCTGGCCGCAGCCCGTGCCTTTGGTGCTTGACCGTCCTGTAGCGCCTGACCGTCCTTCCATGGCTGAGCGGCTTCAAGGCCTTCTCGCCGAGTCCTGGTCTCCGTGGGCCATCGTCTTGCTCTCCCTGCTCCTGGCCCTGCCAGCTTTAGGTGGGGGTTGGAGCGCCGACGACTTTGTTCACCGCCTCGTGCTCAACGGGAACCAAGCCTTTGGGCCGCGCCATCCGCTGCTGGATCTGTTCACCTTCCTGGAGCCCGGTCCCTGGAATCAGGCACTGGCCGAGCGCGGACTGCTCCCCTGGAGCTCAGATCCGGAAACAAGGATCTCCTTCTTTCGTCCCTTGAGCGCCGCGACCCACTGGCTCGATGCATTCCTCTGGCCGCAGAGCGCTCCCCTCCAACACGCCCACAGTCTGCTCTGGTGGGGCTTGGCTCTGGTGGGCGTTCGGTGGGTCACCAAAGACACGGGTCCCCCCTGGGTGGCCGCCCTGGCGCTGTTGCTATTCGCCTTGGACGACGCCCACGCTGTGCCCATAGCGTGGCTCGCCAACCGGAACGTCTTGATCTGCCTGACGCTGTCCTTGCTCGCCCTGGGCCTACATCAGCGCAGGAAGCCAGGTTGGGCCCTGCTACCACTGGCGCTCGCGCTCTGCGCCAGCGAGGCGGCCATCGGGGCTGTCGCCTACATTGCGGCCTGGGAATTGACCCGGAAGGAGGTCGGCCCAAAGGCACTGCTGCGCCTCTCTCCCTTGGTGCTCCTCATTGGAATCTGGCGGCTGCTGTACAACCAAGCCGGCTACGGCGCCCAGGGCGGTGCACTCTACGTAGACCCAGTGCGGAGCCCGATGGCGTTTGCGGCCGCCAGCCTGGAGAGAGGTCCGATCCTGGTTCTGGGCCAATGGCTTGGGCTTCCAATCGAGATCTGGATGCTGAGCGATTCCTGGGTTCGCTGGAGTCTTGCAAGCACGGGCTGGGCGCTCTGCATCGGATTGCTCTGGGCACTGTGGCCCCTACTGAAGGAGTCTCGCCAAGCACGCTTTTGGGCCCTGGGGTCCCTGGGCGCGACCCTCCCGCTCTGCGCCGCCTTCCCCATGGACCGACTGCTGCTCTTCCCCGGCTTAGGCGCCGCAGCGCTCTTGGCCCTCTGGGTCCAAAAGGGGGGCCGAGGTGCCCGCCTCATGCTCAGCCTGACCCTGGTCGGCGCCCTGGTCCTTCCCCTCAAAGTCTGGGGCACAAACCCCCTGATGCGCGCAGCCACCCAGGCGCCGTTGCCGCCCACCAAAGACCCCGAGCAGCCTCTGGTCTTCGTCAACGGCAGTATATTCGGCAGCTTCTACCAGCTCTTGGCCCCCTTGGCCCAGGGAGTTTCTGCCCCGGAGACGGTGGCTCTACTCGCGCCCGTATGGACCTCGCTGGTGGTGTACAGGCCACAGGAGCAGGTGCTGGAGATCCAAGCTGAAGGGGGGTGGTTTGAGCTTCCTGTGGACCAGATCGCTGTTGATCCAAAGCAGCTCTCTGAAGGTCCCTTCTACGGTCCCGGCTTTCAGGCCGATGTGTTGGACTGGACCCAGGATCACCGGCCCCTGCGGGTTCGCTTCACCTTCACGGACATTGCAGCCCCGCGATTCCTGGCCTGGCAAGACGGAGCGATACAGGACTGGGTTCTACCGGCAGTTGGTCAGACAGCTCATCTGGCGGCGGGGACCCCGCTGGGCCGCCGAGACGCTGAGACGTTGAGCCGTTGAGCCGCTCAACCAATAAGCCCGAGAGCCCCCATCCAGGCTTGGGCCTTGAGCCAGGACTCCTGGGTCTCACGCTGCGGATCGGAGTCGGCCACCACACCACAGCCGACGTGCACAGTCAGGCGATGCGCACGCCACTGGGCGACCCGAATGGCCACGGAGAACTCCGCATCCCCACCGTCCACAAAGGCCCCAATGGCCCCCGTATAGGCCCCACGTACCACAGGCTCCAAGTGGTTGATAAGCGACATCGCCTGTACCTTGGGCGCACCTGTGACACTGCCGGGCGGGAAGGTCGCGTCCATTAGGTCCACTGCATCCAGCGTTGGCAGCAGAGTGCCCGTGATCTGCTGCTCGGCGTGTAGGAGGGTCGGTAGGGCCAACACTCTGCGCGCTTGGGTCTGTACCGTTCCGGGCAAGCACACCCTCCCCAAGTCGTTCCGCATCAGGTCGACGATCATCGTCAACTCAGCCTTCTCTTTGGGGTCAGCCAGCAGCGCGGCCTGTTCCCCCAGCGGGGCGGTACCCTTGATGGGCCGGGTCTGAATCTGCCCGTTGTGAAGTCGCCAGAACAGCTCTGGTGACTCACTCATCAGCACGCTGTCCCGCAGGCGCAGGAAGGCCCCGTGCGCCGCCAAAGGCAAACGGGCAAACAACGCCGCTGGCCGCTCGTCCGAGTCAAAGCTCAGCGCCCTGGAGAGGTTCACCTGGTAGCACTCTCCAGCCGCAATTCGCGCAAGGATCTCTTGCACTCCATGAGCAAAGTCCACGTCCGGTGGGATATTTGACAGTTGAGCGGAAGGAGCACCCGCAGGAGCAAGAGCAGGCAGCGCCTCCACCCGCTGCTTGGCCCTGTACACCCAGGTTGCCTCACCGGCCGCGACCCAACCTTTTGGGGTGTGCAGCAGGGCACCCGGGTAGCGACGGAAGAGTCCGTCTCCGGTGATCGAGCTCCCTTTCGCCGCTGGCATCCGCTCACAGAATCGCCCGGCCTCATAGGCCAAGTGGCCGATCACACCTCCCGCAAAAGCCAGTCCTTCGGGGGGAGCTTCTGCCGCAACAAGCGCGCGAACCTGGCTCTGCCAGTCGGCGGTCACGGGCACCTCCGCGACGGCACCCCAGGTCAGGACCGCCTGGCCCTGGAGCATCACAAGGGCCAGGTCCTGACAGGGCTCTAAAGCCATAAGCAGTGCCCGGGGATCCGCTTGGACTGTGAGCGAACAAACAATCGTCATGTGCCTGCTACTATCATTATTGCGATCCAGAGGAGGGACCTTGGCCGCTCACGTAATGCTCTTTGACGATGCGCCATCTTGGTGCCGTGCCATGCGCACAGCCCTGATCGCCCAGAGCTTCTCAGTCGCCGCCAGTCCGGACCTTGCCAGCGCACGAGACTCGGCCGCCGCACGACCGCCAGATATCTTGATCGTCAACATGGATCTGGGTCTAGCGGCAGTGGACGCCCTGCGTGTCATTCGTCGCGCAGCCCCCCACGTGGCCGTTCTCGTTCTCACCGGACAAGAAGACCCCGAAGTTCTGGCCCATCAGCACAAGGCCGAGGCTGGCCGCGCCAAAAAAGCCTCTCTGTTAGAGCTCGCCGAAGTGGTGCACAGCATCCATGCCGCCAACCAGAGGCGCGATGCCAAACGACCCAACCTGCACGCTCTGACCCGATTGGTGGCCATCTGGCTAGGCCGACGCAGTGGAACCCTGAGCACCGTCAACGGCTCTGCCCTGATGGCCGACGGCGCTCCCCTGGACGACGCCTCCCGTCAACTGATCTCCAGGGTGCTATTCGACAACTCGGTGCTAGACTTCACACCGGGTAGGGCGCGCCAGCACCCCGATCCCGATCGCTTTGGACAGCTCCTCTTCCAAGCTGCCAAGGCTGGGGCCGACCCGCGCTTCATTGAGCGCCAAAAGAATCGGATTCCCCAGGCCATGCCCGGTACACCCCGAATCCAGGCCCTAAACCTGCACCGGGACACCAGCCGCTTGCTCCTCGACGGCATGGAGTTGCGCTTGACGGATGCGGTGCGAGACTTCGGTTTGGATCCGGAGACCTTGGGAATGGAGATGGATGCGCTGATGCGGCTGGGGCTGATCGGTCTGTCCCACCGACGCCACCTGCCCAACAAGTCCACCCAGCCTCCTCCCACCAAGGCAGCCCCAACACCCAAGCCAGCTGGCCCACGCCGCGAGATCATCGCCGCCCGTGGACAGCCTCCGAAGAAGAAGCAAGCCTCGAACTTGGACGCGCTGATGGTGCTCAAGCGCTTGCGTAAAGAGCTCTTACGACTGGAGCAGGCCGACCCCTGGACCGTGCTGGGCATCGCTCCAACGACAAGCCCCGAGCACATCCAGCAAGCCGCCCAGCGAATGGGCAAGCGCTACCGCGACCTGCGAGAGGATCCCGAGCTCAGCGATGCCATCCAAGAGATGGCCGCCAAGCTTGAGCGCAAGGTGGCCCAAGCTGCTGCCAACGCCGACACCCAAGACGCCTCGCCTGACGACTCCCCTCGGGATCAGCGCCTGTTCAAGGAGGCCATGAAGAACGTAGAGCGTGGGGAGTTCAGCGTGGCCACCAGGCTTCTGCGAGGCGCCCACCGCATACAGGTCTATGAGCCCAAATACCAAGCTTGGCTCGGGTACTGCTTGGCGCAGGATGCAAAGCAGTTGCCAGACGCGGCCCGAGCGACCGTTCGCTCCGAAGCCAGCGAGTTGCTGCAGTTGGCTGTCCAGCTCAGCGACGAGGCCGAGTGGAAGCTCTGGCTCCTCCAGGTCCTGATCGATGAGAAGGACCTGGAAAAAGCCAAAAAGGTACTGCGCATCCTTCGCCGAGATGCCCCGGACACCGTGGGTCTATCCTCCGCAGCCGACGCCCTCGAGGCCCTGCTGCCTCCCCCGACCGCGCAATAGAGCGCTCACGGCAAGGGCCTAAACGCAGACCCGCTCAGTCCTCATCGAAAGGCAGAGGGTCGGGGTAGTCCACGTCTTCACCGAACTGCACGGGCACAATCCCTGGATTGGGAACCGAAGGCATCCGGGCGGCGTTGGGCAGACCGTCCTGGAAGTCCTCGTCCTCGAAGTCCTCCTCGTCGTAGTCGTCTTCCTCTTCATCGTCGTAGTCGTCCTCCTCGTCGTCAAAGTCAGGCTCCTCTGACGGACGGGCAGGAGCATCCAGGCCTTCCCGACGCTGACGGATCCGCTCCTCACGGTCCTTGCGACGTGCGTCTGGGTCACGATCGGAGGCGTTGAAGGGAGGTGGGGGCTGACCCATACCTGGGCGCAGCTTGTTGGGGTCAGGACCGTCGTTGGGACCGGATCCTCGGCTGCTACGACTGCTACCACCCAAGCGCATTGGCTTGGCGTTTGGATTGCCGACCGTTCCACCCACTTCGAAGTGGTACACGCCGTCTGGGTCCCGGCTCGAGCCCAGGGCCATCTTGGCCAAGCCGTCCAGGGACTCGTCCAACAGGCGCAGCTTGAGCTCCAAATCCAGCTTGCTTCGGGAGAAGCTCTTGGCCAGCTCGATTCGGCCCTCGATCTCCAGCTCCAGGGTGTTTGCCTTGAAGCTGCCCTTTTTTACCTTGGCCTGTCCGTCATCCAGCGTGAAAGACAGAACCGCCTCGGTGAAGGTGCTCGTGGGCAGTGCGATTCCTGAGACTTTCAGGCCGTCCAGGACCATGGAGTCGATCTCAAGGCGAATCTTGCCCCGGACCTTGTCCAGGTTTTCGGTGTCGTAGTCGAAGTTGGTCACGCGGGTTCGAAGCAGGCCCTGTGCGTTCACCGACAGCTCCCCGAAGTCCATCGGGTACATGGACAAGTCGGCCTCGTCGATGAGCAGATCGTCGATGAGGGTCTGGCTACCGTCCTGCACGACCACGCCCTCGATGGTGCCCTTGTAGAGTTCTCCATCCAGAGACACCTTGTACACACCGCCCAGAAGCGGCAGCACGCTTACCCGGGACTGCACGTCCTGCATAGACAGCACACGAGCGGGAGGCCCAGGCTCATCCGAGCGGCGCTTGGGCTTGGGGATGCTGTACAGATCCACCGTGTCCACATGGGCACCGGAGATCCGCCAAGGGCTCAGACCGCTCAGCTCAATGGCTAGAGCGCCATCGCTTCCCTGATCGATCTCGTAGGCAGCTCGAGCGGCCGCCAGCTCACTGGGGAAAGTGAGCTTGAGTCCCAACCCAAAGCTGATCAGAGCCACGAGCACGGCCCCTACTGCCAAAATGAGACGCTGCATGACTTAGCCCTCCGTATTGAGCAAGCGATACGCGGCGATCTCAAGAGTGACGTTGATCATCCACTCTCCGGAGACCTTGACGCGCTTGAACTTGGCGCTGGTGATCTTCAGGGGGTAGCCCGTGGCCTCGACCTGGTACAGGAAGCCGACCAACTGGTCCAGGGTCACCCGGGTCAGCTTGATGCTGTAGTTCTTCTCTTCGAGATCACCCATCTCCACAACGGAGTTCTCGCGCACGCTGTCGAGTCGGTCCCGGATCTCAGCGGAGTCCGCGGCCTTCTCCAAGAACGAGGACAGGTCCTGCCCCTCGAAGCTGGCCATGTCCTTCTCGATGCGCTCCAACTCAACCTGGGCCTGCTGGTACTCAGCCAGTGTGCGGTTGACGTAGTTCAAGTCCTCGATGCGGGTGTCCCGGATCTTCTCAATGGAGGCCAGCTTTCCATTCATGGTCCAAGCGCCGCCAATCACGACTACGACGGAGAAGAACATCACCAGTCCAAGGAGCAAGCTTCGATCCCGAGGCGACATCCCGTCCAGGATGCCCTCGACCCGGGCTTGAATTGCGGCAAAACGGACACGTAGTGCAGTCATGATCTAGCCCTCCTCTTCTTCTTCGCTCTCAGACTCAAGCGGAATGCTCATGTCAAAGCGGATGCCGTTACCGGCTTTGGTCTCGTTGGCCTTTTTCGCTTGGGAGAAGCGGGGCTGGGCCTGCATGGCCTTCTCGATCCGACTCACCGAATCGAAGCTATTGGTCTCCGCCTTGAAGCTCACGGTGTTCTCGGTGATGGTCAGGTCCGAGATGTCCAAGGGCGCATCGGTGGACTTAGGGGACTGCTGGGTGAGCAGCTTCAACGTCGTGAGCACCGGGGGTTCTCCACCGACGGTCGCCCCCAGCGACTCCATGCGAAGCTGCGCTGCAACAAAGCGGGTTGTGACCACCGTGCGCGGCTCACCGTCTGTCTCCAGCTCCTTCATCGACACGTCGCTGAACGCCTCGTGCACGTTCTCGCCTGCCTGCTGATGCAGGTCGGCAATCTCACTGTTGAGAGACACGGCCTTGAACAGAAAGATGCCGGTGCCGAAGATGCCGAACATCAGCAGCGCCAACATGCCCACGCCCAACGCGGTACGCGCGATGGCTAGGTCTCCCTTGAACTCAAAGGGACCCTTGCGGAAGCTAAGAGCGGTTCCGCCGGTGATGCCGCCAGCCTTTTGTGCAAGCACCACCGCCAGACCAAATCGGTCCGGGTCGCCGAGTTCCTCGGCAGCGGGGCCCAGATCTACCCGGCGAACCGGCACACCCAGTCCTTGAGAGAGCACGCTGCCCAAACCGCTTAGGCCTGCGCCACCGCCCGTGATGAGCACCTCGTCGATACCCACGTCCAGCTCGTCTTCCAGACCGATCAGAGAGGCCCGAAGCTCCGCCAGGAGCGGATCAAGGGACTGAATGAGCGCCAGCTGCACGTCATGCTTCTGGGCCAGCGCCAGGTTCGGCGTGGCGGTCTTCTGCTGTCCGAAGGGGTCGGTGTCCGGCTCGTTGTCCCACTCCGCCTCGATCAGTTCCGGCGCAGCCGGCCCGGGGATCCCGGTGTCCTGGGCCAACGACACGTTGCGCTTGGCCGCCTCGGCCTGCATGGCGTCCATGCCCGTCTTGGCCATCAGGCCTTCTCTCAGACCGAGTCCGCCCTTGGACAGAGCGCGGGTGGCCCGCACCTCGCCGTTCTGAACCAAACACAGAATGCTGCGCTCGTGGCCCAGGTCCAGGACCACTTGGGTGCCCTGGATAGGAGCGAAGGCGCCCAAGATGTCCGCATCTAAGACTAGGTGCTTGGGATCTACACCCACGCCCTTGAGTCCTTCGAGCAGGTCCCCGATCATCTGCTGGCGGGCCATAGCGGTCAGCACCTGCGCACCCTCATCCATCGGATGAATGCGCCAATCTAGGACGAAGTCCTCCAGCTCGAAGGGCACGTAGCTCTCCAGCTCAAAGGGCAGCGTCTTGGCGATGCGGTCGCGGTCCGCGAAGGGCATCGGCAAGACCCGCACCGAGACCTTGTCAGCAGGCAGAGCCACCGCAAAGGTGGTGTTCTCGTCCAACTCCAGGTCCTCGAGCATTCCGGCCAGGGTCGCCAAGCGGGCGCCCAAACTGGGGCTGGGCGGCGGAGGAGGCGGCAGCGCGACCGGCGGCTCCTCTCCTTCTTCCAGCACAGGGGGAGGCGGCAGCTCCACCGGCAGGAGGGCTGGCACGGACTGGGCCCGCACCTCCACCAGCTCGGTGTTGCCCAGGCGGCCTTCCATCACTGCCAATTTGACAGCGTGGGAGCCGAGATCGATTCCGATCACACGGGCCATCAGTCCATCCTCCAATACTTGATTCGTCCGACCTTTTTCGAGGTCGTAAAGTCGTAGACCACCGTCAGCTTGGCGGCTGATGCGCCGACCAGCCCGGTGGATTCCACCAGGAAGGTCTTGGACTCAAAGCTCACGGAGTCCGCCAGCTTCTTCGGGTCATCGATCACCACACCGCCACGATCTTGTGCGCTGGTCACAAACTCTTCGGCTTTGCCCCAGGACTGAAAAGAGATCAGCTCGTTGGACTGCCAGCGCTCAATAAAACCATCGCAGTCGTTGAGCACACCCGGGGTAGTGGTGTGGGCGCGCAGTAGGCCGCAGAGGGCTGCGTTGTCTGCGCTGTTCACGTTGATCTTGCCGGCCCCGTACACCGTGAGGCGCTCGCCGAACTTCTCAAAGACATCGCCCTGCCAGCCCTCGACCTGGCGAATCTCTCCCAGCGTGTCGAACTGGGCGTTCTTGGCCAAGTAGGGGTCATCCAGGCTCTGGTAGAGGGAGTCCTCGTAGCCCCCGCGGAACACCCGGTTGGTGTCCAAGTCGATCCAGTCGGCCATGTTGCCGATGATCTCCCAGCGGTCAATGTTGTGGTCGTAGAACCACTGGTCGTTCTCCTCGCCGCTCATCAACCCGTAGAGCTGCTGGGCGATTTGGTCTTCCTTGAGCTCGGTGATGGTCGGACAGGTGCGACCCGGGCAGCTGCGGCCCAGGCGGTTCACGTTGATGCGCCCGTCCATGTCCTTGATCTCAGCCTCGAAGTCGCCTTCAAAGTCGAGAAAGCCCTTGGAGGAGAACTTGGAGGCGTCCTCACGGGACTCCTGGCGCGCCTCGTCACTGAGCCCTTCGGCCTGGAAGGACTCAATCTCGTCGTCGCTGCCACCACCGGTGAACAGCATGCGCATCAGCCCAGTGTTCACAGCCGGCAGCATCTGCCACAGGCCTTGAACGTTCATGCCCTCGGGCATCATGCCGCCCAAAGCACCCGAGATCTGCTGATCAGCGACCAGAATGAGCCGGTAGATGTTGGCGCCGCTCTCGGCCAAGTACCTGGCGGCGACCTTGTCGCGCTCGTGGGCGCTCTTGACCAAGCGCACGCGGCCGTCGTAGCTCAGCTCCACCGTGATGACGGTGATGATGGCGATGGAGGCCATCACCATCAGCAGCGCAAGTCCGCGCTCACCGGACCGGCGACGACCTGCGCCCGCAAAAGGCATGGCTTTGCGCCCCCTAGGCCGAGTCAGCTCTCTCCAAAGCCACCTCATCGGGTCACCCCAACGGCAGCGTCGCCTTCGGAGGCAGAGATCTCGCCCTCGTCGTCTTCTCCCCCGAAGATCTGGCAGCGGGCGCGCCTTCCGTACTGGAGCACAGTGGTGCCAGCAAAGGTGTAGGGCTTGAGTTTGTCCTCTTTGTCGGGATCCGGGCCCATCAGAGTCAGGGTGAACTGTACGGCCCGAGGCAGCCGCTGGAGCTGCTCAATCGCGGTGCTGTCCCACTCGTCTTCCCACTCGCAGGTGGTGGGGTCCAGGTAGCGAATGGACAGGCTGCGCACGTTGTAGGCCAAGGGGTAGATCACGCCACCCTTGTCAGGCAGGTTGTCGATGCGGGCCGACTCGCGGTGCAGCAGTGCGTAGCGGCCATCGTTGTAGGGATCGCTCTCGCCCCAGATGGTGATCTCGGTCTGGTCCCCCTCCCGAGCCCCTTGGTACAGGCGCTGGTGGCTCAGGCTGGCAAACCAGAGGGTGTCCACATCGCCGGTGTCTTTGCCCACAAACACCGTCTGGTAGGTGTTGGGCACGTTCTTGTTCCAGCTCAGGTAGGCCAAACGCAGCTCGTGGGTGAGCTTGGAGAGCGTGACCCGAGCGTACTGCTGCACCTCGTCCTGCTCGGCCAAGACCTCGCGTGCCTTGAGCGTGCTGGTGACGGTGCTCAGGGTCAGCACACCGATGACAGCCAGGATGCCCAACGCGATGACCACCTCGATGAGGGTCATGCCGGACCGGTCGCTGCGACTGGAGGAGCGAAGAATCCTGGTGGGGCGACGGATCAAGGTGGGGCGAAGAATCATGGTGGGGCGACGGATCATTGCGGAGCCGCCGGAACCACTTGGCCGGTGGGGTTCACCACATGGGTCACGATCTCCACCCAGTCGTCGCTCTTCTCCTCATCAAAGTCCTCGTCTCCCCACCAGACAATGACGCGGATCTCCCGAATGAAGGGAGAGATCTGATCGGTGAGCATGTCGTTGGAGATGCCCATGTCGTTCAGGTCCATCTGCTGGCCCTGCTCTTGGGTGGCCGCCTGGGCATCGTCCCCAGCCATGCCGCTGCCAGCAAATCCGGCTGCCATAGACGCGATGTCACCGCTTAGGTTCAGGTCCACCTTCCGGATGGTGTAGGCCCAGTGGTAGTCCTCGTACTCCTCGGAGTTGGCGTCATCGAAGGTGCCATCCAAGCCGCCGGCCTTGAACTCGGAGAAGATGCCGTCCTCGAAGTCCCCTTCCTTGTTGATGTCGTTCTCCTGAAAGCCCTCCGACTCCAAGATGAGCACGCACTCGGACATCTTCTCTTGCGCCAAGGTGGTGGCCACCGTGATCTTGGACGCTTCTAGCGTCATGAGCACAGCGGTGGCTTGGCCGTCGATGAGCACAAAGAGTGCGACCGACAGGATGCCCAGGGCCACCATGACCTCGAGTAGGGAGAACGCTTTTTGGAAGGTGTGCCGCATCAGATGTCCAGATCCGGGCCTTCGTCGGGCAGCCAAGACATGCTGTCTTCCACCCCAAAGTCCTCGTCGTGCATCTCCACGCGTCCCGAGAGGGGCTCAGCCTCGATGGTCAGGCCGTCCTGGGGGTCGTCGATGGCGGCGATGCGTACCAGCGTGTGCTCGACGTGCCCGTTTGCGAAGATGTAGCTGTAGACGATTCTGGGGGTCTCGAGTGCCTCTCCGTCTGGGTCGTAGTCCGGGTCGCTGAAGTCCATCTGGGGCTCCACCGGCTCGGGATACTGCGGCGTATAGACCCAAGCGAAGTAGCTGCCGCGCGGCAAGGTCACCTCCGTGTTGAGCGCCGCATCGTCCATGCCTTCGAAGCGGCGAGAGCCTTCCAGAAGCTCTAGCTCATCGTCGGAGAGGTTCATGTCCTCGAAGTTCTCCAGACCCTGCAGGTCGGACATCTTCTCCTGCATCAACTCCTCGTACTCCTCACGCTTCTCTGGGTCGGTGAACACCAGGGCGTCGGGGGCCGCAACCTCGATCTTGTAAGAACGCGCGTCCAGGTTGTAGGCGATGCGGAAGGTCACATTCTTGAGCGCAGCCTCGTTGGAGAGGAAGCGGTAGGTCTGCGCCAGCTCCTTGGTCGCGCCGGTCTGCTGCAGGCCCAAAACCCCAGACATGGAGACGATTCCCACACCCAGGACCACCGCCATGATGGCGATGACGACCATGATCTCGATCAAGGTCATTCCAACTCTGGCAGTCCGACGAATCACCTACCTCAAACTCCAATTCCAAGAAGAATCCATGCCACAGGCACCACCGCCAAAGCAGCACCTAAAACGGAGAGGCCCCACATCGAGGAATCCCACTCCTTAGGCTTGGCACTGCGTCGCTCCATTACCAGTCGCACGCCTCGTCCATGGCCCAGCTCTGGATGTCCGCGTCAGCTTCGTCACCGCCTTCCACGCCGTCCTTGCCCAAGGAGACGATCTCGTAGGGCTTCTCAGAGTGGGAGCCGGGGGAGTTGTACTGGAACTCATTGCCCCAAGAGTCCAGGGGCACGTCACCGCTGCCGAAGTACTTGGCGGCTGCCTCCAGACCGTCGCCCGTGCTGGGGAACTTGCCCTTCTTCTTGGCGGAGTAGAGCTGCAGAGCTTGGTCCGCATTCTTCATGGTCAGCTTGGTGGTGGAGCAGTTGGCCTCGTTGAGGCGACCGACCACGGAGAAGGCCACAACGGACATCAAAGTGCCCAGAATGGCGATGACGACCATGATTTCCACCAGGGTCATGCCCTGCTGGCTGCGAGCGGCCCGAACCAAGCGGCTTGGGGTCAGAGAAGAGTTCATTTTTCCTCCAATAGAAAAGGTTGAAAGCATCATCCAGCCATGCTGGACATGTTGAGCATTGGGAGCAGAATCGCCAGGGCGACAAAGGCCACAATTCCGCCCATCATCAAAATCAGGATGGGCTCGAGCAGGCTGGTCAAGCCCGTGACCAGGTTGTCCACCTCGGTCTCGTACGCGTCGGCCACTTTGGAGAGCATGTTCTCCAGCTCACCGGTGCGCTCGCCGATGGCGATCATGTGCGTCACGATGGGGGGAAACTGCTTGCTCGCCTTGAGCGGGCCGGCCAGGGACTGGCCTTCGGTCACGTTCTTGGCCGCGGCGTTGACCGCGTCCTCCATCACCTTGTTCTCCACAACGGTGGAGACAATTCCAAGCGCCTGTAAAATAGGCACACCAGCGTCCAGCAAAGTGGACAGCGTGCGGCAGAAGCGCGAGACGGCGACCAAGCGGTTCATGCGCCCGAAGACGGGCACCTTGAGCATCCAGCCATCCCACTTGTGGGTACCCGCTGGGGTCTTCTTCCAGCGACGGAAGAAGTAGCCGGCCACACCGAGCACCATGGCGATGAGCCACCACCACTGGGTAGCAAAGTCCGAGATGGTGAACAGGGCGGATGTGACCCAGGGGAGCTCTTCGCCAAAGGAGTCGAAGATGCTGCGCATCTTTGGGATGACAAAGACGAACAGACCCACGACGATGGCACAGCCAACGCCGGTCATGAGCACCGGGTAGATCATCGCGGAGACGAGCTTTCCGCGCAGCCGAACGCTGGACTCGGTGTACTCGGTCAGCCGCAGCAGCACGGTCTCCAGAGCCCCACTGGCCTCGCCCGCACGCACCATGTTGACGTAGAGACCCGAGAAAACATCTGGGTGGCCCGTCATCGCGTCCGCCAGGGTAGCGCCCTCATTCACCTTGTCCCGAACCTCTGCCAGGATGACGCGCAGCTTGTCGTTTTCGACTTGGTCGAGCATGGCGCTGAGGGCTTCGACCATGGGAATGCCAGCCCCAATCAGCGTAGAGAGCTGACTGGTCAGGGTGGCCACGTCTTGGACGCTGACCCGCT
Organism: Cognaticolwellia sp.; assembly: GCA_047621545.1. GTDB lineage: Bacteria > Myxococcota_A > UBA796 > UBA796 > CAJQPC01 > CAJQPC01. Next base: position 13,422 of record JBLHMA010000007.1, on the reverse strand, counting down.
CAAAGTACTTAGAGAAGTCGATCTCGACGTTGAGACCGCTGCCCTTTGCGGCCTTGGCGCCAGCCCGCTGCTCATTGAGGTCCGTGGGAAACAGGCCCTGCTTGCGCAGCTTGGAGCGGGCCGTCTTGGCACCCTCCGCGTCGATGACCCCGGCGACGGACTTGCCGTTGGCGTCAAAGCCTTTGTACTCAAAAACGGACACTATCGAGAGTCCTCGGAGGTCACACGCATGACTTCTTCAAAGGTGGTGTCGCCCTCGAAGACCTTGCGAATTCCATCGTCCCGCAGGGTCTTCATACCGTTGGCCACGGCGATCTTCTTGATGGTCGCGCCGTCGGCCTCCTTCATCACCACATCCCGGATGACATCGGTCACCTCCAAGAGGGAGTAGATGCCGGTTCGGCCCTTGTACCCAGTCTTAAGACAGACATCGCAACCCGCGGCCTTGTAGATCACGTGCCCCTCAACGTCCGCTCTGCTCAAGCCCAAGTCGGAGAGCTCGCCGTCGAGCGGCTCGTAAGGCTGCTTGCACTCCGAGCAGACCCGACGCACGAGGCGCTGGGCGAGAATCATCAGCAGTGACGAGGCCACCAAGAAGGGCTCAACGCCCATGTCGGTGAGACGTGGAAATGCGCCAGGAGCGTCGTTGGTGTGCAGGGTGGTGAACACCAAGTGACCGGTGAGCGATGCCTGGACAGCGTTGTCCGCAGTCTCCTTGTCACGAGTCTCTCCGACCAGGATGACATCGGGGTCCTGACGCAAGTGAGCGCGCAGCACGTTTGCAAAGCTCAGGTCGATCTTGTGGTTGACCTGGGTCTGGCCAATGCCACGAAGCTCGTACTCGATGGGATCCTCGATGGTGAGGATGTTCAAGTCGGGAGAGTTGATCTCCGCCAAGGCCGAGTACAGGCTGGTGGTTTTACCGGAACCCGTAGGTCCAGTCACCAGGATGATGCCGTGGGGCCGGGTGATGTACTCCCGGAAAATGACCAGGTCGGGCTCAGACATTCCAATGCCGCTCAGAGAGAAGACCTGACCCTTCTCCAGAATACGCATGACCACGCGCTCGCCGTAGCGCACAGGCAGGGTGGACACGCGGAGGTCTACCTCGCGGCCAGCCATGCGAATGCGGATTCGACCGTCCTGTGGGATGCGCTTCTCCGCGATGTTCAGGCCCGCCATGATCTTGATTCGGCTGACGATGCTGGCCTGGAGGCGGGGTGGCGGCTTGACGATCTCGTAGAGCACGCCGTCGATCCGGAAGCGGACGAGCAGCTCTTTCTCGAAGGGCTCGATGTGAATGTCACTGGCCCGGTCCTTGATGGCCTGGGTCAGCAGCGTGTTCACAAAGCGAATGATGGGCGCTTGGTTGGGGTCATCCAGGATGTCCTCTTCCAGGGACAGGTCCCCAGCCAAGTTGTCGTCCTGCTCGTCCTCGATCTCGGACATGACCGCTGATGCAGAGCGTGCCGCGCGGTCAAAGCTCTTGTTGATGGCGTCTTTGAGCACATTGGCAGGCACCAAGACGGGGTCCACTGGGCGGCGCAAGACCACCCGCAGATCGTCGGCGCTGGGCAGACAGGCGGGAGATGCGATGCCCGCGACAACACGGCCCTTGTCGTCCAGCCACAGCGGCAGGATCTGCTGCTCGCGAGCCAATCCAAGAGGGATGCGCCGCACGAGTTCAATGTCGATGGCTTCTAGGTCGATCTCTTCCATGACCGGCAGACCGGTGAGGTCCGCCAAGGCACGGGTCACGGCGATCTGAGAGAGCTCGGAGCGCTGGACGCTGTCCAGCATGGAGATGCCCGACTTCTCAGCCTGCTTGCGCGCCTCGGCCAGCCCTTCGGAGCTCAATCCACGGTCTTGGAGCACCTCATCGAGGCTTCGGCGGCGAATGGCCATGACTTAGAGGCCCTCTGGGGTGGTGTCGGGGTCGAGCTCGTCAGGAGCGGTGGGCTCCTCTGGGCCCTGCCCGTCGGGGTCTTGGACGAGCTCGGTCGCGGGCTCTTCACCGTTGTCGATCAAGGTGTCTTCGGGGGTGCCGTTGTCGATCTTGGTGCGGTACCGACTGGGCTGGTCGATGACGTTCATCGAGTAGGAGAGCAGCTCGTCCAGAGCCTGCATCTGCTCCACTTCCGACTTGCCGTAGAAGCGTCGCAGGAACTCTTCCCGCTGAGCCACCTTGACCTCGTAGACTTCCTGCAGGTCCTCGGGGGTGTCGATGACATGAGGGGTCAGAAAGATGAGCAGGTTGGTCTTGCGGGTGGTGGTGCTCTTGGAGCGGAAGAGCACGCCGACCAGAGGCAGATCCCCAAGGATGGGCACCTTGGTCTCCACTTCGGTCTCGGTGGTGCTCATCAGGCCACCAATGACCACCGTCTGATTGTCTTTGACCAGCACCGTGGTGTCCGCAGTGCGCTTCGAGGTCGTGGGTCCACCACTGGCGACCAGGTCGCTCCCGGAAGCGGCGCTCTCCTCGATCTCTGTGACCTCCTGGTAGACCTCCATCGTGACGTAGTCCGACTCGTTGATCTGCGGGGTCACCTTCAACGTGATCGCCACGTCCTCGCGCTGGAAACTGATGATGGGGTTGTTGTTGGAGTCACGGCCCTGGGAGGTCGGGAAAGGCACGTTGCGGCCGACCACAATCTCAGCCTCTTCGTTGTCCAGGGTCATGATGTTGGGCGTGGAGAGGATGTTCACGCTGGAGTTGGCCTGCAGGGCGCTGACCACCACACCAAATGCGGGGATAACAAGGGGTCCAGCCTGGGTATCGATGGAGATGCTGTCCCCGTAAACACCCATAGCCACGCCAGAGAGCAGATCGGTGCTCAGGCCCAGAGAGCTGGGTCCCACCTGCGAGGACACAATGCCCGTGGCCGAATCCCCAGGAATTCCTGTGTGGTAGCTCATTCCCAGGTCCATGGTGTCTTCCGAGGCCATCTCCATGATGACCACCTCGACGAAGACCTGCTTGCGGCGGATGTCCAGCTTGTTGATGACCTGCTGGAGGATCCGAAAGGCTTCGGGGGAGGCGACGATGACCAGAGAGTTGGTGTTCTCATCGGCGGTGATCCGCACACCATCGTCCAACAGCGCCGTCACGCTGGTGGCGCTGCCTGAGCCATCCGCATCGTCAGTGGGATTGTTCCGGCTCGCCCGACTGGTCCGCGTATTGGTACGGGTAGGGGTGCGGCTGTTGGTGTTGCCACCTTCGCTGAGGTTGCTCAGGGTGGTGGCCACCTCCGTCGCGTCTGCGTGCTCCAAGTAGACCACGTGGATCTGCGCCCGGTTGGCCGGGTCCACGTCCACATCTACTTCGAGAAGCAGCTTGCGTACTGCCTCCATCGCCTCGTCGTTGGCCAAAATGATCAGGCGGTTGGTGCGCTCATCGGCAACGATCTTCTCAATGTACTTTCCCTGAGCACCCACGCTGGAGGCCGAGGCCGAGGCATCAGCCGCCTCCGCCTTGGCACGGTTGCGCCGGCTGCGCCGGCTGCTGGAGGTCGACTTGGTTGAGGTTTTGCTCGAGCTGGCGCTCGCGGAATCACCCGAGGTGCCGTAGACCTGCTCGATGATGGTCTTGACCTCGCTCGCAGTGGCGTAATTCAGGTTGACCACGTGGATGCTGCTCTTGGGCGACTCCACATCAAGCTGACCAACGACCTTCCACATCCGACGGATGCTGTAGGCGCTGTCGGTGATGATCAGCGTATTGGTCGGCACGTAGGCGATGATCTTGGCCTGGGGGCCAGCCAGCTCTTTGGCGATGGAGCTGATGTCCGAGACGGAGGTGTTCTCCATCTGGAAGATCTGGGTGACCACCCGGTCTGTAGCCGGGATGGCGCTGCCCTCGTAGACAGCGACAGGCGCCTGAGAAGCCTTGGAAGTCGGGATCACCTTGTAGGCACCGCCAACCTCCACCATAGTGTAGCCAGCGGTGGCCAGAGCGGACTCCATCGCCGAGAACGCGGTCCAGTAGGGCACCGGCTTGTGGCTGATGATGGTGACCTTGCCCTTGAGATCGTCGCCCCCCAAGATCAGGTTCCGGCAGCTGGTCTCAGCCATGTACTTGACCAAGTCTAGAACCTCGTACTCCACGTAGTCCAAGGTCACCGAGGCCGGGGTGGCGCAGGGTGGCTTGTTGCGGGAGTCGTTCAGGTCCTGGGTGTCTTGGGCAGCGGCGCTGCCCGAGAATCCAGCGAGACCGAGGACGAGGCCCATTCCCAGGCCGCGTGTGATGAGGGACAAGTTCTGCAAGGTTCTGCTCCTGCGTGAGTTCCTGCTGAGCGGTGCTCAGCGGACCTCGTACTCAAAGGTCTGGCGCTGGTTGCGACGGGTCACCTCGAAGGTGAACGCGCTCTCGGTCTGCAGCGTTTGAAATGCTTGGAATGCGCCGTCGGTGTCGGTCAGCGGCATGCTGTTGACCCCATGGACCACGTCGCCATTCTTGATGCCCAGCTTGTCGAACAAGCTGCCGCGCCGGATGGCGCTCAATCGGTAGCCATCCACTGCGCCATCCGCGCCCTTGTGGGGCACCACGCGCATTTTGGTGGCCAGGGTCTCAACGTTGGCCAGAGCCTCGTCCACGACTCGGCGCTCGACGATGATCTTGCCACCCTCTGTCGTGATTCCGGCTTCTGGATCTTCCTTGACCCCGGCGGTCGTACCGCCACTCAGGGTCTTAGGCCTGTCCTTGATCACGGTGTCGTCTGGGTAGAGCCACTCGACTTCCCCATTGACCTCGAGCTTGACGGCCATCTGCTGGATATCCAGGATCTTGGCGCCCAAGAGCTCGTCACCAATTCCGTAACCAAAAGCTCGGTCCTCACTCGCCTTTCCGGAGATCAGAGCAGAGGAGAACTGGGAAGGCTCAGCCACCATGGTGGCGATGAGGATGACGTCCAGGTTGGTCTTGCGACCGCTCCCGTCGTCCACCAAGATCACCTCGGGCTCAACCCCCACCATCGACGAATCGAAGATGTTTCCGTTGACGATCTCGTCCAGGAAGCTCTGCTGGCTGGTCGCCCGGGGGCGAGGCGCTGGAGCAGGAGGGGGTCGATCTACGCCTTCACCATCCGCTGTCAGCTCTCCCAACAGCGGCGCCGAGGCACCGTCCGGAAGAACCAATAGGGGCTTGATCAAACCCAGGTTGAGGCCGGCTGCAGCACCGAAGGACAACAACGCAATGGCTGCTGCTCCGATCCACACCTTCGTATTTTGAAGTAGCTCACGCATTGGGAAGGCCTATCTCACCTTGCCGGTCCAAGCGCATGGTGACTCCTGTGGCTTAGGAAGCATGCAACAACCGGGCCAAGTGATCCGGGGTCCGCAAAGCCCCTTAGGGCGCAGATCCACGACCTGTCTGGACAAGGTGTCAGGAGCTTAAAGGGCCCAAACAGGGGGCCCGACATTGTGTCAGTTCGGACGAAGAATGCCCTGGGGATCGGCCTTCCAGCCCAGCAGCCTTTCCCCTTCTTCCGGTCTCAAGCCCAGGCCGTCACCGGCACGAAGAACGGCGCCATTCACTGGGTGTTGATCCAGGTACCTCCTTGCCTCTTGCTCATTCACGCCCCGGGGCAGCAGGTGCGCCTCCACCGCGCATCGGTCACTCAGCGACAGCGGATCCGAGGCCAAGTAGGGCCCAGGTCCCTGGGGACAGATGACCGCTCGCGAGGGCTTGGCCTGTAGGGTCCCCCACCCGACTCCGACGGAGATCAGCCCCACGCCGAGCAATGCCAAGCCCACCACAAAGGCCTTGGGATAGCCGCGCAGTTGTGTGCCTAGGGTGGCAGCACGCTCCAAGCCGCCGCCAGCCAGCGCGGCGAGCATGGGCAGGAAGACCGCCACGGAGCGGAAGACGCTGCCGCTGGCTGCCACGGCCGGGGCCAGAACCAAGACTGCAGGGGGCAAGAGAGCCAGGCCCAGCCAGAGAGCTTGGGCCGCGGGAAGCTGGCCTCGTTTGCGGAACAGGGCCAAGGGGATGAGGAAGATGGCGCTGGCCAGGAGCACGGCAAAGGCTGCCCCGGGGAGCGCTTGCAGCACAAAGGAGACGCGCTCCCCCACCCAGGCCACCCCGGGCTCTCCGCGCACCCAAGCGCCGTAGTCCAGCTGGACCGTGACCTGTTGGCGCAGGGTCAACCACGCCTGGCCGCCAGCCCGCCATGAACGGAGCTGCCAGAGCCCCCAAGCGAGGGGACCGCTCGCCCCCAGGAGCAGAGCGGGCCCTAGACGGCGGTGAAAGAGCAGGACCAAGCTGATCAGTCCGGAGAGTAAAAACCCCTCCCCCCGGCACAGGGCAAAGGCGGCCAACAGCAGCGCCGCGACCGACCAGCGCTCCTGAAGCAGGGCCAGAAACAGGCCACCGCCGAGCACCCCCGCGATGGCGATGGAGTCGGGGGTGCTCAAGAACCGCGCGGCCCCCAATCCCGTGCTGGCCATGAGACCGGCCCAGAGCGCCGCCTTAGGGCTCTCCGGATTCAGGTTCCGGCTTAGGACCCAAGCCAAAGGGGCCCACAGCGCGGCGAGCAGCACCGTGATGAGCTGATCCCCGTGGGCTGGCCAGAGCCAAAGTCCAGGAACCAGGATCCGACTGGGCACCGGACTCCAGTGCAGATCGGCCACGTGCGGCAAGCCCAGCTCCGAGAGTCCCCAGAGCAGGCTGACGTGGGTGACAGCCCCCTCCCCAGCAACGATGTTCCCTGCCACCTCGCGGTAGTAGGCGGGGTCCCAGTCCACGGGCACCGGAATGCTCAACGCCCACAAGCCGTGCACGAGCAGGCCCAGCGCGAAGAGCAGCCAGGGAGTGAGCTGCCGGGGAATGAGCGGCCGGGGAATGAGCGGCCGGGGAATGAGCGACATGCGGGTCAGCTTGGAGGAGGGCAAGGCCCAAGCCTACCGCGTCAGCTCTCTCGGCGACGCAGCCCGACCAGGCCAAGGCCGAGCAATGGAACCCAGAGCCAACCTTCGCTGCTGCCGCCGTCCCAGACCGTGATCTCCGTGTGCAGCCCGTCTTGGCCATCGTCCACGGTAAACACCGGGTCGATGGTGTGCACGTCGGTCGGGGCGCGGGTCTCGAAGCGGGTCAGGAAAGCGCCGCTCTGTCCGGCGGGGGCGCTTCCTGCGTAGACGCGGGCGTATCCCTGCTCCAGGCCGATTGGAAGGAGCGCCTCGTACCACGCTTGCTCTGCAGACTCCTCCCCACCATAGACGCTGGGCAAGTCCACCTGGCCCCAGCCGCCGACCTGAGCGCGCTGGTCTCCGAGAACGTAGACGGTGGTCGCCATCTCACTGGCGGCGGACTCCCGGGCCATTCGAGCGGGGAAGCTCAGCGGGCCTTTGTACTGAATACGAACGGGCGGAAGGCCAACTTCTCCGTCCGTATCGGCGCGATCCGGCGAGACGCTTATCAGGACGAACTGGTCCCCTTCTGCCATGTAGTCGTCCAGGGTGGCTTGGCTGGCACCGGCATCAAAGCCGAAGCTGACCAGCCAGTCCTGGAGGGTCTGGGAATCTTGGGTCTCCAGCACCACGTAGGCGTAGTTGCCGGTGAAGCCCTGAGCGACCACCCCCAGGTCATCGCCTCCCCCCTCAATGCCGTCGTTGCGCAGGCCTCCCGACTTGGCGCCGCAGCCCGCCCCACTGCCTGGGTCGTCTCCTACACTCTCCACGATGACCCGGGGGTCGCTGTGTTCGCGCAGGGTCTCAAAGCGGTCATCTTCGCCGTCTTCCAGAGACTCAAACTCTCCGTTCAATGCGATGATCCAGCCGAACTCAGCCGCATCTCCGGTATAGGCAGCGCGGTACTCCACCACCGAGCTGTCTCCGACGGTCGCAAAGATGACCTCTTGGGTGCCCGAGGTGGCAATCTCCCCTTCCGAGGTCACCAAGTTCGCGCACGGCCAAGCCGTAGCTGCGGTCAACAACACAAACATTCTCGCCTCTCAGCACCCTGCGGGCACCAACATAGCCGAGCAATCAGTTGGTCGCCGCTATGTGCAGGCGGGCCTGTTGCATCAGCCACGCATCGACTGCGCTCTGCTGGTCTTCCGGCAGCTCGGATATCCGTCGGCGGATGCGCTGTACACGCTGGGTCACCGCTGCCCGACTCACACCATGCCGCCGGCTGTACTCCACCTTGGACTCGGCCTGGAGCAGCGCCGAGAAGAAGTCCTGATCGGCCTGAGAGAGCGGTACGTCGGGCACGTGCTCCACGGTCTCCGGGCTGGGCCCGCCGTGGTGAAACCAGGTCTCTGCTTCCCGGCCCCCTGGACCCTGGAGCACTTCACGCTCACGCAAGACCTTGTGGGCCGAGCGCCAGATGCAGCGATCGGTGACCGTCCGCACGAAAGCGAAGAGCTCGCCCAGGCTCTCGCCGCGGAAGCTGCTCAGCGCCCCCGTGACCAAACGCCGGAGCACTTCGCCTACAGCGTCCTCGACCTGGGGCTCGCTGAGCAGATCCGCATAGCAGGTCCGCCACACAGTCCGCGCACGGCGGTCAATATAGGAGAGCAGCCTCTCAAAGAAAGCCCGGGTTTCCTGGTTGTTTCGGTCCGCCAAAAGGCCGCGGAGCTGTTCCTGCAGTTCCGTCATGACCTAAATCCCGTTGCTGATTCCATTTGGGTTCGCGGTCTGCCAGAAGTGGCTGATCGAGCGATGCTTCCGCTGCTCCGTTCTCTGCTGGGCGTCTTCACAGACGTCCTCAACAGGGGTAGAGCAAGGTTGGATCTGCTGTCCGTCACGCGCGGCCGGTCCGCTCCCAGGAAAGAGGAGCCAGATCCAGGCAAATAAATTGCTCAGGGTGGTCATGCGTCAAGCCTCCGGTCGCAGCAGGGCCAAGTCTGGGTCCTGCTCAATGATGCGGCCGAGCTCGTCGACCAAGTCTTCAGGGTAGCTGCTCTGGATCTGGGTCCACAGACTGGTGGCTTCTTTGAGCTCTCTGAGACGCACAAGACAGCAGAGGATGTTGGAGAGGTTCTCAGCGCTTCGCTCACGGTCCAGAGCACGCGAGAAGTAGTCCAAAGCCACATCGTAGTGGCCCTTCATGAACGCCAGGACACCACGGTGCCGGTCCACCGACGCCAGATCGGCGTTCAGCTTCGGCCCGCTCTCGTCCATCGCCGCCAGCTCCTGCTCTCCGACCAAGCGGGCAGCCTCGGGCAAGTTCCCCACCCGGGGGTGAGCCGCGATGATGTGCAGGGCCGAGAACCGGGTCGTGGCACGCAGGCGGCCCTCTTCATGCAACCGGTCCACCAAGCGACGCACGGCCTCTGGCTCAAAGTCCGGCTCAGAGAGCGCTGCCTTAAACACAGCCAGAGCTTGCGCTTCGGGACCTTGAATGCGGTGCATCGGGGTCAAGTAGGCTTGTTGGTCAACCGCCTCGAAGATGCGGTCCAAAATACTGCGATAGGGCACGCGGGGTCCTCCTGTGAGATAGGAGGCGGCATCGATGTCCCACGTTAAGGGCTATTTGTCAACAGGGTGTCAAGACGACATCAATCCAGGAGGCGGACGATGTGGTGGCTGGTCTTCGCAATGGCCTGCGAGACCCCCGATTCAGAGACAAAACTCCAGAACGGGTGGGTAAAGATTCGAGGCGGATCCTTTGAGATTGGCCACGATGGCGACCGACGCGCGGGTCCCGCGCACAGCGTTCAGGTGCCCACCTACTGGATCCGCCGGACCGAGGTCACTGTGGCCGAATACGGCGCCTGCGTAACTGCCGGGGTCTGCCCCGGTGACCCCCCAGGCAAGGTGCCCAGTCGCTGCAACTGGGCCCAACGAGAGACCCGGGGGAACCACCCCATGAACTGTCTGAGCTGGGAGATGGCCAACAACTACTGCCGCTGGATGGGGGCACGCCTGGCCACCGAGAGCGAGTGGGAGTTCGCCGCCACCAGCCGCGGCACGCTGGGACCCTTCCCGTGGGGGGACGCCAAACCCAGCTGTACTCTGGCCCACACCAAGGCCTGCGAGCCCGAGATCACGCGGCCTGCGTGCAGCCTGCCGGCCGGCCACACCCAGCAGGGTCTTTGCGACATGGCGGGCAATGCCTATGAGTGGACCTTGGACGCCTTCCAGGACAACTACGCCGACCACCCCAACAATGGTGGCGCCACCTTGGTGGCCTCAGAATTCCGGGCTCTGCGCGGCGGCGGAATCGGTAGCGACGAGCCCCTAACCGTCTACAACCGCGCCTTCCATTCCCCGGACTTCTACTACTCGGGAATGGGCGCCCGATGCGTATACGGACCCAGCCGATCCGAAAGAAGAGGAGATTGACTCCCAGTCATTTGCACCGCCACTCATTTGCACTGGACTCCCCTGGAATGTAAGAGCCGCCGCCAAACCAGCGTTCAGGCCTCGCCGACGACCGCAGCGGAGACGCCGCGCCTTGTCATCGGTGCCAGTCCACACCAGAGGAACCAGTGCAAGCCTTCTTCAAGCGCATCGCAGATGCGTCCAGTTTTCAGAACTTCGTCACCGCCGTGATTCTCATCGCTGGCGTGGTTGTCGGCATCGAGACCTACGGCCACTTGGCTTCCAAGTACGAGGTCGCCCTTCACTGGACCAACCAGGTCATCCTGGGCATCTTCATTGTCGAGATCGTCGTCAAGGTGGCCGCAGAAGGCTCGAAGCCTTGGCGCTTTTTCAAGGACCCGTGGAACGTCTTTGATTTCTTGATCGTAGCCCTGTGCTTGCTGCCCTTTGGCGGCTCCTTCGTCACCGTGCTGCGCCTGCTGCGCGTTCTGCGTGTACTCAAGCTGGTCACGGCCCTGCCCAAGCTGCAGATCCTGGTCGGTGCCCTGCTCAAGTCAATCCCCTCGATGGTCTACGTAAGCATGCTGCTGGGGCTGCTCTTCTACCTCTACGCCGTCACCGCAACCTTCATGTTCTCGGCCAACGATCCGATCCACTTCGAGAGCCTGCAGTTGTCGATGCTGAGCCTGTTCCGAGTGGTCACGCTCGAGGACTGGACGGACATCATGTACATCAACATGTATGGCTGCGCGAACTACGGCTACGACGGCAACGAGGCCCTCTGCGTCGCCTCCGAAGGCCACCCCCTGGGGTCCGCCGCGTTCTTCTGCAGCTTCGTGCTCGTCGGCACCATGGTCATCTTGAATCTCTTCATCGGCGTGATCATGAACGGCATGGACGAGGCCTCGGCCGAGGCTGAAGAGATGCTCAAGGCCAGCACCACGGGCCGCCAGTCGCTGGCCAAGGACCTACAGGAGCTCAACAGCAAGATCGCCGACCTTCAAAAGAGCCTCGCCAGCATCACGGTTCGCGCCGAGCACGAGGCCACTGAACACGAGACGGCTCTCGCCGAAGCCAACGAGTAATGCGAGGGATTCAGTTCCTTGCGTAGGACCACGCCAGCGCGTTCACTTCAGGCGACCGCTTGGGTCGACAGACCCGCTGCGAGGATCGGGCGGCACGCTCATCCCCCTCTACGAAGTATGCAAGACCAGCGCCTTAAACGCCTCCCGCTCCTTCTCCGTCACCAGCGGGCTGGTGGCCAGGGTCTGAATCAGCACGGCGACGTGCTCGTTGGCTGAGGTGAGCTGCTTGACGAGCGCCTCATACACAGCACCTCGGAAGGCCGCGGCCAGCATATCGTCGCGTTCCTCCACCTCGGAGTAAAGCTTGCCCGGGAGGCGCACAACCCAGCAGGGCTCGGCCGCATAGCAGCTCGCCGAGCGCATGGAACCGTGTACAAGAGCCACCACGCCAAAGAGGCGGCCAGGCCCAAGGGTCGCAACACGCTCGTTCGAGGCGTTGCGGGTGGCGCGGTACACATCGATGCGCCCCTTGGCCAGGATAAAGGCGTCGCCCCCGCGGCGGCCCTCCTGGATCAGGATGGTGCCCTGAGGCACCGGCTCCATCGGCAGCTCTTTGGCCAGCGCCTCCATGATCTCCAAGTCCAGGTCCTCCAACACCGGCGTGGCCTTGAGGGTCTCAAAGACGTCGGGTGCCGGTAGGGACGGGTTGGGATCGTGCGGCACAAGCCAGCTCTTAAAGCGCGCGATCAAGCCAGCCGGCGCATCCTGCTCCAGCTCGGTGCCTTCTGCGAACTCCGTGATGCGCAGGTCCATCTGGCGCAGGCGCTTGCCCATGGTGCGCAGAGCCTGCGCCTCGAGCAAGGTCACGAGCATGTTGCCCCGGGCGCGCAGGGTCTTGAGTCCCTCTTGCTCCAAGAGCAGCAGGGTGCAGGGGCTGCGGGTTCGGGTGGTCGCTTGCCGGACACCCTCCCGGCCGAAGAGCGCCATGTCCCCAATCATCTCACCGGGGCCAACCGTGGCCACGACCGTCGAGGGGTCGCCTACAACCACATTCAGCTGACCGGTGACCACGATCATCAGTGTGGTGTCGGTCTCGCCTTGAACCGTGAGGATCTCGTTCTCACCCACATCAAAGGGGGTCAGCGCAATCTCCAAGGCCTCGTCCAGGTGGTGCTTGGGCAGCATGCGGAACAAGGGCAGAGCGTCGATCTCAGCTCGGTGCATCGGAATCCTCCGGGCGCTCGTTCTAACCTATCGCAGCCCGCCACATGCTTTCAACGGGTTTCGGCTGAGCCCGATAGAGCTTCGGCGATGCCCCCTATCGCCACCAGCTTGCTCGCCGGTCTACTCCTAGGTCTGGCCGGCGGCCTATCTCCCGGCCCCCTGACCGCCCTGGTATTGGGGGAGTCCCTCCGTGGCGGCAAGACGGCCGGTCTGCGCGTCGCGATGGCCCCGCTCATAACCGACGGTCCCCTCATCCTGCTGGCTCTCTGGGTGGGAGAATTCCAGGGGCCGTGGCGCATTGGGCTTGGCCTGGCCGGCGCTGGCATGCTGCTGTATTTGGCCTGGGGCATGTGGCGATCCAAGCCCCCGGAACCGGGAGAGTCCAGCGCAGACGGCGCGCTTCGGCGTGCGGTGCTCACCAACCTGCTCAACCCCCACCCCTACCTGTTCTGGCTGGCCATCGGCGGCCCCATGCTGGTCACGACCCCATCCAAAACCGGATTTCTCATCGGCTTCTTCGGCGCTCTCGTGGGCTCCAAAGCGCTTCTGGCATTGCTTGCGGATCGGGCCAGAGCCTGGATGGGCACCCGGGGCTACGTCTGGACGCTTCGGGCTCTAGCGCTGGCGTTGGTTGGGTTGGCGATTCAGTTCGCTGTCCAGGCCATTGTATTGATGCAGGGCTGAAGCCAGCTCTCTGAGAGCTGGCCGGACAGCACGGAGGCTTCCATGTTCATCCTGCTCGCTGCCCTGGCCTGCCGACCGGCGCTGGCTGTGTTTGGGACCAAGCACTACTGCCAGCACCGTGGACGGAAGACTCAGGTCTGTGGCTGGAGTCCGACCCAGAACGGGTACGGCGGGTGGCTGTTCACCACCAAGAAAAGCGCCACAACATCGAGATTTTCTATAACCA
>JBLHMA010000006.1:0-39803 GCA_047621545.1 Cognaticolwellia sp. | reverse complement strand
GCTCTGAGCCAGGATCAAACTCTCCAGTTAAAAAACCGGCTGGTTTGATTCCAGCAATACTCTATTAATTCAACAGAGCTGTTACCTATTTTTCAAAGACCGAAGTGGCTGTCATTGCTGACTGCCCCTCGAAGCCCCCGCCTTTTAATGATTCCATCGTTTGGAGTCAAGGCTTTTTTTTGGGACTCTGTGACCAGGACGTTTCAAAAACGTTTCCGGTCGGGGGTTGCTGTCGGGGTGTTCCCCTTTCAGCCCAACGCTTTTAACAGCGGCTGAGACTCCGTCAAGGCAGCCGGAGGCTGCACTGACCGACTATCGGAACAACATCTCGCCGTAGTGACCCTCAGCCTTGAGAAACGACCCGTCGAAGCTTTTCTGGGCCTGGGGATCATCTTGGATCCAGTGGCTGTGGATGCTCATTTCAACTCCACGCGGGTGTAGGCGTCGCCACCCTCATCGGCGTTGGCTGGGCGGAACTGATCCACCTCCTTCTGCGATTTAAGCCAGATTCTAAGAGCTTTCTTGAGTGCTCCTGTGCCGTGGCCATGCAGAACCCAGCCCACGGGTTCCCCGGATTGCAGCATGCGATCCAGGAAGCGAGAGGTCTGCTCCAAGGCCTCGTCGGCACGCTGACCTCGCAGGTCCAAGGTGTTGCGCTGGGTGCGAACGCCACCCGCACCGGCCTCGACTGTGGAACGGGTCTGTACGCTTGGAATGACCGAAGTCTGGGTCTTGGGCTTGGGGGTGTCGACGAGGAGCACCAGCTCCGCCAGCTTGGCTTTTACCTTCAGTCCCCCGACCTCCAGCTCCACGCGGCCCTTCCTGGGATTGGATGTCACAATCCCTACGCGTCCCACTCCCCTCATGCGGACCCGATCGCCCATGAGGATGGGACGGGAGGGCGTGGGGAGCGGTGTGGGGGCGGCCGACGGGACCTTGACTTGCTCTTTGACCCTTCGGATTCCATGTAGTGCTGCGCCGGCATCCCGTAGGTTCGGGTCTTTCTGAAGGGCTGCGACCAGGGCTTTGACTTGGTCCTCGGCTCCCTGGATGCGGGAGAGGGCGCCCTGGGCCTCGCGCTCAGCGAGCTGCTGTGCCCTGCGCTCTACCTTGGACTTGGCACGCTCCAGCTCCTTCTCCCTGCGAGCCAGGTTGTCTCTCTTGGTCGAGAGATCCCGATGGAGCTTGTCGATCTCCGCGCGCTGGGCTTCCAGCTCTTCCAGCAAAGCACCCGCCTTGACCTGGGTCTCGTCGATCAGTGACTCGGCGTGGTCAACGATACTGGGGTCCATGCCCAAGCGCCTGGCCGTAGAGAAGGCATGCGAGAGACCCACTGCATCCTTGCGCACCCGGTAGGTGGGCTGGCCATCTTCCAGGCCGACCGCTGCGTTGGCGAACTGGGGATTTGCTGCCGCGAAGGCCTTCAGATCGGTGTAGTGCGTAGTCACTGCGACCCTGGCTCCGGCCTGAACCACACGTTCTAAAACCGCGCGCGCGAGGGCAGCACCTTGGGTCGGGTCTGTTCCTACGGCGACCTCGTCGAGCAAAACGAGCGTTCCCGGCTGAATACGGGTGAGGATTTCCTGGAGAACAAGGAGGTGTCCTGAGAAGGTACTCAGGTCCCCCTCTACCGACTGCAGATCGCCGATGTCTGCAATGACATCCGGGAAGACGTCGATGCGTGTGCCGGTCTCTGCCGGGAAGGGAATGCCGGCGCGCACAAAGAGGGCGGCCAGGCCCAGGGTCTTTAGAGCGACGGTCTTGCCACCGGTGTTGGGACCGGAGAGGATCAGACCCCGCTGGTGGGCGTTCAGATCCAGGTCGTTGGCGACGACATCCAGTCCGCGCAGGGCCAGCACAGGGTGTCGAGCCTGGAGTAGGTGAATGACTCCACCGCGGCCTCGCTCGGGGATGGTTCCCTTCAGCGTGCGTCCCAGCTGCATTCTGGCGCAGGCGAGGTCAACTTGGACCGCCAGGTCCAGCGCGGCCATGATCGGTTCCACATACCGGCCCACCAGAGAAGAGAGCTGGACGAGGATGCGGCGGATGGCCCGCTCCAAGCTTGACTGGGCGATGCGCAGGCGGTTGTTGAGCTCGACGACCTCGGCCGGCTCAATGAAGAGGGTCTCTCCAGAGCTGGAGGTGTCGTGCACGATTCCCAGGCCCTTGCGCTTGGCGTCGACCTTGATGGGCAACACGAAGCGGTCGCTGCGCTGGGTAACGAAGCGGTCCTGTAGCAGGGGCTGCATCTCAGGGTCGCGCAGCAGGCGCTCCAGTGTGGTGGTCACGTTGCGCTGGATGGAGAGGATGCGCTCGCGCAGCTCGGCGAGCTCCGGGTACATCGACTCCGAGAGCTGGCCCTTGTCGTCGAAGCTGAAGATCAGACGCTCGGTGAGCTCGGGATCCAAGTCCATTGCCTGCATCTGGTCCGCCATGAAGGGACCCTCTTCGTCCCGCTCCATGAGCCAAATGCGCAGGTCGTCCAAGGCGTTCAGCGTGCTGCCCACCGCAGCAAGTTCAACGGCGTCGAGCACCTGACCCTGCTCAGTCCGACGTACGTAGGGCTCGATGTCACCGACGGATCCGACCGGAATGCGCTCGCCGGCGTCCTCCAGGGCCTCGACCTCCTGTACGGCGGTGTACAAGGCGTCGCAGGACGCCCCATCCCGAACCAAGGGCAGGTTTAGAGCATGGGCGGCACCGCGCTGCGTACGGCAGGCGCTGGAGAGGTGCTGAAGCACCGTCTGCCAGTCCAAGGTGTCGAGAGTTCTGATGTCGAGGGGATTCATGGCGCGCGAGACCTATGCACCCGACGCCATGAAGACCAGCGCTACTTGCTCTTCTTGTTCTGAGTGCGGATCCACTCATCGTCCGGCCGGAAGGGTGATTCGAGCTCTTCGGCGTTCAAGTCCGCTCCTTCGATCGATGCCCGCATGTGGTCGCCGAAGCCTTCGATGAAGACCACCTCGTGACCTTGGCAACCCTGCAGCTCCTTTTGTAGATCCTTGGATTTCACCGTCAGCATGCCGGCCGCCCAGCGCTGATAGAAGTTCTCGCCGTAGAGCACCTGTTGGTCAAGACGGAAGAGCATCTGGTCGAGGGTGACTAGGTCGTTCGGACTGTGGGCGACTTGCGCGGCGCGGGTGGCCTGGACCTGAGAGTCGTCTCCTGGGAGTCCATCGCTCACCTTGAGCAAGGCGGCAGTGAGCTCTCCGACCGAGCCCGGATCAATCTCCACCACGGCGTTGAGAGTGGTGGGCCCCCCAGGCCAGCGCTGGATCCAGGCCTGAGGGTAGTAGGTCATCCCAGAGTTGTGGCGCAGGGCATCGAGCAGGTCTTCGCGAAAGCGCTCCAAGAGAACATCCTGGGCCGCGGGATTGGCCTGGCCAACATCCTGGAGTCGACAGCTGTAACGGACCTTGGCCGAGCTCCAGGGCCGGTCTCTCCACTGAACGCTGCGATCTGGGAGAACACGGTCATCGGGTACGTAGGACACAGGGCTCTTGCCGTTGCCCTCCCACTCGCCCAGGTAGAACTCAGACCACTCGAGCGCGGCCTGAGGATCTACGCCGCCCACGATCTCCAATGTGGCGTTGGCGGGGTCGTAGATACGCTTGATGCGCTTCTTGACCATGGTGCCCGAGACCATCGGCTCCCGGCTCGCTCGCTTGCCCATCGGCGTACCCGCAAACAGCAGCTCGTCCATGAGGGTGGTCGCGTCGGTGCGCAAATAGGTGCCGATGTAGTCGACCTCCCAGGGGCTCGCCGAGTCCGTCGAGGTCGCGAACTGGAGGGTCAGAGCACGCATCAGGTAGAGCATGTGCTCCAGGTTCTCAGCGCTGCCCCTCAGCTCCCAGAAAGGGCCTGCGTGGTCCAGATCGCGCCAAACCTCAATGCCAATGGTCCGCGCCTTGAGAGGCGTGCCGCCAACCCAGGGCTCCGCCGTGTGCCCGACAGCGACATCTACCAGCTCGTCCAACCAGGGTTTTGGCTCCTGAGAAGCGGGCCCCAGGAAGCGCAGACGCACACGCACCTGAGAGTCCTCGGGTCGCTCGACCACCAAGATTTTTAGGCCGCCGCTGGTCTCTCCCTGCACCGCCTTGGGCAGGGTGACAACCTTCGTCGTCAGTCCGGACTTTAGGTCTATCGGCTCTCGCTCCTGGGTGTCCGGGCGCTGCCCTTGACCCGAGACGGGCGTGAGTCCTGGGGTGAACTCGATGCTCACCATGCGCTCAGGGGTCAGGTAGTTGCTGGCAAAGTGGGCCACGTCTTCGGGGGTGACCTGGTACAGAGCGTCCAGGTTGCTCGCCGCGTAGTCGTGGCGGCCTTGGAAGTGCAGGTGAACGAAGGGCGCGTGGCTGCCATAGAGAGGCGAGCTGATGTCACCCATGGCGCGGAAGCCGTTGAGCAGCTCGATCTGCGTCATCTGACGGTCCGCGGCCTCCATATTTGAGATGTAGTTCAGCTTGCTTGGGGGCATGGAGACCCGCCCAAGGGCAGCGTGTACATCTCGGCGTACATTGGCCACAAAGTTGCTGCTCAGCGTGCCTTGGCCACGCTCATCCCCGTAGACCTCGCAAGCCAGGACACTCCCGAACTGCCGCTGGATCACCGCGCACTGGTGCATGGAGTCGAAGAAGTCGTTTCGGACCTCGGCCCCGTAGTAGCGCTCCCCCCGGATGGTCTCGATGCTCCGCTCCAGGATGCGGGCCACGTACTCAGCCAGCGCATCCTGCCCAGCCCACGCTCCTGGAAGGGTCCATGCCACGCCTACCCCTGGATCCAGGCTGCGACCTTTGACCTTGCCGCCGTGGTTTGCAAGCGGCATTGGCGGGCGCTTGGCCCGGCCACTGGGTGCGTAGCAGAGCGCCTGCTCCCCCTCCACGCCACCGCCAAGGCGCGGCTCAACCTCGATCAGAATCGACTTGACCTCGGCTGCGCTCACATCCCCCACAACCAGAATCGATGCGGTCTCGTGTCCATACTCTCGCCCAAGCTCCGTCAGCGAGGCCAGATCCGGCACCCGCTTGGGCCGCGTCGCTCCGTAGTAGATGTGCCCCTTCGGGTAGAGGACGTCGTTTACGGCAGGGCTGGAGACCCAGTCTTCGATGCCCCGCTGACGCGCCTCGCTGGCGACCACAGCCGCCTCCCGATCGACGGTGGCCTGGTCCACACCGACCAAGGGGTCCCGCAGTCGGGCCATCTCCAAGACCAGTAAGGATCTGAGCTCCTGGTTGCGAACGGAGGTGGTGTAGACCGTCACGTCGGCGGCGGTGCTGGCGTTGAACTCTGCGCCCATGGCCCGCAGTTCATTCCAAACGACGGTCCCCTGGGGAGAGGACTGAAACCAGAGGTGCTCCAGCATATGGGCGCCCTCGCCGCCGCCAAGCTCACGCTGACGGGAGCCAACGCTGAGCGTGGTGGTGACCGAGACCACCTCCATGCTGGGCCGCTGTTGAACGGACAGCCGCAAGCCAGTGGAGAAGCACTTCATGGAAGTGGGCGTGGTCTCGCCCTTGGCCTTCCAAGCAAAGGGCGGCTCCGGAGGTAGCCGGGCGCCTACATAGACGGCTCCCACCATCAAAGTGCTCAACGCGATGAGCATCATCCCCTTAGAACGCACAGTTCATCCCCAACAAAGTCCCACCGGTACTACCACAGTACTGACCGACTCAGCCAATTGAGTGTTGAGAAACCCCAGCAGAGAACGTCAGGGCAAACGAGTTCGCGATCAGCGGGAGGGAGTCGCTCAGGATGTAGGGTTCGGGCGATGAACCGGCTATAAACACGGCCATGTGGCTCCCGCTCATCTCCCTGACCCTTGCCAGCCCTGGGACAGATGCGATCTCAGATGGAGATTCTGCCCGATACAGTGGCGATAGGGTGGCTGCCCGGGAGTACTACCGACAGGCATCCGAGAGCGAGGACCCAGCAGCCCAAGCCATGGCCCACCTGCGACTAATGCAGCTCTCAGGCAACTTCGGAATGATGGCCCATGGGCCCAAGGTGGACCGGGCCCTGTACATCGAGAGCCGTGACCCTTGGCACTGGCTGGCTTGGGCCGACTTTCACCTCTTCCTTCCGGCACAGCTCGGGGCGGACCCCGACACCGCGAGGCGCTTTGCAGAGGCCGCTAAAGAGGAGTTGCCCGGACCGGCTCTGGCTCGCTTGTACCTGGCCACCGGAGATGCAGAGGTTCTCGAGGAGCTGCGCAACACGCCGGAACGCGACGGATTGGGCGATGCCCTGGTGGCCAACGATGGCGTCCTACCCGCTCAGCCGGGCACCTGGATGCTGTCTTTGGGGGTGGCCGGAGCACCCGGTGCAGGCTTTGGCGGCGGGATCACCTTCATCCACCCAGACCTGGGTCTGCGGGGCTGGCAGCTCTCCATTGGGGCTGTAGCCAACACCCGCGGAGGTGCGGTTGGCAGCGTGGGCGCGCGCAGCCCAGGCCAGCATTATGGCCACGGCAGTATGACTGGGGCAACGACTGTCATCGACCTCTACGATGGGGCCGGAGACCGAAACCCAACCCGGTTTGACCTGGTGCAAGGCACCTTGGGACCAGGCACGAACTTTGGCGATTTTAGCGTCCAGGTAGGCGCTCGGGTTCGTTGGGATGCCCTTCAAGGCGACCCACTCAAGGCAGCGCACGGTCCCTTTGCGTCCGCCCGCTTGGACAAGACCAGCGGCTGGGGTGCGGACCGGCGCGGCGGCTGGGTCTCCGGCTCCATCGATCACAGCCAGTGGGGCTACGCGCACACCGCCTACGGCGTTCGGGCGGCGGGCTACCTACCCGTACTGCGCGGGGTCAGCGCCGCCCGGGTGACCTGGGACCACGAGCTACAAGACGCCCCGGTCTACCGCTTGCCCAGCGCCGGCGGCAGCGATCTACACCGGGGGGCCTGGGTGGGCCGATACCGCTCTCCTATGTTGGCAACGGCCGACTTAGAGCAGCGCTGGATGGTCTGGGGCCCGCTGGAGCTGGTGCTCTTTGGCAACGTGGCGTGGGTGGACCTGGAGGAATTCCACCCTGCAGGAGGCGGCGGGATTCGTTTGATTCTTCCACCGGAAGAGAGCAACGTGGTCCGTATTGACGTGGCGGTCTCAGACAGCGCCTGGGGGATCTATACGGCCTTTGGAGAGACCTTCTAAAGGGTCTCGGGTCTGAGCAGCACAGCTCAGAACTGCCCCACCAGAACGTCACTCATGGTCCCGTCCTGGAACAGCACTGTGCCGGGCTGGTGGTCTCGACCGTCCAGCTTGGTGGGCTCATAGAGCACGACACCGGTCAGCTCGCCTTGGTCATTGAGCAGGATCTCCGACCCTTTCGGCACGACCACACCGTCCACGCCGCGCTTCTTGGCCAGCACACAGCGGGCCACATGTCCCGTGGCATGAAGGGTGGCGGCGTTCATGCAGAGCACGCCTTCGAACGCCAGATTCTCCCTGGGCGGCTCCACGTCAAAGAAGGTGAAGCGCTGAATCTTTCCCAGCTCCCACCAAAAGCCAACCTGGGCACCTCGTCGAAGGGTCAGCTCGCCAAAGGCATGGTCCGCGCTCAGCTTGCAGCCGGCCGCTCCTGCATCCTCCAAGAGCAGTGTCCCTGTGCATGGAACTCCGCCAACCGTGACCGGCTTGAGCAGGGGCACGGCCACCCCGGCCTGGCTGCCGCCATCGGGTGCATAGGCTGCGACTTCGCCCAAAGACTCTGGAGGCAGCGAGCTCAGGAGAGACAGCAAGCGTTCCCTCTCCGGCGCGATCTCGGGCTCTGGCGGAGGCACCTTCTGCGGGGCCGCTGGGACTTCCTCCACCGTCGAGGCCACCGGTTCCTGAACCGTCGGCGGGGGACCCGGCTGTACGGGATCCGACTCTTGTTGCAAACACCCGACCAAGAAGAACCACATAGGGCCAGCGTACCGGCTAACGGGTCGCTTGTGGTGGAGTTGTCGTGATCAAGCTGAGTGGACTGCGCAAGAGCTACCCCTCGGGAGGCGGCCGACTAGAGGTTCTCAAGGGCCTGGATCTACACATCCGAGCCGGAGAGTCCGTGGCCATTATGGGCAGCTCGGGCTCGGGCAAGAGCACCCTGCTCAACGTCTTGGGCCTGCTCGATGGCTTTGATGAGGGCAGCTACCTGCTGGCCGACCAAGACATGAAGGATGTGCCCGAGGTGGAGTCCGCAGGCATCCGCTCCCGCACTCTGGGCTTTGTCTTTCAATCCTTCAACCTGCTAGAGACCAAGGACGCCATCGAGAACGTGGCCTTGCCCCTGTACTACCAAAAGGTCCGGCGGGCTGAGCGCATGGCCCAGGCCAGGGCCATGCTGGAACGCGTGGGATTGGGCGATCGCGGAGACCACCGACCCTCCCAGCTCTCAGGCGGCCAAAAGCAGCGCGTGGCCATCGCCCGGGCTCTGGTCTCCAATCCCAAGGTCATCTTGGCCGATGAGCCCACTGGGGCTTTGGACACGGCTACCAGTCATGAGATCATGGACATGCTGGACGAGGTCCAGGAGAGCGGCATCACCTTGGTGGTGGTGACCCATGAGCCGGACATTGCCGCCCGCATGCAGCGCACGATCTACCTGCGGGATGGCCGCATCGTGGACGGGCTATGAGCGCCCGGAACCACCGCCGATGATGGACTGGATCGAGCAGTGGAGAGAGGTCATCGAGACCTGGTTCTCGAGCGGCTTTCGTACCCTGAGCACGGCTGCGTCCGTGGCCTGGGGCATCTTCATGCTGGTGGTGCTGCTGGCGGCGGGCCAGGGCCTGGAGAACAACCTGCGGCATCAGTACCGCGACGACGCGATGAACAGCCTTTGGCTCTACCCGGGCACGACCTCGCAGCCCTACAAAGGGCTGAACAAAGGCCGACGGATCATCACGGAGAACGCGGACTACGACTGGTTGGAGACGCAGGATCAAGTCATCCACGCCACCGGCCGCAACAGCTCACGGAGCATGTCGGTTCGCTTCGGCGCCCGCACGGGCACGTTCGCGATGCGGGCCAGCCACCCCGAGCACCAGTACACCGAGAACACGCAGATGGTGTCCGGCCGCTTCATCAACGATCTGGACCTGGAACAGCGCCGGAAAGTGGTGGTCATCGGCAAGCCGGTGGTGGACTTTCTCTTTCTCAACGGCGAGGAGCCCATCGGCCAGCAGCTCACCATTGCGGGCTCAAGCTGGAAGGTGGTCGGGGTCTTTGACGACGAAGGCAGCTCTCGCGAGACCAACATGTTCTACCTGCCCCTGAGCACCGCGCAGGTGGTCTTTGGTGCCGGCGAACGCATTGATCAGCTGATGTTCACGGTGCCCGCGGAGCTGGATGCGGCGGCAGGCGAGGCTCTGGAGGCCCGCATGCGCAAGGACCTGGGTGAGCGGCTGCGCTTTGACCCCGAGGACCAACGGGCCCTGCGGGTGAGAAACAACTTGGTCAGCTTTGCTGAGGTTCAAGCTGTCTTTACCCAGGTACGTGTCTTTACCTGGGCGGTGGGCCTGGGCACCCTCTTGGCAGGCGTGGTGGGGGTCTCCAACATCATGCTCATCAGCGTGCAAGAGCGCACAAGAGAGCTGGGGCTGCGAAAGGCACTGGGCGCCACACCGACCTCGCTGGTGGTGATGATCCTTAGAGAGGCCGTCGGACTGACTCTGTTGGCCGGCTGCAGCGGCTTGGGCCTGGGAGTGCTCGTCGTCGCCTCCCTCCAGAAATGGATGCCTGAAAACGACTATCTGCGTGACCCGAGTGTGGATGCCCAGGCGGTGCTCATCGCAACCGGTCTGGTGGTGCTCGCTGGGGCCTTGGCTGGATGGTTCCCTGCCCGACGCGCGGCCGCAATTCCCCCTGTGGAGGCACTCCGCGGATGAGCATGGCCCTGGACACATGGCTGGAAGTTTGGGAGGTGGTTCGCCGCAACCGCCTGCGCACCTTGCTCACGATGGGCGGGGTGTTCTGGGGCATGTTCATGCTGCTGCTCATGGCTGGTTTCGGCAAGGGCCTGGAGCGCGGGGTGGCGAGTTCTTTAGGCGGCCGCTCCAGCAACGCAGTGTTTGTGTGGAGTCAGACCACCTCCTTGGCCTACCGGGGCATGCGCCCTGGGCGGTCGGTGGACTTTAAGAACGCTGACCTGCCGGCCATCCGAAATCAGATCCGTGGCATCGAGGTCCTGGTCCCACGCATGCAGCTGGGCGGCTTTCGAAACCGCACCGAGATCGTTGGAAACGGCAAGACCGGCGCCTTCCAGGTCATGGGCGACGCGCCGGAGCTCAAGCAGATCCAGCCCATGTCCATACGCTCGGGGCGCTTCATCAACCCGCTGGACATGGAGCAAGAGCGCAAAGTGGCCGTGATCGGCGCTCAGGTCGCCAAAGAACTCTGGGGCGAGCTCGACCCAGTGGGCGACAGCATCCAGTGCAATGGGGTGTGGTTTCGTGTGGTGGGCGTCTTCGACTCCCGACAGAGTGGCGACACCGGCGAGCGGGCTGAGAACACCATCCACATCCCCTTCGCCACCTTCCAGCGGGCCTTTAACATCGGGGACTCGGTGGGCTGGATCGCCTTGACCGGTCAGCCCGACGCCAGCGCCGTGGCCTTGGAAGAAGAGGTGCGCGCCCTGCTGGCCAAGCGTCACCGCATCCACCCCGATGATGAGCCAGCCATCGGCTCCTACAACGCCGAAGAGGAGTGGCGTCAGCTCCAGGCCACCTTCGCCGGCATCCGACTCTTCGTGGTCATCGTCGGCTCCTTCACCCTGCTCTCCGGGGTGGTGGGGGTCAGCAATATTTTGCTCGTCACGGTGCGCGAGCGCACCTCCGAGATTGGCCTGCGCCGCGCCTTGGGAGCCACCCAGGGACAGGTCGTCCGCATGATCCTGCGCGAGGCCATGGTGCTCGTCGGGGTCGCTGGCTACGCCGGCTTGGTTATCGGCGTCGCCTTTTTAGAGCTCTCCCGCTGGCTGGTTGGCCCGGACAACGCCACCTTGGGCAACCCCCAAGTTGAGCTCGAACTGGTGCTGGTCTCCGGCATCTGCCTTGTCTTTGCTGGTGCGCTCGCGGCCTGGGTTCCTGCCCGCCGTGCAGCCGCCATCTCCCCTGTTGAAGCCCTCCGTTCAGAGTGAATTCGTGCAGAATCCATCCGTGAAGCGCACCCTCCCCATTCTGGCCGTTTTGGCCATCGTGGTCCTCTTCATCGGCACCCTGGGCTTTCTCTGGAAGCAAGGCCAGGAGCGTCCGGAGGAGGTGCAGACCGAGTCCCCCGAGATCGCCGACATCGTGCGCAAGACCGTGGCCACCGGCGCCATCGTTCCCCGCAATGAAGTGGCCATCAAACCCCAGGTCAGCGGTCTGATCTCCGTGCTGCATGTCGAGCCAGGCGAGACCGTAGCGCGCGGTGATCTGCTCGCAGAGATCCAGGTGGTGCCCGACTCCGGTCAGCTCGCCAACGCCTCGTCTTCGCTGAGCGCCTCCCGCATTCGCTTGGCCGAGGCTGAGCGCGAAGAGCAGCGGGTGCGCTCCATGGTCGACAAGGGCGCGGTCTCCAAGGCTGCTCTCGACGAGGCCACCACCAATCTGGCCTTGGCCAAAGAGAGCCTGCGTGGTGCCCAAGACACCCTGAGCATCATCCGCAAGGGAGCTGCAGCAGGCGGTGGAGAGGTTCGTACACAAGTCCGTGCCACGGTCGGCGGCATGGTCCTGAGCGTGCCCGTCAAGGAGGGTCAGTCCGTCATCGAGGCCAACACCTTCAACGAGGGCACCACCATCGCCGAGATCGCGGACATGACCGATCTGATCTTCCAAGGCACCGTGGATGAGAGCGAAGTCGGCCAGATCAGCGAGGGCCTGCCGCTCTCCATCAAAATCGGTGCCTACCCGGACAAGCGTTTTGTGGGGACCCTGGAGTACATCGCACCCAAGGGCTTAGAGGAAGGCGGCGCGGTGCTCTTCGAGATCAAGGCGGCAGTGACCGAACAGGAGGACACATTCGTGCGGGCTGGCGTGAGCGCCAACGCAGACATCGTGCTCGAGAAGCGAGAGCAGGTTTTGACGCTGAACGAGGCGACTCTGCTCTTTGAGGACGGGGAGACCTTCGTGGAGGTCCAGGGGTCTCAGGAAGGGATCTTTGAGAAGACAGCGGTTGAGCTGGGGCTCAGTGATGGTATCCGCACGGAAGTGTTGGGCGGGGTTGTCGCGGGTGAGGTCATCAAGCGGCAGTAAGCGGCAGCCAAGGGTGGACTCGCCACGATTCCTGGCGTAAACCTGGACCTGGGAGGACGCCTTGTTCCTGTTGCTCGCATCACTCGCTCAAGCCAGCACATTCACAAACAACTACAGAGACGGAAATGGCGGCGGACTCTGCCTGGACAGCCAGAGCGACGTGTCGATTACCGGCGCTCACTTCCAGGGCAACACGGCCACCGGCTCCGGCGGCGGCATGTACATCTCAGAGGGGAACTTGGCGCTCAGCGACAGCAGCTTTGAGGGTAACGAAGCGGCTTCGTGAGGGGGCCTGTTTGCGGACACGAGCTTCACCTCCCCGACCTGGGATCTGCACTCTCTGAGCTTTGAGGACAACCTCGCAAGCAACACAGGCGGCGGCGCCGTGCTGGGAAACAACGACGCCATCTCAACGGATCTGAGCTTTGAAAGGAACACGGCCCTCGAAGCCGGAGGCGGCCTGTACGCGGACGAGATCACCGTGACCGACTCTGTGTTTCGGGACAACCAAGCTGGAGCCGGGGGAGGCGCCTACGGGGCCTATATTGAGCGGGCAGACTTCTTCGACAACACGGCAACCAGCACTGGAGGCGCTTACGCAGGTGCCTCGCTCACCGACGTGCTCATCGACGGAAGCAGCGCACCCAATGGCGGCGCAATCGACGCGCCGTTTGGTACGTTTTCTGGTACTGGACTCATCGTGCGCGACAGCGTGGCCACAACCGGGAACGGCGGCGCGATTCGATCTGAGAACCTGAACGGAGCGGTGGTTCTGCAGGACGCACGCCTGACAGGAAACAGCGCATGCGGCCATGGCGGAGCCATCTACGTGGATTTGTTGGCGAGCGTGGACTTCCAGGACGCGCAGATCTGGGACAACCAAGCCAACACATGCGGTGGCGGCGGAAACGGCGGCGGCCTGTGGCTAAGATCTCAATCCGCGAGAAACGACGACGTCTCTCTTAGCGGCCTGCACATCTGCGGAAACAGCGCGGACAACGCCGGAGGCCTGTACCTAAAGAACGGCCAGGGCCTGACGCTGAGCCACCTGGCCCTAGTCGACAACACCGCCACCTCGACCGGCGGCGGCGCTCTGCTTCGCGTAGTAGAGGACAGCGCGATTGAGCACAGCGTCTTTCTGGGCAACAGCGCAGCGACCGGCGGAGGCTTGTACGCCAGCCTGAGCGGCCTGGACATCGTCAACAGCGTCTTTGCTTACACCACCGCCGGTCGGGGCCTCACCCTGACCTCGGCGACCTGGGATGACAGCAGCGTCTCCTACACCGACTTTTACTCGAACCTCAGCAGCCATGTGGGCGGCAACAGCGCCTTCTCTACCTCCGAGAACAACAACCTGGCCGTGGATCCTGGCTTCCAGTCCTACACCGCCGACGGCGACTGCAGCAACGACACTCTGTGGCTCAGCAGCAGCTCATCGCTGGTGGACGCTGGCGAAGGGTTCGACGCGGACGGCAGCACCGCAGACATTGGTGTCCACGGCGGCCTGAGTGCTTGGGACACGGACCGAGACGGGGACGGGAGCGACTACGATGCCGACTGCGATGATCTGAACCCCGACGCCTATCCAGGCGGAACGGAGACCTGCGGCGGCCTGGACGAAGACTGCGATGGCAGCGTGGACGAGAGCGGCGCGAGCGACGCGTTGACTTGGTACCTGGACGACGATGAGGATGGCTATGGGGACGCCGCGAGCACTGAGATTGGGTGTACGGCCCCTTCTGGCTACGTGGCCGACAACACGGACTGCGATGACACCGACAGCGCCATAAACCCAGGCGCCCGCGAGGTCTGCGGTGCTGGCCTGGACAACGACTGCGATGGCGTAGTGGATCCCACAGACTCCTGGGACGTCCAAGTGTTTCGGCTGGACGCGGACGGAGATGGCTTTGGCCAGAGCAACTTGGCGATCGCATGTACCCTCGGCGAGGGGCTGTCCGAGAACAACGAAGACTGCGATGATACCGACGCGACGGTGTTTCCAGGTGCAGTCGAGATCCCCTATGACGGGATTGATCAAGACTGTTCCGGGGGGGACCTCTGCGACGTGGACGAAGATGGTTTCGACGATGCGCGCTGTGGCGGTGATGACTGCGATGACAACGCTGCGCTGCACTACCCGGGCGCGCCGGAGACCCCCTACGATGGCATCGACCAGGACTGCGACGGCAGCGACTGGTGCGACATCGACCAAGACGGACTGGACGCCCTGACCTGTGGTGGCACGGACTGCGATGACACCGACAGCGCGGTGGGCGTCTGCGAGGACACCGGAGATACAGGAAGCGTCGACGACACAGGAACACCAGCCGACACGGACACGGACCCGGAAACGGAACTCAGCTCCATCCTGTCGGGGGGCTCGGGGTGTAGGGGCTGCAGTGGCCAAGGCGGCAGCCCAATCGGATGGCTGTCCCTTGGATTTGCCGCGTTGCTTCTGGGCAGGCGTCGTCGCTCGGAGTCTCACGAGTAGCCCCGCGCTCAGTACCAGCCGCGCGCTCAGTACCAGCCGCGCGCTCAGTACCAGCCGCTCTGGCTCTCCAGCATCTCGGCGATGTCCTGGGGGGCCGTGCCTGACTGCTCATAGAGCTGCTCCATAGGGAGGGCGGCCAGAAGGAACTCGCGCCCGTCCTCCAAGATCACATTGACCTGATCGCCCACTCCCACATCGAAGAGCTCAGCAGGGTGGCGGCCGGGAGTGGCTTGGCCGTTGACCACAACGATCTCGTCCATCGGTCGAAGGCCAGCGAGGTGGGCGGGGGACTGAGGGAGCACGGTGAGTACGACCAAAGTCGCTTGCGGTCGGCCCTCGTCGAAGGCCATCTCGCCCAAAATGAGCCCTAGGCCAACGCCAGCTGGCACATCACGCAAGATGAGTTCGCCCATGTCGACATCTTCTTCAGCGGCCGGCACAGCCACGGTGAGCTGACTTCCGGTACCGGTGATGTCCAGGCTGCACGCGATGGTCAAGGTGCGGGTCAGATAGAAGCTGCCGTCCTCTCCCGTTCGGACCAGGTCGCCGCAGCCGTAGACCAACGCCTCCGGAATGGGCGCGCCGGTCTCGTTGAGCAGCTGGCCAAACACGCCGTAAGGGCCGCCGCTTGGAACAGGGGCGCTAGGGGTGCAATGGAAACCGTCCGCGTCTTTGGTCCAGGAGACTTGGACGGGAGCGTAGCCGGCCAGCGAAAGCTCACCGGAGCCGGACTTCATAAAGAAGGTGGTGCTCATTCGAGCCACACCCTCTTCTTCAACGTAGACCGAGATCTGATCTCCCCGATGCATCAGGGTACCGACGCTGCCTTTTGGGACGCCCAGTACTTCACAGTGGATGTCCGCATCCTCTCGCGCCTTGGACTTGGCGCGCAGCTCTTCGAGGCTCATCCCTGCTGCGTACTCCGCCGGGGTCATTCGACTCAGGGGCGTGTTCAGGCTGGGAGGCGGGGGCAGTGGCTTGTTGTAGCGGCTGGTGAACTGCGCTGGAGAAACTTCGTCCTCAGAGGAAACATCTGCCACATAGAACGCCCAGAGAGCACCCCCAAACAGAAGGAGCAATGCAGGCAGGGCCAGTGAAAGACCGACTCTTTTACGCATGATCTCTCCTAATTGAAGAACTGGGAGAACATCTCTCTACAGGCATCCAACGCGCCCTCTGTCTCGTCCAGGCGGTCTTTGTAGAGTGCCAGGTTGGCGAAGGCTTGGAATTCCTCAGCAGCGTCGCCATTCTTCTGGGCGTCCTTGTAAACCTGCTCCTCAAGCTTGATCATCTTCCGAAGCATGTCCTTCTCCTTCTGAAGAGCGATGCAGGCGTCAGCCCACAAGAGCGTCGCCTCGCCAAAACGTTCGTAGTAGCTGTATTCTACACCCGTTTCGCCAGAATCAAACTCCTCCAGATCGAAGTCTTCGTGACAGCCGCGTAAGCAGAGTCTTGGGCATGGGCTTCGGGCGAACTCCCCAACCCCACTATCGCCGCAAGACCAATGCACAGAACAGAAAGGGACCGATTCATTAAGAACTCCAAATGACCCCTCCCTCCATGGAAGTGGCCGCAAGACAAGACTGCCGGACAGCCACAAAAAGGAGATCTCGCTTCTTCGTAAAACTTCTCAAATACCTAATTTCATTACGAAAAAATCTTCAACAACGAAACAACCCACCGCAACCCAAGCCCCCCACCCTCCGACCCCACGTGGGATCTACGTGTGATTCCACCACCCCCTCGCCCCCCTACCTTGTCTTTCGAAGGGCGCTTCAGCCCAACACAATTCGGAGACAACATCATGGCTACCAAGACCGCTTCACTGCTCATGCTCACCCCCCTTCTGGCCCTCCTGGCCGCCTGCGACGGAGAGGCTCCCGAGTACACTGTTCTGTGTGAGGGCTGCTGCGATTGTGATGACACCGGAGACACAGGAGAAATTGGCAACCCCATCGCCAAGGTCTCTCACGACGTGGTCGAGATCGGTCTGTACTGCGAGGCCATCGAGGCGATGTTCACCATCACCAACTCCGGTGACGGCCCCCTGACCCTGTCCGCACCAACCATCACCGGCGACTGGAGCATCGCCACCCCGCCCACCGAGGTCGCACCCGGCTCCAGTGTGGACGTCTACGTGATGCCCGGAAGCACCGGCGGCGCAGGCTTGGTGGAGTTCACCACCAACGACCCCAACACGCCCACCATCACCGTAAGCCTTCAGGGAGACGCCGACCAAGCGCCCAGTCTCACCCTGGGCAGCATCCCACCTGTCGTCGCACCTGGGGCCTCCGCCCTGCTTGAGGCCATGGCCCAAGACGATGAGAGCCCCACCTTTCTGGACGTGGAGTGGAGCTCCGATGTGGACGGCGTGCTGGGCACCGACGGCGCAGACAGCAGCGGGCTCATCGAGCACAGCTGGGACGGCACCCTGCGCAGCAGCGGGGACCACACCGTGACCTTGACCACCACAGACTCCTGCGGCAACGCCGTGCAAGAGCAGTTCGAGATCTGCCAGAACGAGGGCTACACCGAGGACAACATCGACCTAGCCGCTTGGGACTTCAGCGGCTCGGCCAACTGGGACACCACCAACGGCTGGGTGGAGCTGACCACAGCCTCCAAGACCCAGAAGGGCAGCGCGTTCATGACCGCTGAGACGGTGGACTCCGACAACGTCTCCATCGCCTTCAAGTTCTACGCCGGTGACCGCCAAGGCGCCGACGGCCTAAGCCTGACCGCCATCGACACCTCCCGCATGACCACCTACGTCGGCTCCAGCGGCGGCGGCATCGGATACGGCAGCTTGCCCGGCTGGTCTATCGAGATCGACACCTGGGACAACACCGGAGACCCCGGCTACACCGAGCCCACCGTTAACGAGCACGTGGCCATCGTGATCGACGGCGCGTCCAAGGGCAACGGCGTGGCCTTCGCTGAAATCCACGACGTGGAAGACGGCGCCTGGCACGACATGGAGGTCGACGTCATCGGCCAGCAGGTCACGGTGACCATCGACGGCATCGAATACATCAACCAGGTCGTGCCGGAGATCACCAACTTCCCTGCGCATGTCGGCTTCACGGCAGCGACCGGAAGCCAGACCAACAGGCACCTCATCGACGCCCTGACGGTCGAGAACTTCATCTGTGACGAGGCAAGCGAGGGCTGAGAATCAGGACTCGGACTCCAGCGCCCGCAGCGGAGGTCCAAGTTCTGCGGAGCCTCTCAGAACCGAGAGGTGCTGATCCACCAACACCTTCGCCTGCGCCAGCTCCTCAACGAGCTGTTGGCGCAGGCGAAGCCGCTCCTCCTGGTCCAGCGCAAGACTGCGCACCAGTGTGGTCCTTTGGCGGGGACAGCTGCGAGCAGCGGGCTCAAGGGAGTCCAGCGCCCCCAATCGACCGCAGATCTCCGCCATCGAGGCCAAGAAGTCTGGCAGGCCGTAGCGCGCATCCAGCCCGGAGACGTCCAGGTTGCTCAAGAACTCGGGCAGGCGCTCGCTGACAGCCGCTACGTCAAAGCGAGACCACCGCGCCAGCGCCATGGCGCCCCCAGCCACACCCTTGGCCTGTTCCAGCATCGGAGCCAGATAGGCCTCAAGCGCCAAAGGCCCAATTTTGTCCGCCATGGCCGCCAAGAGGTGGTCCTCCGCCGGACGCAGAGAGAGGCCTTTAAAGTGGTGGCGAAGCTCCCAGGCCAGCTCAGGTTGGCCCAGCTCGATGCAGAGCGCGACGACGTAGTTCAAGGTCCCGAACTCCTGCCGCTCCGAGCCCGTCAGCAGTCGGTCCAAAGGGTCGCGATCTCCAGAGCGTAGAGTCTCGCCAGCGAGCCAGTGACCTCCGCTTACCTTGTCCCGAGAGCGCTGCAGCCAGTCCGTGTCCTGGCCCAGCAGAGTGAAGACCGCGCCAATCCAGCCCGCCGCCCGCCCGTAGAACTCCGGCGAGCGCTCAAAGTTCTGGCTCTTGAGCCCCAGCTCAGCGCGCTGGACCAGGGTGCGAGCTCCATGCAAGTCCCCAGCGCGCGCCAGGTAGGCCGCCACTTGGGCCAGACAGTGGGTGGACTCCCAGTTGGCCCGCCGTAGACCTCGCCGTGTCCGTTGAAGCCCACCACCACGTCGTTCCTTGTCCAGCACATGCTCTGGAAGGGCTGAAAGGGCGGCTCGGCGTCCTGGGCGCTGAAGGGCTCTCCCACCGGCTTCATGTGTACGGGCTGGACTCTGTGGGCGCTGGGGGTGGCGATGCACCCCGCTAGGCGAGAGCCCTTGTAGCCCCAGCAAGACACAAATACGCGCGCGCCGTCCGGTGCCCAGCACCACCCCGGCGGACGACTCCAGTCGTCGGTGACATAGGTGTGGGAGGCGACCCCGTCTGGCCTGCCGCAGGGATCCAGGTAGCCCACGCCGTTGGTGTCAAAGACCAAGCCCAGGCGGCGGCCGTCCCCGCTCCAGCCAACGCACCCCGCATAGTCGGGCCAGCCAGTGCCTCCGCGCGTATGCAATGCGGTTAATACAGGCCCCAGAGTCCACGTCCCACACGGCCAGAGACCCCCCCGCATCGTAGTCATCTCCCACCCAGGCGCCCGTCGCAAAGTGCACACCATCGGTCTCCGCGTCCCCAGCCAGAAGCGCGACCAGCTCCGACTCTCCGAGCACAGTCAGCCTAAGCTTAGACGCCTTGGCCAGCTTGGAGCCCGGAGCCCGCCTTTTCCCCAGCAAAGAGGATGTCGGTCTTCTTGGAGACGCTGCCGCTGACGGTCGCGCCGAGTGCCTTGAGCTGCGCCTCCGCCTCTTTGCGGCTCATGTGCTGCAGCTTGCCGGTCACCACCACAGTCTTTCCCTTCACATCCATCTCGCATCCCAAGCTAGAGCAACTGAATAGCACACAGCCAACAAGCCGCTTATCTGCTGCCCATGGACCTAAACAACCCCTCCGAAGCTGCCTGGAAGACCCTCTGCACCGAGTTGACCTCGACGACGGATCTGGATCCTTCTACCCTTGAACATTGGCCCGATTCTCTGCGAGTGGCGCCCCCTGAGTGGCGGGAAGAGTCCGACCCCAAACTCCAGCTCTGCCGCGCCATAAGCGGCCTGTACGTGTACCAGAAGGGGCAAAACTACACCTTCCACCGCATCTATGCGGACGGGGCGCTCTTCCAGGCCTCGGT
This sequence comes from Cognaticolwellia sp., assembly GCA_047621545.1. Classification (GTDB taxonomy): domain Bacteria; phylum Myxococcota_A; class UBA796; order UBA796; family CAJQPC01; genus CAJQPC01. The sequence goes on along the minus strand of JBLHMA010000006.1, from coordinate 19,928 downwards.
GGGCTCGCCGCATTCTCGCGCCCAGGTGATCCGCGATGTGCAGCAGTGGTTCGGTCGGGAGCTGCGTACGGATCCCAGTCAGGCACACGCCTACACCTTCGACGGGCAGACCCTTCGCTGCGAATACACCGCGCCGGCCGGTCGGGTCCGCATCAGCGCCACCTTCCCGAGCCTGGGCAAGATGCAGTGGACGTGGACCTTTCTGGATGAGGAGAGGGAGCTACTCCGCAGTAGCGACTTTCTGGGCGATGGGGCCGATATCGCGCCGGAACGGGTCAACATCAACACCGCCGACCAGGCCAGGCTGAGCCTGCTCCCAGGCGTGACCCCGCGCCGTGCCAAGGCCATCGTGGCCTACAGAGCGGAGAACGGCTCTTTCGCTGAGCAGGCCGCGCTGCTCAAGGTTCGCGGCATCGGAGACAAGCTGCTCGCGCAGTGCGGGCATCTGTTGGACTGTTAGGGTCAACGCATCTGGAGTTTCCATGTCCGCTGAAATCATCGAGCGCTTCTACACCGCATTTGGTGCCAAGGACGCTGCCGGCATGGCCGCCTGCTACCACCCCGACGTCACCTTCGAGGACCCCGCTTTCGGTCCCCTGAAGGGCTGGCGAGCCGCAGCGATGTGGCACATGCTCATCGAGGGTGGAACCGACCTGCGCATGGAGCACAGCGCAGTCCAGGCTGAGGGCGAGACTGGAAGCGGGCACTGGGAGGCTTGGTACACCTTCTCGGTCACCGGCCGCAGCGTGCACAACATCATCGACTCCAGCTTCGTCTTCAAGGACGGCCGGATCATCCAGCACACCGATGTCTTCAACTTCTGGCGCTGGTCTCGCCAGGCCTTGGGCGCCCCAGGCATCTTCTTGGGATGGTCGGGAATCGTTTCCGGAAAGGTCAACAAGACGGCGAACGGGAACCTGGACAAGTGGATCGAGAAGAACGGGGCTGGGGCCGAGCTGATTCCGCCCCTCTGAAGCCTAATCTCGCCCCTCGAATTCCAGCTCAGGCGATGGGCGTACCAAGCCACCCACGGTAGGCCGCCCAGGGTGAGTTTGTTCCGCTCGCTGGCTTGGCCGATGAGGATTCGGCGCTGCAGCCGCTGCATGGCCCGCTGCCGGTCCGCTGATAGGGCACGACAAGCACGGTCCAAGGCCGCCTCTGCGCTCTTGGCGAAGGGGAGGTGCGGAGAGGCCTGCAGAATGGCGACGCAGTATTCTGCATCTACCCATGGCATCTCTAACGACGTGGACAAGGGAAAGACCTTCTACCCAAGCGTGCTTGGCTGGAACCTCGTTGAGACCGACGACGGCACCATGTTCTCTGCGCCAGGCGGCACCATCTGTCACATGCAGCCTACAGAGGAAGCGCCGCCCTCTTGGTGCAGCTTCCTGTCAGTCGACTACCTGGAGGCAAGCACTGCGCAAGCCGGCAAAAGTGGCTCGATACTCGCGCCACCCACCCCCCTCTCTTCCGGCGCTTTCTCCGTCGTCGCAACACCTTCAGAGCACCAACCCCGATGCGGACCTGGTTTGGCTGGAGTCGGTCTTTGGATTGACTCACAGCACCGAGCAGATGGCCGCCGGCCCACACCACATCCTCAAAGCCAATGGCACCCCGCGCGGTGGCGTGACGCGGTCTCAATCCGGTCGGTCGTCCTTCGTGGCTTGGGTCCAAGTTGCGGACCTAGACGCGACAATCCAAGCTCTGGGGGACCACGGCGGCAGCGTCGTTATGAGCCCGGTTTCTGACCCCGCGGTGGGACGTATGGCCATCGCTACCGATCCCAGCGGCGGCAGCTTCGGCCTGGTCGAACCTGTGTAGGCAGCTCAGCTCAGCGGCTCTTCCAGATCCTGCCCCCCGGCTCCTCGTGTAAGAACAGCGATGCGCTCATCGGCCTGATCCAGGCGCTCATGGCAGCTGCGAGTGAGCTCAATGCCCTCCTCAAACAGCTTGAGGGCTTGCTCCAAGGGCAGCTCGCCCTTCTCCAGCTGCTCAACTCGCTTTTCGAGTTGCTCTAGCAGGATCTCGAAGGTGGGCTCTTTGTCGCTCATGGATTTGCGCTCAAGGAAATGTCTATTTGCCGGCGAAGGACAGCATGGCCTTGCCGTATAGCCCGGTGAACAGGCGCACCAACCAAGAAGGTGTTGTAGTGGCGATGCTCATACCCAGTCGGATGTGCAGCCCAGGGGTGACAATCGCGGTGTTGCGCTCCAGACCGCGAACCGCAGCCCGTGCCACAGCCTGAGGTGAGGCCATCACGAATGCAGGGGGATCGCCGGCGCCATCGCTGGCGACCTCGAAAAACTCGGTGGCGACCGGACCGGGAGCCAGACAGCTCACGTGTACGCCGCGTGCTTTGACCTCGCTTCGTAGCGCATCCGAGAAGCTGTTCACAAAGGCTTTGGTCGCTCCGTACAGCGCCATGCTCGGCAGAGGAATCATCCCAGCAGTCGACCCCACATTCAGGATCCCGCCTCGGCCCTGCTCCAGCATACGAGGCAGGTAGAGATCGCAGAGCTGAAGCACTGCCCGGCAGTTCAGATCCAACATGGGCAGCGAGCTCGGCAAGATGGTGTCGTGAGCACCTGCCTTCCCAAAGCCCGCGTTGTTCACAAGCACATCCACATCTGGAAAACGCTCGTACAAGGCTTGGATCTGCGAGGGATCGCCCAAATCGCAGGACATCACCTCGGTGGGCACATCCAGTTCGCCGGCCAAGGCGACCAGGCGATCTTCACGCCGGGCCACCAAGATCAGCTTGCCGATACCGCGCGCTTGGAGCTCCTTGGCGAAGCAAACCCCGATGCCGGCGCTGGCGCCGGTGACCAGAGCAGTCAAGCCAGTGAGGTCCAAGCGGGCCATTTAGGAGACCACCTTGATGCGCTCGATGCGCACAACCTTGAAGGTTCTCAGATCGCCGGTCTCCACGTTGGTGGCGACCACCACTTGGTCTCCCGCGGGGTTGAGCGCCAGGCGCGTTGGCTGCAGCATGTAGTGAAGGCGCTTTCCGTCCTTTCCGCTGTACTGCACCTTGACCTGCTGCTTGAGCGCAATGGCACGGTCCAGGGCCTGACGAGCCTCCGCCGTGCTCATACGAGGGATCTCCACCTTCTTCTTCTTCTTCTTGCGGCGGCCAGTGGAAGAGCCCGGCACAGCGAGCAGATCCTCGGGCTGGGTGTCCGCCTCTTGGGCGCGGGCCAGAGGATTGTCGCTTGTCTCGCGGGCCTCGGCCAAGAGGTCGTGCAGGTTGCTGCGGGCAACGACCTGATCGGCCTGACCTGGGTACTGGCGAATGTCCTGGGCTGGCACCAGCCCAAGCTCGGAGAGCTCGGCGTAGACCTCCATAAACCGAGTACGGTCAATGGCGTACATGCCAGGAACAAAGCGGTGAAGCAGGAAGGGACGCATAGAGCGCGCGGCCTCGACCTCGCGAATCTTGGACTTCTGCACGGTGAGCAACACGCAGTCATGAAACTCTACGTCTGCGCTGGGGCCCATCCAGATTTTCAGAGTCTGCTCAACGTTCTCAGGCAGGCCGATTTGGCTGCCGTCTCGCAGGAAGTCCAGGATGTCGTCACGACGCCAACCCTTCTTTACAGCCTGCTCAACGCTGATCTCGGTGACCTTGTAGGTGTTGGCCCGGTCGCAGCCGGTGAGCTCAGAGAGCTCGCCGATGTGGAAGAGCAGAAGAGGAGGCAGGCCAGCGGGGGCCATGATCTCGTAGGAAGGGGTCAGGTAGAACTGACTGAACTCATCCCCGTCTGGGGGCTCGAGCATAGCGAGGGCGCGTGGTGTGAGGCGGTAGAACTTCTCCTGACCCCACTCTCCAAGCTCGAGCATGCCTGCATCGACCAGCGGCGCGAAGGAGTAGGACTCCCGCTCGTTGCTGCGGGTCGCTGCAAACTCACCCTTGTGAAAGCGCTTTCGCCAGTCCTCGCCACGGGTCCAGCGACGGTACAGGCCCTGTAGGGGCTGCTCGGCTACCCACTCTCCGGCACCGGAGTGAACCGCGTACATGATCCACTCCGCATAGCGGAAGCGTAGGTCCAAGCTCCGGAAGAGTAGGTCCCTCTGATCTTGAGCGTCGAGCTGCAGCCACTCTTCGACGACGTCGCGGTTGACCGCAAGACGGTCACCGCTCAGCTCGCAGAGACCGTGCTGAATCAGGAAGTCGATGTGGAAGTGGAAGAGCTCGCTGTTGGCCTCCCACAGCTGAGCGAAGAACTCATCGAGCTCGACCTTGTCGGCCTTGTAGATGTCCTGCTGCTGAGTCAGACGCGGAGGCCGCTGGTCAATGTAGGTGCACAGCGTGGTGACCGAGAAGTCCAGAGGCGGGCAGAAGGCAGTCTGATTGCGCACAACGATGTCGTCATGCTGGAAAGTACCTACTGCCAGTTCACTCTCGAGGTGCTCCACCAGGTGCTCGACCAGAGGGTCAGGGACCAAGTAGAAGAAGGCCCCGTCCTGCTCCTCGCTGGCACCGACCAAGCCCTTGTCGGCCAAGACCAGAAGCACGCGGGTCCAGTCACGCTCATTTCCACCCAAGGAAAGGTGCATCTCGCGCAGTAGCTCCTCGGAGTGTGCCAGACCACCGCACTGGATGAGCACGGCCAAGGCCATGCGCTCCTTCTCGTGCAAGCCTTTCAGCATGGTGCCTAGGCGCTTGCCTTGGGCGATGGCCCGGATGGCGAGCTGAACCATGCGCTTGGTGTCCCCAACACGACCAGGCTGTCCGCCCAGGCCCTTGTAGAGGTTGCCCAGCAGAGTCTCAGGCAAGCGGGAGAAGTAGTCCTCCAGCTCCTCAAGCTCACCCTGACTCAGACGACGACGACGGTTCAGGCCCGCAACGGCCGGTCCACGACGCTTGCGACGGCGGCGACGACGAGAGCTGCGACCAGAAGGCGTAGAGACGCCAGGGCCTGAATCGTCTTCCCGGCGACGGCCACCGCGGCGACCATTGCGCTTGCGGCCTTCTCCGCCTCCTCCCCCCTCGGGGCTAGCGGAGGCCTGGACCTCGCCCGGTCCTTCTTCTTCGTTCTGGCGGCGACGACGACGGCGACGCTTGCGGCGTCCGTCTGCAGGTGCATCAGTCTGTGGGGACATTCAATCCTCCCGGCAGTGGCCAATTCTTGGCCCTGCGGTGCTGTGTCCGGCGGCGGCGCTTAGGCCGCGGCCCCGTCTTCGATAAAGTAGCGGTAGCCCTGTTCGGTCAGGAAGAGCTGGCGCTTCATGGCGAAGTCCTGCTCCTTACTGTCCTTGGTGACCACGGTGTAGAAGAAGGCGCCCGCACCCTTTCCAGGGCGAAGAATACGCCCCAGGCGCTGGGCCTCTTCTTGTCGACTGCCAAAGGTGCCCGAGACCTGAATGGCCACGTTTGCATCTGGCAAGTCGATGGAAAAGTTGGCAACCTTGGAGACAACCAAGGTGTTGATCTCTCCGGCCCGGAACTGATTGAAGAGCTCAATCCGCCGTTTATGCGGCGTCTTTCCGGTAATCAGGGGCGCTCGAATCGCCCTGGAGATCTCGTGCAGTTGATCAACGTAGGTGCCGATCACAAGGATGTTGTCGTCCTTGTGCTTCTTCACCAAAGCCTTGATGGACCGCAGTTTCTCGCGGTTCACCGAAGCCTCTTTGAACTTCTGCTGCTCCCCCATCCGCTCGTAGGCAGCGGCTTGGTGGGGGGTGAAGGGCACGCGCACTTCGTAGCAGGTAGCCTCGGCGATGAAACCACCCCGCTCCAGCTTCTGCCATGGCAAGTCGTAGCGCTTGGGGCCCACCAGGGAGAACACGTCTCCTTGGCGTCCATCCTCACGAATGAGGGTAGCGGTCAGTCCCAGGCGGCGGCGGCCTTGCAGTGCAGCTGTGGCACCAAAGACAGGCGCGGGCAGCAAGTGGACCTCGTCATAGATGATCAGGCCCCAGTTCTCGTCGGAGAACAAGTGCAGGTGCGCAAAGTCGTCCTTCTTTGAGCGGCGCCAAGTCAGGATCTGGTAGGTCGCGACGGTCACAGGACAGATCTCTTTCCGGCTGCCCATGTAGGCGCCGACCTGACCGTCCTTGAGGTGCGTCTTGTCCTTGATCTCGGTGACCCACTGCTCAACGGCAGCGGCGTTGGTTGCCAAGATTAGGGTCTTGGTCTGGCAGCGCTTCATCGCCTCGATGGCTACGATGGTCTTGCCTGCACCACAAGGCAGAACGACCGTGCCGTGTCCACCTTGAGGACGCCCATTCAGGTGCCAGCGGTCCACCGCCTCGACCTGGTACGGACGAATGGAGAAGGTCTTGCCGTTGCCGAGCATCGTCTCGCGCAGGTCGATCTTGAGAGGTCCGCCGGGCAGAAAGCCCGCCAGGTCCTCGATCGGCCAACCGGCCTGCAGCATGCGCTGCTTGTACAACCCTCGGAGCCCAGTAGGAATGGCCCAGTGGCGACGGCCGTCCGGCACCATGATTTCCTTGGCGCAGGGCTCTTTGCTTGCCATCTTGGCCACATATGCGGTCTCGAACTGAACCCGCAGAAGGTCCTCTGGCTGGTCCGGGTGGGGCACCAGTTTGACCAAGCCGTAGCGATCGATCGTCTCCTCGGTACTCTTCCTAACCGCAGGGGGAACATCGAATTTGGACAGGTCTCTGAGTCCGTCGATGATCTCGTCCTTGTTCATCCCGGAGCTGGCTGCGTTCCAGAGAGACAAAGGAGAGATGCGGTAGGTATGAAGGAGCTCTGGAGACGCTTCTAGCTCGGCGAAGCGCGCGATAAAGTCGCGCGCAGACTCGTAACGAGCGTGTTTGGTCTCAAGAAGGACCTTGCCATCGCCTTGGACGATTACGGGATTGTCAGGCTTGACGTGCATACTGCATTCAGAGCGCTCCTCGGGCACAACCAAGGATTGAGGCCTTGTGTGTACGAGCGTTGAAGGGGTTCACGAGCGCGCCAGCAGCAGCACAGCCACAGGCAAGACACTCAGCCGTTGTTCGGACAACAAGCAGATCTCCGCTCGCAGTGCGCTACCCAGAGGCAGCGCTAAAAAAGCGTGCGACGGTCGCGGATGAGGGCGGAATGCCAGTCTGATCCGGACCAGCCCGAACGGCGCGGAGGCGCCAGATCGAGCTTACTGACTACTTAGAGCCACATGTTGGGGATGTCAAGCACTTTGCAAGAGCTCTGTCCTGCGGACCGGTCGAAACTGGCCAATTCCGCGGCCAGAGGAACCGGCCGGCGCTTTGCATTTGAACGGCCAAATCATCCGAAGCACAGAGAGTTCAGCCTGCACACTCTCGCTGCCCGAATGGCGTAGGCTGCCAACGTACTCATGCTCCTTCTCGCCATCCCCATTCTCGTACTCACCGGCTGGGCCATGTACCGGGCCGTAACCAATGAGAAGGCAATGCCGGCGATCGGATCCAAGAGTCAAATCCAGCTCGAACCTACTGAAGATGGCTGGGAGGGTCAAACACAGGGCTTCGCAGTGCGCGCTTGGCGGAGCGGTCGCAAGGTGGACATCCGCATCCGTGCCCCCCAGCCTGCGGCGGTCTTGCTCAAGGTGCGAGGAGGTCCCTGGGCCGGCGCGACATTGGACGCCGAGTGGCTGCGCTTGCCCCAAGGAAAGCACCCACTAAAAATGCCCATGCAGCGGCATCACGGGCACAGCAATCACCTGGAGGTTTACAGAGGGGAAATCTGCCTGCGCGTCGGAAGTACCGGCCAACTCGAGACGGCCTTGGCCCACCTGGGGGAGCTCATGGATTCCCTGGACGGCCTCTGTCGGGACTTTAGAGAGGAGATCTCGGCGCACTTCGAGCCCTCGCCGGAAGCTCTGACAGGGGCGGTGGGCGGAATTCCCTTGGGTCCTGGGCGCTGGCGAGGCCACAACTTGCGCATCTTCATGGACAACACCCAGACGGTCCTAACCCTCGACCACGCCGGGCAACTTCCCGCCGACCTGCGCTTGGGCAAGCGCGTCCAGGGTCCTCACAGGGTCGGCAACCCGGTGGTAGACCTGCTCTTGAGCGCCCAAACCGAGCAGCCCGAAGCTCTGAGCAGGCTGGCCACCTTGGAGATGGCGGAGCCACTGCTGGAGCTACTCAATGAGTACCCCTTCAGCGAACTTCACTCAGGGCTGGTGCGGGTCGTGCTGCCGGCCCCTCTACAGGTCCCGCTGCTTCCCGCCCTGGAGAGCGCCTGGACCTTGGTCCAAGCGCTCGAGCAGGATCAACCCAAGAAGGGGTAGCCCCAGTCCCGTGGTGGGTTGAGGTTCTCCTTGATGGTGCGGCCACTCACCCAGCGAGTCAGGTTGAGCTTGGAGCCCGCCTTGTCATTGGTACCGCTGGAACGGGCGCCGCCGAAGGGCTGCTGACCCACGACTGCGCCAGTGGGCTTGTCGTTGATGTAGAAGTTTCCAGCAGCGTTCTGGAGCGCCTGCATGGCCTGGACCACAGCGTAGCGCTCGCGCGCAAAGATGGCGCCGGTCAACGCGAAGGGACTGGTCTTGTCCACGGCCTCCAAGATCTCAGCGTACTTGTCGTCGTCGTAGACGTAGGCCGTCAGGATAGGACCGAAGATCTCCTCGGCGAGCATGCGATGGCCGACATCGTCCACCTCTACCAAGGTGGGCTCAACGAACCAACCGCAGGAGCTGTCGGCCTTGCCACCGAAGTGCACAGTGCCGGTGGCGTGTGCCAACTCCAAGTATCCGGAGTGGCTGCGGAAAGCCTTCTCGTCGATGACCGCAGAGATGTAGGTGGAGAAGTCCCGCACATCGCCCATCTTGAACTCGGCGACCATTGCGGTGACCCGCTCCAGAACTTCCGGCCACAGGCTCTTGGGGACGTAGATGCGGCTGGCTGCGCTGCACTTCTGGCCCTGGTACTCAAAGGCGCCGCGCGCGATAGCCACCGAGAGGGTGACCGGGTCGGCGCTCTTGTGGGCGACGATGAAGTCCTTGCCGCCGGTCTCCCCAACCAAACGGGGGTAGCTGCGGTAGTTGCCGATGTTGTTGGCAACGCTCTTCCAGAGGTACTGGAAGGTGGGGGTGGAGCCCGTAAAGTGGATGCCGGCCAGATCCTTGTGGGCCACGACTGGGTCGCCCACATCGGCCCCAGCGCCATGCACCAGGTTGATCACGCCGTCGGGCAGGCCCGCCGCCTTGAACAGCTCCATAGTGTAGTGAGCGGACAAGGCTTGGGTACGGGCAGGCTTCCAAACGCAGGTGTTGCCCATCAGCGCCGCGGATGCGGGCAGGTTGGCGCAGATGCTGGTGAAGTTGAAGGGCGTGACCGCAAACACAAAGCCTTCCAGGGGACGGTACTCGCTGCGGTTCCAGATGCCCGGGGGGCTGACCGGTGGCTGCTCGGCGTACAGGTCGCGAGCAAACTGAACGTTGAAGCGGAAGAAATCGACCAGCTCACAGCATGCATCGATCTCAGCCTGGTTCACGGTCTTGCCCTGGCCGAGCATGGTGCTGGCGTTGATCCTGTCGCGGAAGGGGCCTGCCAAGAGCTCAGCGGCGCGCAGAAAAACGCTGGCCCGCTCAGACCAAGGCAGAGCGGCCCACTCGCTGCGGGCGTCCAAGGCCGAGTTGATCGCGCGGTCGACCGTGTCGCCTTCGGCCAGGTGAACATGGCCCAGAACATGCCGATGGTCCGTCGGCATGGTCACATCGCTGCGCCGCGTACTGGTGATTTCCTTTCCGCCGACGATGCTCGGCAACTCCAGCACTTCCCCAGCTTGACGGGTGACCTCGGCCTGCAAGCTGGCGCGCTCGGGACTGCCAGGTGCGTAGTCCTTGACGGGCTCGTTGAAGGGAGTGGGAGGGTTGAATATGCCGGCCATTGGGAGCTCCTGAATGAAGGGCTCCGTAACGCAACGCGTGCCACGGACAGGTGAACAAGGGGCTGGCGGAGATCAGCGTAGCTGGATTCGACAGATCTCCAAGCCTTCGCCCCAGAGCTCTACGCTGTCCAATGCGCCAGACAGAATCAAGTCCTCGTGCTTGTTGACCGAGTTGGTCCACTCCTTCACAGCCTTGCCGCCTCTGAGGGTCTTGGCGTGCGCGCACTGACCACCGCAACCCACATTGAGATCTACCTCCGCCTCGGTACAACCCAGATCCAGGGGCACATCGATGATGAGCTTGGCCGGGGCCAAAATCGGGCAGCCTCGCGAGGGGTCCTTCATCACCAAGGGAGCAGAGCTCAGGCGATCCCAGCGCCCTTCCACACCATCCTGCTTAAAGTTCCGGTCCACGCTGACTTTGCGCAGGTCGATGTCAACTTTGCACTTGGAGTCCACCTTGGGCTCCTCCGGGACCAACTCCACAGGTGGCGCTTTGGACATGGTCTGCGAGCCTGAGGCGAGAGAGTGCAGGGAAACCCGTGGCTTGGGGGCTTGGGGGGCGGGAACAGGCTCGGGTAGTGTGCCCTCGCAGGCGAGGAGAAGCAGTAGGGTCATAGGTCAAAGACTACCCCAAGACCTGGGACGGGGGACCCCGACGGAGCACTCGGATAGACACATTCCGTGATCCGCCCCATTTCCCAACTCAAGGACGACGCTTCCTCCACTTATGGAGGAAAGGCCGCATCTCTGGGAGCGCTCTCCCGGCGTGGGCTCCCGGTGCCGCCCGCGGTTGCTCTGGCTGTCTCGGACTTTCGGTCCTTCCTAAAGCACAACGGCCTGTGGGACCGCGCCAAAGGCCTGCACCGGCGACCGGACCCCGATGCCCTGCGGCAGCTGCGCATGATGATCGAGAACGGCCGCTTGCCCCCCAAGCTGGCCGGCACCCTGCGCCAAGCTGGAGCGGAGCTCGGTGACCGACTGGTGGTACGCAGCTCGGCCATTGAGGAGGATGGCGGTGAGAACTCCTTCGCCGGCCAGTTCCTGAGCGTCATGAACGTTCGCCCTGGCGACGCGGTGGAGACAGCGGTCAAGCAGTGCTGGGCCAGCGCCTTCTCCCACCAAGCAGTGACCTACCGCAAGGCCCGCGGGGTGCGCGGTCAGCCCGGCATGGGCGTGGTTGTGCAGCGGCTGGTCGATGCAAAGACCAGCGGTGTGGTGTTCACGATGAACCCGGTCACCGGCAGCTTCTCGGAGCTGGTGGTGGAGGCCGTCTGGGGCCAAGGCGAGGCACTGGTCAGCGGGCAGGTCGCTCCAGACCGGTACCTAGTCAAGCGGCCCAGGAAGTTGCCTCGTGGCCTGGGTCGGATCTGGAATCGGCTCCACGTGCAGGAATTGGAAGCAGACGTGCTGCCCCAAGCCCGCCGACTGGCTCCCCTGGTCAAGAACACCCTGGAGTGGGCGAAGGTGGAGCGTCCACTGGCTCGGAAGCTCAGCAAACAGGAGGTCGAGCGCCTCTCACGCATGGCGCTGCGCGCGGAGCAGCACACGGGCCAGCCACAGGATCTGGAGTGGGCCATCGACGCAGACGGGCAGATCTTCGTGCTCCAGGCTCGGCCCATAACCGCCGCCGGGGACCCTGAGCGCGGAGATGGCGTGCTCTGGACGCGGCGCTTCATCGGCGAGCGTTGGGCGGGACTGGCCACGCCGATGGGTTGGTCGATCACCGGACCGATGTTGACCTGGTTGATCGACTACCCGGAGACCTCTCTTCACTACCTGGGGGGCGCTCCGCCCCTGCGACTACTGCGCGGCAGGCCCTACGCCAACGTGACGGTGTTTCGGCACTTGGCTTTTAAGCTGCCCGGTCGCAGTCCCCCCAGCTTCATGATGGACTTCCTGCCGCCTCGGGAAGTGGAGCGCTGGACCCGGCGATTTGCCTATCCGCCAGATCTTCAGGTCTACCGCTCCATCTTTCAGACCACTTTTGCGGAGCAGCGCTGGCAGCGCTTTCGGTGGAATCCTTGGAGCAACCACAAGGCTTGGGACGCATTTGCCCAGCGTCTGAGCAACGAGCTGCCTGCCTTGGCCGTGGTGGCCTCGGGCGTGGAGGAGGGCCTCACACAGCTCGACCAGCTCATCGAGCTCAAGCGTGACTACCTGAAGATCCATGTGGTCTCCCTGCTCTTCGCCAACCTGAGCTACCAGATCATGCGCGGCGAGCTGCCCCACGACCTAGCCGACGATGTGCTCACGGCACCGGCGGACAACCCCACCGTGCAGACCAATCAGGCCCTCTACGCTCTGGCCACAGGCGCCATGACCCAGGCGTCCTTTCTCTCCCAGTACGGACACCGCTCCAGCCAGAGCAGTTGGGAGCTCTTCGCGACCCGATGGGCCGAGGACCCCGCCGCCCTGGATCCCTTGCTGGAGCCCTACCGGAGTGGCAAGCTGGGAGATCCCCAAGCCAGGGTACAAGAGCAGATCCGAGCCTCTAAGCAAGCTCTGGCTGCCCTGCGTCAGCGCCTGCCTGCCCAGGACCGACAGTTCACCCTCCGTAAAGTGGATCTGGCAAGGCGGTACCTGCAGCTGCGAGAAGAGCAACGTTTCGAGTTCGACCGGCTGATGTGGGCGCTCAAGCGCTGCGTGACCGACCTGGGCCAGCGCCTGCTGGAGGCGCCAGAGCAGGTACGCTTTCTGGAGTTGGACGAGCTGCGCGCCAGAGCCGTCGGCACCCTGAGTCCCAAGGACACCCAGGTGCTCATGGCCCGCCGCGCCAAGCAATGGGCGGAATACGCAGCGCAGCCCGCGCCCCCAACCTTCCTGCTTGGGGATGAAGGGGTCGAAGTACAGGAGAGTGGCGCCAGCCTGGTGGGCCTGGGCATCAGCGCGGGACGCCACACCGGCAGCGCACGCATTCTGCACAGCATCGAGGACGCCGAGCGCCTGCAGCCCGGCGACATTCTGGTGACCACCGCGACCGATCCCGGCTGGACCCCGCTGTTTTTAGTCGCCGGGGCCGTGGTCTTGGAGTTGGGCTCGATGCTCTCTCACGGAGCCGTGGTCGCCCGAGAGTACCGCTTACCCGCCGTGGTCAATGTCGAGGGCGCTACGACGCGTCTACAGGACGGCATGCGCATCACTGTGGACGGCGGACGTGGACGGGTGTGGATCGAAGAGGAGTGAGACCTCCCCGAGTTCCTATAAGTCCTCGTCCTGCTATTCTTGCCCCCTCATGACCTCCGACTTCACGCCGAGAATCTACGGCAAGTACTACCTGATCGATCGCATCGCGGTCGGCGGAATGGCCGAGGTCTACGCGGCCCGCAGCTTCTCCACGGGCGGCTTTGCCAAGACCTTGGTCATAAAGCGCATTCTGGAGCGCTACAGCAACGACCCCGCCTTTGTCAGCATGTTCATCGACGAGGCCAAGATCAGCGTGGGCTTGCAACACGGCAACGTGGTTCAGGTCTACGACTTCGGCAAGATCAAGGACAGCTACTACCTGGCCATGGAGTGGGTAGACGGCCGCGACATCAAGCGTCTGTTCTCCAAGCTCTCCAAACGCAAAGAAGTCATGCCGGTCGACTTCGCCCTGTACATAGCCCACGAGGCCTGCAAGGCCCTGCAGTACGCCCACAACCTAAGCGACCTGAGCGGCACGCCGATGGGCATCGTGCACCAGGACATCAGCCCCTCCAACCTGGTCCTCTCCTTCAACGGTCAAGTCAAGGTCGTCGACTTTGGCATCGCTGCCACCCAGGCCCTCACAAACGAAGCCAAAGACGGCATCAACTGGGGCAAGGTCCAATACGTCGCCCCCGAACGCCTGCGCTCCAAGCGTGCCACGCCCCGCTCCGATCTCTTCTCGATGGGGGTCGTGCTCCACGAGATGCTCACCGGCCGCGGCCTGTTTCGAGCCCGGGAGCCCAAGCAGAGTGCAAGACGAATCCTGGCCGGCGACTACCCGCCCCCCTCGGCTTTCAACCCCAACGTCAGCCCAGAGCTAGATCGCACGATAGCCCGCGCCCTGGCACTGGACCCTAAGGACCGCTTCGTAGACGCCGGGGACATGCAGGAAGCGCTCTTCGCGCACATGGACCAGCGCAACCCGCAGCTTGTTCAACGCAGCATCTCCCTGCTCATGCAGGAGCTCTTTGGGGAAGAAAGAAAAATCCAGATGGCCCGTTTAGAGCACGGCAGCCAAGTCGCTCAGGAGTTCCACGAAACTCTGGGAGATGTCTTCGACGCCGAGGACAGGCTGGGCAACCGCGGCATCGTGCCACTGGGACCTGAGCTCCTCGCAGCCCTGGGCAGAAAGGCCAGCGACCCCACCGACGTCCCCATGGCACCAGGCGTAGAACCTGTGGCGCCCACCACCGGGACCTCGGGGTTGCCTGGGGGCACCGGCAGCCACTCCGGGCCGATGTCCGGCCCCATGAACGGGACCTTCTCCGGCCCCATGGACACCGGCAGCTACCGGACGCAGGACACAGGCGATTTTCGACGCCCCTACAGCGACGCCCGCAAGCCGGAGCTCCGACGCCCCAGCGTTCAGGGCACCCGGCCAGAGCTTCTTGAGGAGAGCAGCTCAAGCCGCGTGCCGCTCATCGCTGGTGGTATGGCCGTTCTGGGCGCCTGCATCGTGATCATCATGGTGTGGCTGACCCAATCCCCACCCACCGCCACCGAGATTCTGGTGGAAGAGATCCGCGCACGGGTCACGCCCACACAGCCAGCCGAACTGCTCCAAGAGCGTGGTTGGAAATATCTCCAGCAAGGCAGCGTAGAGGCTGACAAACGCGCGATGGCCCAACTGGAAGAGGGTGCTGCGGCCAGCCCCGAGAGCGCACCCATCCTGGCCGGCTTGGCCGTGGCTTATGCCCGAGCGGCTCCGGATCGACCGGCACTGGGACCTAGGGCGTGGACCCTACTGGAAGAAGCGGAGCGGCTGGCCCCCCAAGACCCCCACAACCTCGCAGCCCGCGCCGAGCTTGCTCTGACCGAAGGCACCCCCAAGGCCGCGCTGAGAAGCGCTAAGGCCTGTGAGGAGAGCCCCGAGGTGGGCCCATTCTGCTCGCTCCTGACCTGGAAGGCGCGCTCCAAGGAGGAGGCACACAGCCCTAGGGAACTGCTGCCCCTGGAAGGGAGCGCCGCAGACGGACCTGAGCTCCAACGCCTCTTGGCCCTGGCCGATCTACAGGCTGGACAGGTCAACACGGCAATCACGCGCTTGGAGAAGCACGAGGACCTCCGCACACGCTTGGCCTTGGCAGAGATCCTGATGCAAGCCAGCGCCAACGAGCGCGCACTGGCGCTGATCGATGCCGAAGCACAAGAAGGACAGCCGGACGCTGCACTGCTCGCTGCAGAGATTCACCTGCTGCGCGGACAACCTCAGCGCAGCATGCGCAGCTTGACTCCTCTCTTAGACGACCCCGGGCTGCGTCTCTGGCCACATGCCTCGGCCGCACACATCTTGGCCAGCACGGCGAGCTTGGCCATCGAAGATGAGCGGGCAGCCATGGAGCACGCCAACGCGGCCTTTGAGCTGAGTCCCAACTGGGCCCCGGCTCAACTCAGCCTGGGCCGAGCGGCCCAGGTGGGTCAGGATTCCGCTGGCATGGACCGAGCTATCTCCGGTTTGGACGTGCTGGATTTGAGCCCTTGGCACCAAGCCAAAGTGCAGCTGGGGGTCTCCGAATTGGCCCTGAGCCTTGAGCGGCCGCGCTACGCCATCATGGCCCTGGAGCTTGGCCTGGACGCCACGCCTGAATGGTTGGACCTGCACCTGGCTCTATCCATCCTGCGCAGCGCCGACGGAGACCTTGCGGGCGCAGACGCGCAGCTGGCCAACGCCTGGAGCTACTCCAGCACCGCGTTGGCGGGGGCGCTGATCCCAACCGAGAGTCCGACTTCTCCTTCAGAGCCGACCCCCACTCAGGCAGCGGCCTTCTGTCTATCCGCCGGGGGCTGCAGCGACTGGCGCGAGATTCAAACCCCAAGCCCCTACTGGCAGGCACGCTTGGCACTGCTCCACGACGAGCCCGCCATGGCCCTTCAAGCCCTGCCGGACAGCCCGGTGACCTGGATGCACGCCTGGGCCCTGTCCAGCCTGAATGACCCTGGCGCAGAGGCCGCTTGGCAAGCCGCGCCACAAGACGACCGCACCGCATTGGCACGCGCCGAGTGGGCCTGGGAGGGCGGCAGCAAAGACGAGGTTCAGTCTTACGCTCAAGCTTGCCTACTGATAGACCCGAACAACCCCAGCGCGTTGGCCTTGCTCGTGGCAGCCCGGTGATCGATGTGCGTTATTCTGAGCCCACGTGACCCAAGAACAAGCCCATCACTTCGGACCCTACCAGGTCGTCGAGCGCATCTTCGTAGATGACGAGGCCGAAGGGTTTCGTGCTCTGCGCGAGGGGAGTCAGCAGACCACCCTGCTGAAGATCCTGACTCCCCAAATAAGCTCGGACCCCAGCTTTGACCTGATCTACCAGGACAGCGCTCGGCTTGGTAGGGACCTGGACTTGCCCGGCCTGCTCAATGTGAAGGACTCGGGCACCCACGAGGGATGCCGCTACCTCGCAATGGAGTGGATCGAAGGCCGCAGCATGCGCCAGCTCCAGCGCACACTCGAGAAGCAGAAGGTGGTGTTGCCGGTTGAGCTCTCGGCCTGGCTGATGCTCCAGATCTGCGAGACCTTGAACCACTTGCACGTGCTCACGGGGCGAGCGGGCGACGACCTGGGCATCGTGCACCACGACCTGGCTCCGGCCACCATCGTGCTCGGCTTTGACGGTATGCCGCGCCTCTGCGATGCGCGCATGGTGCGCGCCGAAAACGTCGAGCAGCCAGAGCGCAGCGCAGCCCGCGTGGGCCACCCCGCCTACTTTGCCCCTGAGCGCGTCAAGGGCGGGCCACCGAGCGTACAGACCGATTTATGGGCTGTAGGAGTCATCCTCTGGGAGCTGCTGACAGGCACTGGGCTGTTCCGCGGCGAGAGCCGAGAAGAGATCATGGCCGAAGTATTGGTCTCACCCATCGCCAGTCCTGCGACGCACAACGACACCATCGACGCGGCGCTGGCGGAGATCGTTCTGCGGGCCCTGACCCGCCAGCCCAAACGACGCTTTCAGTCCGCTTCCTCGCTGGCTGGGGCCCTGCGAACCTGGCTGGATCAGAAGGATCCAGGAAGACTCCGGGCCGGCGTTGTCGGAATCCTAGACAGCCTCTACGCAGATGAGATCGCCCGGGTTCAGACCCTGACTGCCACGTACCTACCCCAGCTGCCCGAGCAACTTGACGTCAAGGACGAGGGCTCAGGAGCACAGTGGATCCCCTGGACACTGGCAGCCACGGCCCTGCTGGCATTGGGCACGGTGGTGGTGCTAATCCTGGGCAAGGAAAAGGCGGGTCCACCGCCGGTGACTGCCGCCTTGGACATCGTCGAAGAGATGCAGCGCACCTATCCCGGGGCCGACGGAGCCGAAGAACATGCCCAAGCCGGTTGGGACGCCCTCACCGTGGGCTCCCGCTCCCTGGATGAACGGGCCGCAGCAGAGCTGGAGCAGGCCTTGGCCGCAGACCCAGCCAGCGCCACCGCGGCCGCCGGACTAGCCCTAGCATACGCACGCCTGGGTCGAGAAAAGCCCGAGCTAAGCGTTCAGTCGGTCAAGCTGCTCAACCGGGCCCAGAAGATAGACTCCAGCGCCCCAGCCGTTCACCGAGCACAGCCCGGCATCGCTCTGGCGGTAGGCAACCTGTCCGGCGCCACCCAAAGGGCTCGAGACTGCCTGAGCGCCTTGCCACAAGACGCGTTCTGCACCGGAGTTCAGGGCCAAGCCCTGCTTGCCCAGGGCCGGGCCACTGACGCATTTCCACTTCTGCAAGCCGCCTCCGCCGGCCTACCTGAAGCAGACATCCTTCTGCGGGCGAGCGGCGAGGCTGCCCTGCAGAGCGGCGACCTGCTTGGGGCCCAGACCGCCCTAAAAGCCGCCGTGGTGCGGCTGCCCAAGGAGCCCATCGGCCACTTGGCCCTGGCCCAGCTCTACCAACAATCCGGTCAGTGGGATGCCCTGCTGGAGGAGACTGAGCAAGTTCTTGAGTTGGACCGTCGCAACCCAATGGCCCGCCTGATGCGCGGAGAGGCCTTGCTCCAGGTCAAGGGAGATGGCGAGCAGGCCGTGCAGCTGCTCGGCGCCCTGGCCGAGGACCCTGAGTGTCCACCAGAGATTCTGCTGCGCGCCCAGACCGGTGCTGCTCTCGCCGCCCTAAAGAGCGGAAGGCCGAGCGAGGCCCAGCGCCACGCTCAGGCCGCTCTGACCACCGAGCCAGGCCACGCCCCGGCTGTTTTGGCTCTGGCCTACGCCCAACATGCCCAGTCAGACGGGGCCAACGCCCTAAGCTCCCTGTTTCTGGCCAAACCGGAGCGGCTGTCTAAAGAACGTCGGGCTTGGTTTCGCCTGCACGCTGGACTGCTCCAAATGGAGCTTGGCGCCCTATCCCAGGCACGGCCCAATCTAGAAGAAGCGCAGCGCACGGCCCCCTACTGGCAGGCTCCTGCCTTGGCCCTGGCCACTCTGCAAGTAAAGCTACAAGACCCAGATGGCGCTCTGAGCACCCTGAGGCTTGCCGCCGAGATCGATCCCCGTATTTACGCAGACCGGCGCCCCGACCAGAGCCTAAGCCTGCCCACCACGGCCCAAGTCTGGAGCGAGATGAACTCGGAGCTCAGCGGCCGCCAGCAGGAGCAAATCGGCGCCATGTTTGCGGCCTGGATCTGCCTGGATGGTGGTGGCTGCACCGAAGCACAAGACCGTCTACCTAGGCAGGTAGAGCCCTCTTTTACCCTACTTTTTGCTCAAGTAAAGATCCACCAAGACGAAGCACAAGCCGCTGTGTCACTGCTGGATGGGAGCGGAACAACCCGCTGGGCCATGCTGGCAGACGCCCATCAGAGCTTGAAGCAGACCGAGGCTGCACTGAATGCCTTGGACCAAGCACAAGCACAAGGCCCCGCCTCCGCCGCACTGAACAGCCGCCGCGCCGAGCTGCTTCTGTCCACCGACCCCGGTGGCGCCCGCTCTGCTGCCCGGCAGGCCATGGCCGATGACCCACTGAACCTGCGCGCCGCCGAGCTGCTGCTTCAGACCCAGTAGCCGGCTTCGCCACTCCTTAGCGGCTCACGTCCCGCCAGCGCACCCGGTGCTGCCAGATGTGCTGCCACATGGTGGCCTCGGTGGCGCTCCAGTGTTCCTTATCCGCCCTGCGCTTTCTCAAGGCGTCGGGAGCTGCACCCAGACCGGCCAAGATCCCCTTCACCGCAGCAGGAAAAGCGGAAGAAGGCGCCTTTGCGCTCCAGCCTTTGCCCTGGGCCCGCGCGAGCATCAGCAGGCCAATACGTGCCCCGCTAAACGCCGGCCAGAACAGCAGCGCCCCCCTTGGCATGCTTCGCAAGGCCACGCGAACGCGGTTGCGCTCCACCCAGAAAACTTTCTGCGCAGAGAAGCGCCCCTGACTGGCCCCCAGAGCGTGCTCAATGCGGGCGGAAGGCACATAGCGCAGAGCAAAACCGGCCCGCCGCGCCCGAAGGGACAGGTCCACGTCCTCCCCGTAGGCCACCAAGTCCTCATCGAAGTTGCCCACACGATCCAAGACCGCCCGATGCACTAAAAACGCGGCACCGGAACACGCCCCGACAGTCCCAGGCTCCTCGTAGTCCTGCGCCGCATCCTCCCGCCCAATCGCCCAGTTAAAACCGTCCGGCAGCAGCCCATGGCCCGCGTTGTCCAAGCGCCCGGAGCCATCGGCCAACAAAATCCGCGGCTGATACATCCCTGGCGCAGTCGCAGCCGCCATCAGCTCGGCCACAAAGTTTGGCGCCGCACAGGTGTCGTCGTTGAGCACCAGCAGCCACTCCCCTTGGGCCCGATCCAGCCCCGCATTCGCCGCCGCCGCGTAGTGCGGGTTGTGCCCCAGCTCAATCAATATGCAGGGGTCAAGAGCATCCAAATCCGCCTGACCCGGGTCCGCGCTCACGACCACGATCAGCTCGTCCCCGACCGTGATCTGTCCCACCAGCGAGGCCAGACTGCGCCGA
>JBLHMA010000005.1:0-39841 GCA_047621545.1 Cognaticolwellia sp. | reverse complement strand
GGCGAGCAAGAGCTGACCATCTACGCGCGGACCAGCTGGGACGAAGGGCAGCTCGCCATCACGAACTACCCCAAACGGGAAGTGGAGACGAACGACTGCATGCTCGAGGAGGGCGTGGACTTCTCCGAGCATTTCTACGGCGAGCTGGACCAGGCCTTCGACAACGAGGATGGCCAAGCCGGCTGGGTCTTTGAGTATGGATGGGCGCCAACCCACTGCGACCCCTGCGTAGACGGAGAGGCCCTGGCGGAGAGCCTGGTGGAGGAGCTTGGATTCTCCCAAGGCTCGCAGGCCGCCTACTTCTCCAAGCTGCGCATGCGCTACACCCCGGACCAAGTTCTGGGTGACCTGAACTTGGTGGGCACGCGAATCACGGACAACGAACAGGTGCGCTACATCGCCTTCAACGCATCCATGGGCGACCGCTTCGAGGTGTGCGGCCAGGGCTTTGTGGAGACCCTGGGAGACTGCTACGACGAATTCGACGAAATGGACCGGGAAGACAAGCGCTCCAACCGAGGCTGCTCCTCTCAGCCCATGGGCCGGGGCTGGATGGTCTTGGGTCTGATCGGTGTGCTCTTGATGGCGAGGCGCCGGGCTCGCTGAGGGGCTCCGTTACTGAAAGCTCAGTCACTTAGAGATCAGTCTCGGAAACAGGCTGCCCTCGGCTCCTCCGAGCAGCAGTCGGCCAAGGTGTCCGCTGCCAGGCCGAAGACCTGCTCCCAGTCGGCCTCTGTGGGGTAGTCCTGCAGGGTCTGACTTGCATTGAGGTGTGGCATCCAGTGGGACTGGGGGTAGCTGCTCATCGCGCTGGTACGCAGTCCTCGATTCTGGCCCGTGGCACGTAGCGCCAGGTTGCAGCTTCGCCCGCTTCCCAGACGGTGACACTGGGTGCACGCGGCCGCGTCCGAGTGGGTGATGTCCTGGGGATGCGCCCAGTCCGTGGGGTTGAGCTCCAGAAGTGCTTCTTGGCCCACGATTTCATAGGGACCCAGTGGGGCTCCGACTGGAAGCAGGCCTGGCTGCTCAATCCAGGGGTTGCGCAGGACCGCGTCGTTGTCGTGGCAGACCAAGCAGCTCGCCCGGCCCAGGTCTTCCAGGGTTCTCCACCACTCCCAAGCGAGAGCCCCAGCCGCAGCCTGCCACGCTGGGTTTGTCACAGCGGGCTCCGCTCTCCAACTCCGAGGAGTGCGTGACCGCTCGGGTACCTTGGGCGTCCGTCACAGTGACTGCGATCTCTGCTCCGCTCTGACAGTCAATCTGCGGCATAGGGCCCAAAACCTGCTCACAGCGGGCCAGGTAGCTGGCCATGTCGACCACTTCGATTGGCGCGACACTGGGCGCGGAGTCCTGCAAGTCTTTGTCGCAGGCGATGGTGAAGAGCAGGGTCAGGAACATGGTGGCCTCGAAGGCGTGAGGGAGCCGCACGCTGCCCAAAGAGGCTATGGGCGCCGGACTAGGGAGTCCATGATGGCCAGCCAAGAGTTGCTCGATCGATCTGAGAACGCCTGTGAGCTTTGCACTGGCACCACGGGACTGAACGCCCACTCCGTGGCCCCTCACCAAGACGAGAACCCCGACCACCAGGTCCTGATCTGCGAAGTCTGCGCCAACGAGCTGCTAGCTGCGCCCCTGAGCGCGACCCACTGGATGTGCCTACAGGGCTCGGCCTGGTCGGGTTTTGCGCCGGTTCAAGTCATGGCCTACCGCTTGCTCAGCAGCCTGAGCGACTCCTGGGCCCTGGACCTGCGTGAGCAGCTCTACCTGGAAGAGGAGACTCTGGAGTGGGCCAAGGAAGGCCTGCCCGATGCCGATGCCGTAGCCACGATCGACAGCAACGGCGCGGCTCTGGCCGATGGGGACTCGGTGACCTTGATCAAGGATCTCAACGTCAAGGGTGGCGGTTTTACGGCCAAGCGCGGGACGCTGGTCAAGGGCATCAAGCTGACCGACAACCCCCTTCACGTCGAGGGTCGGGTCAACAAGCAGACCATCGTGCTGGTCACGGCCTACCTGAAGAAGGCCTGAGTGATCCCCAGCCAAGTCCAAAGCACCCTGACACTCCGAGGCCAGCTGATCCGCTTTGAAGGCAACCCCTTCGAGACGGATGACGCCCTGGTCTACGAGCGCGACGGCCTGATCCACGCCATAAACGGCAAGATCGTGCACGTCGGGGACGCCCCCACTCTGCTCCAGGCCCATCCCGAGCTGGAGCCCGAGTCTGTCAGCGGCATCCTCGCGCCGGGCTTTGTGGACGGCCACCTCCACTACCCCCAGATGCGCGTCTTGGGGGCCTATGGCGAGCAGCTCCTAGACTGGCTCAACCGCTACACCTTCCCCGCTGAGCTGAGCTTCTCTGATCCCCAGGTATGCCAGGAAGCCGCAGGGCTCTTCGTGCGCTCCTGCATCTCCAACGGAGTGACAACGGCGGCGGCTTGGAGCACGGTTCACCCCCAGTCGGCGGAGGCACTCTTCCAGGCGGCCAGCCACGCGGGCATGCGCATGATCACCGGCAAGGTGTTGATGGACCGCAACGCTCCCGAGGGACTCCAGGACACCGCCCAGACCGGCTTTGATCAGTCCCAAGCGTTGATCCAACGCTGGCATGGGGTGGGCCGAAACGCCTACGCCGTCACCCCGCGTTTTGCCCCGACCAGCACCCCGGAGCAGCTGGAAGCCGCCGGCGCACTCATGGCCCAAGACCCCAGCCTGTACCTTCAGTCCCACGTGGCGGAGACCCAAGCGGAGTGCGCCTGGGTGGCCGAGCTCTTCCCGAGTATGGGCAGCTACCTCTCGGTCTACGCGCACTTCGGTCTGATGGGACGCCGGGCGCTCTACGGACACGCCATCTACCTGGAGCCAGGCGACGTCGATCTGCTCGCCGAGACCCAAACCGGCGTGGTGCACTGCCCCAGCTCCAACCTCTTCTTAGGCAGCGGACTATTCCCACTCCACCAGGTTCGACCCAAGGTCCGCGTCGGCCTGGGATCGGACATCGGCGCCGGCACACACCTGAGCCCCCTGGTCACCATGGGCGATGCCTACAAGGTGGCCCAGCTCCAAGGCCAGAGCCTGAACGCCGCCCAGCTCTGGTGGCTCGCGACGGTCGGGGGCGCAGAACTCTTAGATCTGAGTGAGCAGGTGGGCAACCTGGCACCCGGCATGGACGCCGATATCGTGCTCCTGGACCCCGAGATCACCGAGTTGCACCGCTATCGGGCCAGCCACGCCCAAGGCATCGAAGAGCTGCTCTTTTTTATGGCGACCTGTGGAGAGTCCCGGATGGTCAAGCAGACTTGGGTGGCCGGCTCAGAAGCAGCGCCAGCAGCTCCCTGAGCGCCGACTCCGTCAGTGCCGGTCCGCTCTGGCGCCGCCACACGGAGTTTCCGATGAGGCAGCGGTACAGGATCTGTGAGCGCTCCATGGCGCTCTGCGGCGAGAGTCCGTGGGCCTGCAGCAGCCCCTGAACGTAGTCTAGGCGGCGCTGGTCCACCTCGGCCAGTTGGCTGGCTATCTCCGGATCTTGGGCGGCCCAGTCCCGAATGGCTGCTTCAACCCGCTCTTCGCCTAGAGTGCTGAAGAAGGCCGCCTGACAGAGCGCTTCCAGGCGTAGGGCGGGCTCTTCGCTGCCGGCGTTGACCGCCTCGATGATGGCCAGCGTGGCCAGCTCACGCCAAGCGTCAAAGGCCGCATACAGCACGGCATCTCTGTTCTTGAAGTGATGGTAGAAGCTACCTTTTGTGACCCCCAAATCGCGCGCGAGCGCCTCGACCCGGATAGCCTTTGCGCCCCCTTCCGAGAGGGACCGCAGGGCCGCTCGCACCCAATCTCTCTCACTGACACGCGCCACGCGTTCTCCTTGCCCGAACCCAAAACATACGCTACCGTATGCAGGCAAACATACGCTACCGTATGGAAGGAGAAGAGATGCTTTGGTCGTCGATCTTGGCCGCCTCTTGCTTTGGGCTCTTGGCCCTGGCCCATTCCGCCCTGGGCGAGAAGGAGATCCTGGTTCCCCTCTTCAAGGCGGAGTGGGAAACGCCCGTGCCGCGCTGGGCGCTGCAGCGAATCCTTCGCTTCGCTTGGCACCTGACCAGCATCGCCTGGGTGGGCTTGGGCGCTGCGGCCCTTGGCGCTCCTGTGGCCTTGTGCATTGCCGGCGTAGGCCTGAGCTCCGGTGCGGTGATCTTCTTCACCTTGCGGGGCCACTTGGCTTGGCCCTTGTTCATCTTGGCCGGCTTGGCCGGCTTGGCCTTGCACGGCTGGTTGGTGCCGCCGCTGCTGAGCGCAGGTGTGGTCGCATCCCTGCTGACTTTGGTGGCAATCGCCGCTCTGCACTTGTATTGGGTGGCCGGTGGTCGCTGGGGACTGAGCGCCGCCCTCCCAACCGGGCCAGGGGGCAAGACCCTGCTCTCCCCTCCTCCTTGGGCCACACTGCTCGTGGCGCTGGCCCTGCTGAGCTTCGGCGGACTCATCCTTTGGGCCTACTTAGGCGGGCCTGCTCCAGTGAGCTGGCTGGTCGGGGCCGGCGCCGGCGTGATGGTGTTGCGTGCGATCGGTGATGGGCGGAGTGTGGGCCTGTCCAAGACCCATCGGGACAGCCTCTTCGCGAACTGGGATGACCGCCTCTTTACGCCCCTGGCTCTGTTGATGGCGGGTGGCGCAGGGGCGGCGTTGCTGGTGTGAGCCCAGCGATCAGGGCGGTCATGGACAGCGCGTTGAAGAGGTGCCAGATCCAGTGCGTGCCCATTGGGATCCACGCGCACAGCACCCCGTCTAGGGCCCTGGCCGTGTAAGCAAATGTGAACGCAATCGAGGCCACCAAGAGCTGAGAGGCCCCGTGGTGACCTCGGGCATGAAAGCGGGTCCAGACGGCCCAGAGCAGGACTCCTGCAGGCACATAGGCGATGCCCGCCGCGGCCGGATCAGCCACCCAAAACCAGAGAGGCAGGGTGCCCACGAGCAAGGCCAGCGCGACAAGCGCGATGCGAGAGAGATTCCAACCCAGCTCTCTGAGGAGCGCCTCTCTCCCAGCCCAGGCGATGAGCAAGAGGATGGGCGCCACGTCCAGCACCATGCCCACTTGGGTGGCCCAGGTGTGGAAGACGAGGCTGCCTAAGCCCACGTTAGCGAGCAAGACAGCGGGGAGGCGTGCCGCCTGGTTCCGACGAACAGCCCGACTCCGCAAGAGAAGCAGCGCTCCCAGCAAGAAAGCCAGGTTGCTCAGTGCGTTGAGGGGTTCCGCAAGGAGTCCAGGACCCAGGCGCTCACAGTACAGGTCGACGGCTTGCACAGAACTTCCTGGGGGGATTTCTGGGGGTCTGCTCAGGATACTCCCTGGTTATAGGCCTCCAAGACATGCCGCCGCCAGGAATGCGAGCTGCTGATCGGCCTGTCCCGAAACAACCCGCCCTCTTGGGAACATTCCATTCATGGCAGCGGAAGGTCATCACGCCGACACGTCGGGGTAATAGACCCGGGCCGGCAGACTCCCTAAACACAGTCGAAACCAACTTGATGGAGGTGAGCGATGCTCGCAATGCTGATGATGAACGCCGCCCTGGCCCAAGACGTGGACACCGTCGACTTTAAGGAAACCGAAAAGGCCATCGAGGAGGCCGAGGCCCCCGAGGCGGATCTCTCCGCAGAAGTCGGTGGCGCCATGACCACTGGAAACACGGACTTTTGGACGGTCAAGGGCACCATCAACGGTGGCTACCGCTGGGAGGCCAACAAGGTCACCCTGACCGCAATGGGCCTGACTGGACGCAACCGCTCGGACAGTGACGGTGACGGTATTCTGAGCGAAGATGAGCGACTGACTGACCGCCAGCTTAATGCACTGAAGTTCGATTCAAACCTACGTTATGACCGTTTCCTGGGTCCCAAAGCATCCGTCTACGCCATGGGCGGCGCCTACATCGACACCTTCGCGGGCGTCGAGTACCGGCTCACGGAGCAGGCTGGTTACAGCCGCAAGCTGGTCGACAGCGACACAACCAAGCTGATGGTGGAGCTTGGAGCAGCAGTCATCCAAGAGCAGCGCGTGATTCCGGTGGACGCCGCGGAGGACTTTGTGGACTACGAGACCATCTTCGCAGCCCGCGCGTTGATCGGCTTCAGCCACACCTTCAACGAGAACGTGAACTTCTCCGAGACCATCGAGGCCTACGAGAACGTTCTGTCTCCCGAAGACCTGCGCCTGATCAACCGCGCCGCGTTGACCATGCAGCTCAGCGACAACCTCGCTCTGAAGCTCTCCAACGACCTGTACTACGACAACACGCCGGTCGAGGGCTTCCGCAAGCTGGACCAGACCACCATGCTCAGCGTGGTCGCCAGCATCCTCTAAAGACTTAGACTTCACGAAAAGGAGCCAATATGCTCAACTTTCTCTTACTTATGGTCAACACGGCCTTCGCCCAGGAAGCCGCCCCTACTGCCGCCATAGAAGCTGCGGCGGCGGCCCCTGGGTTCGACGACATGGACTACTGGATGGACAAGGGCATCGAGGTCGGTACGAACGTCCTGATCGCCATTGTGACCTTGATCATCGGTTGGATGATCGCTGGCTGGATTCAGAAGCTGGTCATCAGCCAGATGACCAAGCGCGACGTAGACGTCTCCGTAAGCCGCTTTCTAGGCAGCATCGTTCGCTACATGCTCATCGCCGCGACGCTCATCGCCGCCCTGGCAAAGGTCGGCGTAGAGACGACCTCCGTCATCGCAATCCTCGGTTCTGCCGGCCTCGCCATTGGTTTGGCGCTCCAGGGCAGCCTGGGCAACTTCGCCAGCGGCGTGATGATCCTGTTCTTCCGCCCCTTCCAGGTTGGACACGTGGTTGAGGCTGCAGGTAGCACCGGCATGGTCAAAGACATTGGCCTGTTCGCCACCACGATGCAGACCCCCAGTGGTGAGACCATCATCATTCCTAACTCCGCCATCACGGGCGGCAGCATCACCAACTACGCGACCCATGGAAAGCGCCGTGCACACATTGATGTGGGTGTTGACTACGGGACCGACATCACGGTGGTCAGCGACATCCTCGCCGCAGCCGCACGTGACAGCGCCCTGGTCCTCGAGGATCCGGACGTTGCAGTGGTCTTCGTCAATCTGGGAGCCAGCTCGATCGACTTCACGGTCATGGTCTGGGTCGAATGGGCCGACTGGATCGCAGTGCAGGGCGACGTTCGCACGCGCTGCTACGACGCCCTGAACAAGGCACACATCGGTATTCCATATCAGACAATTACGTTGGTCAAGGACTGAGCCCGAGAATCAGACTGGATTCAACAAAACGTCCCACCTTTTCGGCGGGGCGTTTTTTGGTAGGGTGGAAGGGTGTCTGCACAAATAGAAGTCCGAGTCCGTCAAGATGGTTCCGCTGGCCGCACTGCGCGCGTAGGCGGTCGCCCCTTGACCCTGGGCCGCGCGCCCACCAACGATGTCTGCATCCAAGACGACCGCATCAGCTGGCACCACGCCATGGTCTGGTTCGAGGGGGGGACGCTCTGGATCAAAGATCTGGGCAGCCGCAATGGCACCCACGTCGATGAGCAGCGCATCTCAACGCCGACTCAGATCTCCAGCACCAGCAAGGTGCGACTGGGACCTGAGCTGCACCTTGAGCTCTCCGTCGTCGGCGAGCAGGCCTTGGACATGCCCCTGGCCTTCGCCATCGAGACGGCCGACGGTAGCCTCCGTTACTCGATCCAGACAGACCGGTTCGTCATCGGATCCTCCCCGGACGCGGACCTGCGCCTGGATGATGGACCGGAAGAGGCGGCCATGCTGCTGCTGGTTGGCATGGGCCAGGTCTGGCTGGGCATGGATGACGAGGACCACCCCTTGGAGGCTGACGAGCCATTCCAGGTCGCGGGTCGAACCTTTGTTCTGCGAGTCGCCGACCAAGTGCATGCGCCGACTGCTGCACCAGAAGGCGAACGCTACAACTACCGGCTCGAGGCAACCCTCGACGGCAGCACCGGCCCAGAAGCCACACTGCTCGACCTGAATCTCGGGCTTCGCTACATCGTCTCGGCAGAGAACCGCGCAGTCCTGCTCTACCTACTCGCAACCCAGGTAGCCAAGGACCGCGCCGCGGGCATGGGTACCAGCGAGTGCGGCTGGATCCAAGACCAGACTGTCGCTACTGGCATCTGGGGCCGAGGCTCCAAGGGCAAGGACACCAACAGCCTGCATGTGTTGGTCTATCGCCTGCGCCGCGAACTCAAGGGTGCTGGATTTGATCCTTGGTTTATCGAGAAGCGCAAGCGCTACATTCGTGCACGCTTGGCCGAGGTTCAGATCACCTGACTCGTGCCTGACACATACAGACAGGCAGACGACCTCCGTGCTAGAGAAGCCGAGAACCTCCTGCCCTGAGTCTATCGGTGACCGAGCGCCTCCACCCCGTCCGTAAGGGAACGCTCCTCGGCGGTCGCTTTGAACTTGTGCGGGAGCTTGGTGTTGGTGGCACCGCAAGCGTCTGGGAAGCCCAAGACACCGAATTAGACGTGCGGAGGGCGGTCAAGATCCTGATTGCAGGCCGCCCGCAGCGGAGGGATACCCTACGCAAGCGCCTCCGGGCCGAAGCCAGAGCCATGGCACGCCTAGCACACCCCAATGTGTTGACCATCTACGATGTCGCCAGCACGGACGAGCTGGACTTCGTCATCATGGACTTGGCCGAGGGGGGCAGCCTCTCGGAGTGGCTGGAGCGCACCGGTCCCATGGACCCCCACACGGCGCTGTCTTTCACGGTCCAGGTGCTCAGCGCCCTGGCAGCTGCTCATGCTGCCGGCATGGTCCATCGCGACGTCAAGCCCCAGAACGTGCTGCTCAACTCCCGCGGGACTGCGCTGCTCGCGGACTTTGGCATCGCGCTGCTCACCGACGACCAGCATCGGAATACGCGCACCGGTGTGGCCATGGGCTCCCTTTCCTTCATGCCACCCGAGCAGCGACTGGACGCACGCTCTGTGTCCGCGAGCGCGGACGTCTATGCCACTGGAGCGATGCTCTACAACCTGCTCACCAGGGCCAACCCGGTGGACCTCTTCACTGTGGAGCTTGGCTCGGACCGCCTTGAGGGTCTGCCGCCGGACCTGCAAGGGATCTTGGTTCGCGCAACCCGCCACGACCCCACCGCCCGATTTGAGAGCGCTCAAGCGATGGCCAGGGAGATCGTGCGCTTCCTGCCCGATGCAGGCTCCGAGCCCTATCGAGACAGCGCCACCAACCCGGAGAACTTCCCCGAGCCAAGCCGCTCTCTTATGACCGGCCAAGACTTGGGCCGGACCCCAACCCTGGGCGTCGACGCGATCGAATTCCTGCCGGAGGTGGCGCTAAAGAACCCGACGCTCTTGCCGTTGGACCAGGCCGCAACACGGGCTGCCATAACCTTCCTAGGCGATGACTTTGAGCTCTATGCGGCAAAGGTCGGAGAAGCGGGCCAACTGGACAGCGAGCTTCGCGGCGCTGGCCTGACTCAGGTTCCAGAGAGCCACGGGGCACTTCTTGCGTTCCCTGTCGCTCCCCCCGTCCCAGCCCCAGCTCCTCTTCTACCAGCCGGGCAAGCCGAAGATTCGAGTGGGCCCAGTCCACTGTGGTTGCTGCTCTTGCTGCCGCTTCTCATTGGCGCAGGATCGATCTGGATGCAGACCCAAGGTTCAGGGGAGCTCTCCGAGCCCACACTGACCTCGCCGGTGGGGCCCGGTCCAGACCCGCTTGTCACGGAGCCGGAGCCGGAGACGGAGACGGAGACGGAGACGGAGCCGGAGCCTGTGACGGAGACGGAGACGGAGACGGAGCCTGTGACGGAGACGGAGACGGAGACGGAGACGGAGACGGCGGTCGCGGAGCTCTCCCCCGCAGGGCAGGCCAAAGCTCAAGCGAGTCCAGACCGGGGCAAGGCATGGGTCACACCAAGCGTCTCTGACCCGAAGCAGGCCAACCCAAGCGCCAGAGCCGATGGCCCGCCTTTCGGTAAGTGGGAGGTGAGTGGATCGGCCGGTGGCCTGGGGTACGTTGAACTCACGCTTCGGGGCTCTCCGGAGCGCGTTCAGGCGGCCTGGACGGCATTTGCTGGCAACAAAGAAGCCAGCACACCTCTGAGCGGAAAGTACGACCCCGAGACGGGACGCTTGAACCTCTCCTCGTCAAACGGCAGGGACTTGAAACTCACACTCTTCCTCGACGGCACCGACCTGCAAGGGGAATACAGCCGCCAGACGCCCAATGGCGCGATGGGCGGTCACATCGACTTCAAGGCTGCGCAATGATCTTCGCTCTGCTTTCTGTGGCTCTGCTTCCTGTAGCGCTGGCAGTCCAGCCCTCTCTGGAGGGACATGTCCACGCCTCCAGCGGCCTCTCAGGTCGCGCTGGTCCAAACAATGGGGGCCTTGGTCTGTCCGCTGGCGCTTGGTTCAGTCCCCGCTTCGCCGCTGAAGTTCTGGCCCAGGGTGGCCCCGCAGGATTCGCCATCCGGCCCGAGCTGCGTTTCGTCCTGACCGACCCCGAGGCTTCTTGGGGGCGCATGGAGGCGGTCGCTGGCTACGGCGTGGACCTGGACCTGGACCGACAGCTCATCCCTCTCGGCGCCATTGGTTTAGGACTCTACCTGCCAACGGACATGGCGCGTTGGGGCCTGCGCATTCAGGGTCGATACCTAGTCGCTGGGACAGCTCCTGAGTCCCTGCAGCTCAGCCTAGGCCTGATCCGCAAGGCAGCCCCCCAAGAGCAGGCGCCCGT
This sequence comes from Cognaticolwellia sp., assembly GCA_047621545.1. Classification (GTDB taxonomy): domain Bacteria; phylum Myxococcota_A; class UBA796; order UBA796; family CAJQPC01; genus CAJQPC01. Next base: position 29,086 of record JBLHMA010000005.1, on the reverse strand, counting down.
TGAACCCATCCCATCCGAGCCAGCACCAGAACAAGGCATTATCGTTGATGCCCCTATCGGCCCCGAGTGGGTCCCCTACCCCGTCTGTGCGTGGCTCTCTGAAGAGGAAGCAACCCAGGCGCGTGCAGACCTGGCCGACGAGCTCCAGGGCGGGCCTACCCCAGGCTCAGCCGATGTGGTGGTGCTGGACCCAAGCGCCCCTACACAGGGCAGCGTCATTGTGGTCTCTCGCGCCGGCGACCAGGTTCAAGTCCAGGGAGAGTCTCTGACCATCGGCCCAACCGGTCTGTTGGTCTTGGCAGCTCCCCCCGGCCGCTTGGATTTGAGCATCACCGGGGCCGGCCAAAGCAGCGACTTTGTGGTCGGCGTAGCCCCTGACCAGGTGGTCTGGGTGCGCGGCGACACCATGCCAGCACCAGAGCCCCTCCGAATCCACTACCCAGGCGGATCGCGTCAGATCACCGAAGCCGAGCGTGCTCTGCTCGAGGACTTCATCGTGCTTCTGGGCGACTGGGACGTGCAGGTCCAGGGGCTCTACTCCCCAGAGGGTTCCATGACCTCGAACTTGGAACTGGCCGAATCTCGTGCCCAGGCAGCCAAGAAAATCCTGGTTTCGGGAGGCATCTCCGAGGATCGGATCGAGATCCTCCCCCCCCCAGAACAAGCCTCTGAAACGCTGTCTACAACAGACCAGCGTGCGGCCTTGGTAATTCCCGTCATTCCTGGAGGCGAGCAATGATTCCCCTGCTGATGCTGCTCTTGCTGGGCGCCGCTGGACACTGGGTCGTAGGAGACGGCGACACCGTCGAGTCCATCGCTGAAGAGCTGGGCGATCCCGCCTTGGCTGGCCTACTTCGCAAAATCAATGGTCTGGCCGAAGGCGAGCAGCCGGGTGTTGGCACCATCCTCGGCATGCCTCCAGCCGAAGGGCCTGCCGACCAAGCCGCGGTGGTTCAGTCCATTCGAGGACAAGCCAGCATGGACCGTGGGCTGGGCCCCGTCAGCCTGGGCGCCGGCATGCTGCTCTCTCCTGGAGCACGTATTTGCACGGACGAGGCCAGCTTTCTGACGCTCAAGCTGGCTGTCGGCTGCACTGGCGAAGGCGGCGATGAGATCAGCCTGCTCCCGCAGACCTGCATCACTCTGGACAACACCTACGAGTCCGATGGAGACCGCAGCAGCCTGGTCACCATGGAGCAGGGCTCGGTGACCGTGCAAGAAGACCAAAATGGCGAAGCTGGACTGGTGACCGTCCAGACCAGCGCTGGCGTGGCCAGTGGCCGCGGCGGAGGCTTCCGCGTTCACGTCGAAGACGAAGCCACGCGTACCGAGGCGCTTGCTACCAGTGTCTCCGTCACGGGCGCCGGCTCCGAAGTCGGCTTGCAGGCCGGCCAAGGCGTACGCGTAAGGAAAGGAGAGGCTCCTGGCCCCGTCGTGCAGCTCGCTGCACCTGGCACCCCAGCCTTGCCGGAAGACCAGAGCCTCCTGCGGGTGCCTAACTTTAGTTGGGCACAGGCCACAGACGCCCTGGCCTACCGCTTAGAGTTCTCCGCCGACGCCGCCTTCTCGGACGTGATGTTCTACACCGAGGTAGGCGAGACCCCATGGGTGCCTGAGTCTTTCACGCTGCCCACACAGCCTGACGCGGGCGTGTACTGGCGGGTGACGACCATCGATTCCATGGGCTTTATGGGCTTGCCCTCGCCAGCCCACTTCGCCCGATTCCCTCCGGGGGTACGCCCATGATGCTCGCGCTCATCACCAGCCTCGGCGGCTCGGCACAAGCCCAATCCATTCCCGGAAGCACGGACTACGAGCCGCCGGCACTGGGTGTCGACTACTACCGTCCCTCTACTGACAGCCAGTACGCCCTGCAGGTCGAAGATACCCACAAGCCGGATGACTTCGTGATGGGGCTAGAGACTTGGTGGGTACGCGATCCACTGGTCTGGTACGACAACGACGGACTCCGCAACCCCATAGTCGGAGACGCCATGGCCCTGGCAGCCACCGCCGCATTGGGATTTGGTCCCGTTCGGGTGGGCATGGTGGCCCCAGTCTATTTGCACAGCACAGGCCAAGGTGAGTCCCGTGGCAGCGTCCTAGGTGACCCCAGCCTGGAGCTCCGCGTGGCCCGTTCGCGTGATGGACTGGGACTTGGCGCGGCTGGACGTTTGGTCGCCCCCTTGGGTGCATCGGCACAGCAGCTAGGTCAAGCCGGGTGGTCCTACGAGGTCAGTGGGATCGCTGACTTCACAGGAGACTCGTTCTGGGTCGGCGCGAACATAGGCTTCAGAGGGGTACCCCAGGTCGACCTGCCGGATGTTTCCCTGAATGATCAGCTGATCTATCGCTTGGGCGCCGCTTGGGTTGCCAGCCCGGTCTGGAGCGTGTCTGGCGAACTCCAAGGCTTCGCAACCCTATCCGCGCTGCAGAGTGGCGCGACCGGAAACCCAAGGGAGTTCCTTGCCTCTGGACATCGGAACACCGACACCAGGCGCCTGAGCTTGGGGGTGGGTGTAGGGCAAGGTGCCGGCATCGGCGCCCCACGTTGGCGTGTCGTGCTCGGTGCGGGTGCCCAGTCTCTCGCCCAGACCCCCGCTTCTCTGTGACAACACTGCTTGTGACAACGATGCCTGTGACAACACCGGGCGTATAGCCATCACTGGCGGGAGGTCGGCCATTCGGCTAACCGCACCGTGCGCCAAGGAGACCTCGTGCTACTCGCCCTTGCACTCGCTTGCCTGGAATACGACGTCACCAATCCAGCGGACGAAGATCCCGTTGTGGAAGATGACACCGGACCCCTGGACACCGCTGATACGGGCGAGGTCGTCATCCCTGGCACCACAGCCTTTGGAAAGGTCTACGCGAACACTAGTGCGGGCCTGTTCGAGGTCGATCCAGCGACCTCGCAGCCTACCTTCGTAGGCAACTTCCACACCCCCGATGGCGCGGAGCTAGACAGCTTCATCGACATCGCCATCGATCTGAAGGGGCACATCTACGGCGGCACCTTCGACGCGCTCTACCGCGTGGACGCGAAGACCGCCGAGGTGGAACTCGTCTGCACGACCCAGGTCGCCATGTTCGCCCTAGCCTTCAGCAGTGATGGGCGCCTTTTCGCAGGTGGACGCGAAGGCATCGATCTCTTGGATCTGGAGACATGCCGATCCGAGCTTCTGATCGGTGATGACACCTACGTGACCAGCGGCGATATCGTCGGCTTGCCCGACGGCAACTTGTACTGGACCGTTTTTGGCGACGACGGAGACGACTTGGTCCTCCTCGACCCGGACTCAGGCGCCACCAAGCGCCTGGGCAGCATCGGCGTCGGCAAGCTCTTTGGGTTGGGCTACGACGACGAGACCCTGTACGGCTTCTCCTCCAATGGAGAGATCGTCGAGATCGACCCCAAGAACGGCTCAGGCCGCATCACAGGGACCAGCGACTCCAACGAGTGGTGGGGCGCAACCACCAACCCGGTTCGCTGGTAGCGGTTCACTGACTAGCTGGTAGACGTTGTCTACTAGCTGCTGACTACTCGTCCCCGAAGCTGACGCGACCCTCGCGCGTCACCACACCGGGCAGCTCAACACCGTCCCCCATAGCGACCAACAAGTCGCACAGGCGCCGACGCTCTTTGCGCAAGCGCTCGATGGTGGAACGGCGACGGCGACGCGTCAGGCGAACCCGCAAGGCCCTGTAGGTGTCGCGGGTCAGGCGCTGGTAGCGCAACAGCAACGCGCCTCCAACAAAGCCCATGGCGCCAAAGACGAAGCCAACCAGCAAGGGGGTGTGAGGCAGTCCGTCGAAGAGGTGCACCAGGTGGGTATGGGTGGCCGCGGCCAGGAAGCCCCAGGCCAGCCAAGTCGTGGGAAAGGCCACCATGCCGCCGAGCAGCTTGATGCTGGCCTCGTCCTTCTTGCGCTTAGCGAGCACCTTTGAGGCACTCCAGACAAAAAGGGCCGTAGGACCATTGATCAGGGCGCCGACAAGCACCAAGGGCGGCAAAAGCAAGTAGACCAACGCGGCCTGCACCAAGAGAAGGACCACCAAGCCCAGGGAGAAGAGCTTGGGTGCCCGGTCCAGCTCGTAGTCTTCTAGGCCCAGCGCCCGAAGGTCTGCGTCGTACTCGCGCGCCCGATCCAAGACCTGTTGGATCAGCAGCGGATGCTGGTCTCGGTGAGCGTAGTAGCCGGCCCAAATGCGCGCGAAACCCAGCGTTCTTTCTTTCATGTCTGTTGGGCCAAGATCCACCCCCGCTCGGTGGGCGCGCTCGGCGCGTACCAACTTCCGGCCGCGGTGCATCAGGTGGTGCAGTTCCCAATCCTCGGTGGCGTGAACAACCTCTCTCAGGCTGCGCTCGATCTCCAGGGTCAAAGCACGAGCACGGTCCCTGGAGTCCTGGAGACTCTCCCCTTCCACAGGCTCAACATCCAAGTGCTCAGGGATGGAAATGGGCGGATGAAAGGCGACCAGGACCTTGGAGCGGAATGCGCGTTTGGCGTCGTAGTGCAGCCCGACTGGAATGATCACCGGGGGCTTGTTCCCAGAGGAGAGCACCCGGGCCCGGTAGTAGAAACGCGCCGCTCCGGTCTTTAGCTCCGTGACATAGGAGGAGTCGTGGCTGTCCCCTTCGGGAAACAGGCAGCTGTAGTGGCCATCAACCACACGCTCAGCCAGAGCATCAAGCGCCTCAATGTTACGCCGACCGCGCTCCTCAGCGGAGAGATTCTTCAGGTCCATCGCCCGGTAGATGGGGACTGAGCCCACAGCCCGCATCACCAAACCGAGCATCGGAACTCGGAACAATCCGTGGCGGGCACCGAAGACAACCACCTGGGGGAAGTGGGTCAGGATCAGGCCGGGATCCACCATTCCGTTGGGATGCCAAGACACCAAGATGCCACCCTGGCCCTCGGGAATGTGCTCGAGCCCCACCACCTCGATCTCTTTGAAGAAGGCGCGAACAACGGCTCGAAAAAAGCCCACAATAATGGCATAGCTGCGTGTCAGAGCGGGGTCTCCTCGAAGATGGGAGCCAAGGTTACTCCACCGGGCTCAAGGTGGGTGCCGCTCCGGTCTCAGCGAGCTGACTACCCAGAGCGCGGATCTCAGCGAGGGCGACCTGAAGGGGCCCCCAGTCGTCCTGGTCTGCAATGGGTTGCCAGAGCGCTTCGACACGGGTGTGCTGCAGGTGAACGGGGTCTTCATTGTGGAGAAGCAGCGATCCCTGCCCGGCCGACTCAAAGCCCTCCAGCGCGCTGCGTAGTGGTCCAAAGCGAGTCGAAGAGTAGCTCTTCCCCCTCGGCCCCGACATGGCCACTTGGGCGGCTGCGAGTCCACCATGCCAATCGTGATAAAAGTCGTCCATCGTGATGTCATTACCCAGAAGAAAACTGGATATTTCAGACACAAACCGGGAGTTTTCAACCTGAGGTTTTACCCCCAGGCGCCAGGCGACACGCTGCCGTAGCGCGCGCCGATACAGCCCGCCGTATGAACCCAAGACCTCTTTGATCCCATCGCGCCCCCGTAGGTTGATCAGGCACCCCGCAAGGCGCTCCAGCCCCCAAAGAACAGCTCCGGGCTGACGAGCGAAGGAGTAGAGCCCCGCGTTGTCGAAGTAAGCAGCCGTCATGCCGGGATCCAGGTGGGGCATGAAGCGCCAGGGTCCGTAGTCAAAGCTCTCGCCGCTCAGGTTCAGGTTGTCCGTGTTGAGCACTCCGTGGACAAAGCCAGCGCTCATCCAGGCGGCGGCCAGATCCGCACTGCGGCGAACAACGGCTTGAAGCCAAGCAAGAGGTAGATCCGCGCATTGCCCCAGCTCTGGGTAGTACTGGGCCGCGTGGTGCTCGATCAGCCGCTGAAGGTCCGGCAGCTCGCCGAGAGTGCTCAAGCGCTGCGCGCTTCCGATGCGCCAGTTCCCATGAGAGAGCCGGACCATCACGCAGCTGCGGGTTGGCGAGGGCTCATCGAAGCGCTGGAGGTCTTCGCCGGTCTCCACCAAACTAAGAATTCGGCAGGTGGGGACCCCCCGGGCTTGGAGAAGCTCAGCAGCTAAAAGCTCCCGAATCCCACCTTGGAGGGTCAGTCTCCCATCCCCACCTCGTGACCAAGGCGTGATGCCCGAGCCCTTTGTGCCAAGGTCCATCAAGCGGCCGCTTCGATCCCTACACTGCGCCAAGACGAAACCCCGACCATCTCCCAGCTGGGGATTGTACTGGCGGAACTGGTGCCCGTGGTAGCGCAGGGCAAGGGGCTTCTGAAGCGAGTCGCGGAATGGCTGCAGGGCGCCAAAGTGGTGCACCCATTGCTGGGGTGTGAGCGTCTCCAGCCCAATCTCAGCCGCGCCACGATCGTCTCGCCAACGCAGGATGTGCTCTGGAAAGTCCGCGGGCTCCACTCGATCGTAGAGCCCATCCCCCAGACCAAGGATCTGCTGCTCGGGGCGAAAGCGGAAGGAAAGCGGGTCTGAGGGGCTCAAGGGTAGGCAAGCACTGGGCAACAGATGAACGGGAGAGACGCGATGCCGGCCTAGTAGCCGCTGCTCTGCATGCTACCCTGCTCTTTCAAAGGAGGCGGTCGATGCACCGACGTGGCGCTCTATGGCTGCTCGCCCTGCCAATGGCAGGCCTAGGTTGTGACCAATCCCCAACTGGACTGACGGATGTGACCTTCAACATCACAAGTCCGGTCCAGGGCCAAGATCTCGTGGCGACCGCCGTCGGCGACGTGATCACCGGTCCCGATCACCAAGTCGGCTTTCGCTGGATTTGGGAGTTGGACGGGAAAGAGGTCAAGTGTGTGGACGACTTCGCTTGGAAATGTCCGGAGCTGAACAAAAGCTGCAGCAAGTCCTCCAACGACGACTACAGCGCAGACCTGTCCGACGACGCCAAAGACGCCATTGGGAACGTCATCTCCGGAAGCAACACGGAGAAGGGCCAAGCCTGGCGGGTGGTTGTTCGGCCTATCGACCGTCACAACCGGGACGATCCAGACGACATCGAGGCCCGCTGTGATGTAGGCCCCGCGACCAGCCGCTCGGTGACTGTGCGCAACACCCCGCCTACAGCGACAGTCAGCATTCTACCCCAGGACGCCAAGTCCCACGACAGTCTGATTGCGACCGCCGCCGGGAAAGACGCCGATGGCGACACCGTGCGCTTCAGCTACGTATGGACCCGCAAAGGCAGCGGAACGAGCACGGAGTTCGAGGGCGCCAGCTTGTCGTCAGAAGAGACCCGCTCCGGCGAAGTCTGGCTGGTCACAGCCACGCCCTACGACACGGAAGATGGAGCCCCCGCCACAGCCGAACTCACCATCGGCAATGCAAAGCCAGTGGTCGAAAGCATCTTCTTGGAGCCCAGTGCTCCGACCACCTTCGATGACCTGATCGTAACGGCCTCGTTCTCAGACGAGGAAGACGATGCGCTCAGGGTCAAAGTCGAGTGGTATCGCGTGGACACCGACGGACTAGAAGTCCCCGAACAGCTCAAGACCGAGGAGCTCGACGACGAAGTCGTGCAGGACACAGGGGTCTCGGGCACCGAGGTTTGGCAAGCCACCCTCTCCTCCGACGAGTTCGAAAAAGACCAGACGATCCAGGTTGTTCTCACCGCAATTGACGACGAAGCTGACTCCGATCCACGCTCGGTCAGCGTGCTGACGATCAACAGCGCACCCGAACTGATTGAGCCCGGCGATGGCAGCACCGCTGTTACGCTTAGTAGTCCCATCGATCGTATAGCCAAGCCTACTTGCACCTACGACCCCGCACTGTGGTTGGACTCCGATCCCAGCGATGTCGAGGATCCAAACTACCGAATCACCTGGAGGGTGACCGGCAGCAGCGGCGGTACCTACGCAGACGAAGACTTCGACACCGATCAGTACCTCTTCGGGAACTTGATCACCTGCACGGTCGAGCCATTCGACGGCACCAACTACGGCTCTCCTGTGGAGTCCGACTCGGTAGCCGTCAGCAACTCTCCCCCGTTGGTGAGCGTGACCTTGACCGGCACAGAAGACGGCACCACGAGCACGGGCTTGGTGCCCCGCTCCGACCAAGACGTCTTCGCCAGCGTCACGGCAACTGACATCGACGGGCACACCGTCGCCAGCATTCTGTTCAACTGGAAGGTCAACGGAGTCGACCTCACCGTTTCAGACCGCTCCTCCCCCACTCTGTCCGTCGCGACAGGTGGGTATGTGCGAGGGGACCAGGTCACGGTCGAGGTCGAGGCTGAAGATACCGCCAGGGGCAAGACCACTGAGTCGGTCACAGAATTTATTCACAACAGCCCCCCTGAGGTTTCAAGCTCTGGCATATCGCCTGCCATCATTTATGCAGACTCCGTGGCGTCCGTGAACATCATCGCCATCGACGCCGACAACGACAGCTACAGCACTACCTACGCCTGGGTGGTGGGTTCCAGCTCCTACACGGGTGCAACCCTGAGCGCTGCTTTCTCTCGCGGGGACACGCTCGGGGTCACCGCGTTCCTGGATGACGGCTACACCGTGGGCTCGCTATCAGGACATGGCACCACCTCTATACCAGTGGTTCATGGCCCAGTTACCGTGCAGGACTCTCCACCGTACGTACCGGACGTACAACTCGACCCCGTCTCACCGATCGTTGGTTTGCACGGTGCGAACTGCACATTCTCGGACTCCGAGATCCCAACGGACGTAGACGGGGACACCCTCACCACGGCTTGGCAGCTCACACACAGCCGCGCCGATTCCAGTGGGGCCCTGACCATCGTCAGCACAACACCGGCTACGGGTACCGTCGGACCGAGCGTGGCATCCGCCGACTTGGAAGTTGGGGACGAGATCCGCTGTGTTGCAATAACCACGGGCAATGGTCTGGACACCGAGTCCAGTAACGATGACGAGGTCTTGGCGGACAGCACTACCTATGTGCTCACTGCGTCGGACTTTACAGCAGGGACCGGCGCGACCGACATCTGCTCGGACGGCGACCGCTGGGTCTACAGCGGCGAGAGCGTCTACTTTAGCTGGACCGACCTGTACCCGGCCGATGGAAGTCACATCCCAGATAGCGTCACGGTGGAGTTCAACTGGTTCTCAGACTGCGAGGACGACCAAGCCATCCCTGACTACGCCCGCACTATTGATTTCAATGGGAGTACGGGAAGTGAGGCCATAGGTGAGACCAACAACTGCAGCTGCATCGGCCCCAGCGTGGTCTCAGATGCGGTCACCTACCCGAACAGCTTTGTGGTCAGCAACTGGAGCCTCTTGACGGCCTCCTACATTGAAGGTGGCAACAACACCCTTCAACTGGACCTGGAAGAGGAAGGCATGATCACGACCCCGGACTTCTCCGAGGAAGGAGAGCAGGCCTTCGGTATTGTCAGGGTCACCTACTGAGCCCCAAAGAACTACGGCCAGCACCATTCAACCGCCGGGATCTGTTGTCCACTTGGGTGGTGACCCCCACCTACAACGAAGCGGCCAGCATCGTGCCACTGCTACAGGGCCTTCGCTCTCTTGCAGAGGCACCTCAAGTACTGGTCGTAGACGACAGCTCTCCAGACGGGACTGCTGACCTGGTACGGGACTTTCAGGCGCAGGACCCTGGGGTTCACCTGCTCCTGCGACAAGGCCAGGCCGGTTTGGCCAGCGCCTATCTGGCGGGCTTTGCCGAAGTACTGGCCCACGGTGCCAAGCGCGTGGTCCAAATGGACGCAGACCTATCCCACGACCCGCAAGCGTTGCCGAGCCTGCTTGCCAACGACTGCGATCTGGTCCTGGGCAGCCGCTACGTACCCGGTGGTGGAACAAAGAACTGGCCACTAAAGCGGCGTTTGCTCTCACGAGGCGGCTCATTGTGGGCGCGGACATGGCTTCGAATGCCCCAGCGAGACCTGACTGGCGGATTTAAGGTCTGGAGGGCAGAGACTTTAGCCGAGGTTCTGCGGCGGCCCATACACTCCGAGGGCTACGCCTTTCAAGTAGAGCTCACACTTCGAGCCCATCGAAATGGCGCGAAGATCATGGAATATCCCATTCTGTTCACCGAACGTCGAGCCGGAGCCTCCAAGCTCTCAGGGGGCATTGTCGTTGAGGCAGTATGGGTCGTTCCCGCCTTGGCTCTGGGCATCTGGCGTACTTAGCGGCTTGATAGGCTTGCCTTGGGCCGAAGACCGGCTAAAGAGCCCCCCCTAGACCGCGGCCCTTGGCCGGGCTGCTCGGGTCCCCAGGACCGCGTGCACCTGACCGAACACGGCCGGGTCACAACGTCGAGTCCGGGAGAGCGCGTGCGCCGCTTCGAGCTGATCGAGAAGAACGCTGCCAAGTTTTGGGCCATCGCCCGTGAGCGCGAGGTCCTGGTCACCCATTGGGGTAAGATCGGGGCTGAGGGCAAGCAGAAGAAGAAGATCTGCAAGGACTTCATGGTCGCCGAACAGGAGTACGACCGCCTGATTCGCCAAAAAATTCGTGGTGGCTATGACGAGGTTCAGCAGCCCACAGAGGCTGTGATCCCTTTGCCGGACCGCACCTTGGAATTGGTCACCCTCGACGACGAGGCCAGCTTCTTGGTCAAGCCCAAGGCCTTTCGGTACATGGTCTGGCGCATGATCGAGATCGGTCTGATCGACCGCCATGCAAAGGGCAAGGACCTGACCCGCTGGGACCGGCGCGCAGCACGTCGCGCTGGTCTGGAGGAGACCCCAGAACCTGAGCACGAGAAGTACGAGGAGTGGGAGGCCAACTGGCTCCGCCTCTCCGAGGCGGATCGCAGCGATTGGCCTGGCGCTCTGCAAGCGGCTGGCTGGAAGTACCTGGAGGGCAGCCACTGGGTGGTGAACCCCGAAGAGTGCAACCTGATCGCAGAGCAGGTCGGCGGTGTCACACCCAAGCGTCACAAGGCCAGCGTGGGCCAGCAGACTTGGGTGGACGAGTGGGTCGCTTGGCACAAGAAGGCTGCCAAGGTTGGCGGCTACATCGTTTACGCCGAAGGCTGAGCTTGATAGTCCAAAATGCCTTTTGCTGTGCGGACTTCGCTACAGCAAAGGGCATTGTGGATTGGATTGCTTGACGCATAGGGTCAGCGTCCTACAATTCTGGTAGCAGGAGGTTCGAATGTCGGTCCTTGTGCACGTTTTGGCAGTGCCTCTCGCCTACGTCTATGCCACCGCTCTTGAATGGGGTATTCACCGCTACCTGTTCCACGGATACGGGAAAAAGCGAGGTTCTGCCTTTTCATTTCACTATGTCGAGCACCACGGTGCATGCCGGCGCAGCAACATGTCAGACCCAGACTATGTACGGTCTGGGGTGAGATGGAGCCCTCGTACCCGAGAGATCGGCGGAATCCTCGGGCTTGGCCTGCTCCACCTGCCCTTGGCAGTACTCTCTTGGCCTGCGTTTTTGATCTTCGCCGCTCACGGAGCCCGTTACATCCACCTGCATCACCGCAGTCACGTAGATGTGGACTGGGGCAAACGTCACCTGCCTTGGCACTATGACCACCACATGGCCCCCAACCAAGACGCCAACTGGTGCGTGACTGGTGAGTGGTTCGACAAGTTGATGGGGACCCGCGTCCCCTACCTGACCACCCAAGGTCGGGACCCGAAACGCGATGATCTTGCAGCCTGAAGGGAGACTACGGATGAACAGCGCGCTCGACCTCAGCCAGAACGCCCTCGTTCCGGTCAAGAAGCAGGTTCCAGCCCGACGTAGCGGCGGAGACCCTTGGCAGAACTACCTGCGTCAGGTGCGCTCTACTCCCCTTCTCACCGAGGAGGAGGAGCACGAGTTCGCCACCAAGTGGCACGAGAATGGCGACCCCATGGCCCGGGACCGCCTGATTGCCAGCCACCTGCGCCTGGTGGTCAAGGTGGCCTACACCTTCCACAGGCAGTGGACAAATCTGCTGGACTTGGTGCAGGAGGGAAACGTCGGCCTGATCGAGGCCATTCACCGCTACGATCCCTACCGCAGCGTCCGCTTCTCAACCTACGCCCGCTACTGGATTCGGGCCATGATCCTGCGCTTCCTCTTGGACAACTGGTCCCTGATTCGGGTTGGTGGCAGTCGCGCCGGCAGGCGAATGTTCTTCCAGTTGCAGAAGGAACGCCAGGACCTCAGCTCCCAGGGAATCGACCCTTCCACCGCGCGGATCGCCGAGAAGACGGGCATCCCAGAGGAGGAGATCGCCCTGATCGCCAGCCACCTGGACAGCCCGATCCTGAACTTGGATGCCCCCGTTGGTCACGAGGGTCGCAGTCTGTCGGAGACGGTGAGCGAGCCAAGCCGACCCAGCCCAGAGAGCAACGCAGCCCGATCCGAGATCGGGTCCTTGCTCCAGGTTCACCTCCAGCGCTTTGGTAGCGAGCTTGACGGCCGAGAGCTGGAGATCTGGCAGCGCCGGCTAATGACCGAGGATCCAGAACCACTCTCGGCACTTGGCCAGGACTTTGGGGTCTCCAAGCAGCGCGTAGGGCAGATGGAGAAGAGCATTAAGGAGCGCCTGCGAGGCTCCCTTGTGCGGGCCTTTGGGAACGACTTGATCGTCGATCTCTGAGCGCAGTGCGCTTCGGTGTAAAGGGTGAGTCCTGGCGTCCGATGCGAAGGCCATGCTTTTCATTCTGTCCATCGCCGCGAGCGCTGCAACCCTAAACGTCGGGTCCACCGCCACCTACAGCAGCATCGGCTCTGCCGTAGCTGCTGCCAGCGACGGGGACGTGATTCAGGTCGCTGCTGGAACCTACACGGAATCCATCGATCTGGCGGGCAAGGACCTGGACATCGTTGGCACGGGATCCAGCACCATCGTGGAGCCCAGCGGCGCCTACGCCTTTCGTTTTGACGACGGCGAGGCTGGCACCGTCCAGGACCTCCTGATCGACGCAGGCAACGCGCGTGCCTTCTACATCGAGGGATCCAGCCCCAGCATCTCCGGTATCGAGGTGGAGAACCTGGACGTGGGTTCCCTGAAGGGCGGAGTGGCCTATGTGGATGGAGGCAGCCCGACCTTTACGGACATAGACGCCGACGCTCCCGCAGCGATGTGGGGCGGAGGCTTCTACATCATTGGTGGGGCCGAGGTCAGCCTGACCCAAGTGACCCTGGACAGCCCGGATGCCGGCGGACAGGGCGGCGGCATCTACGCCGAGGGCAGCACCTTGTTCCTGGACACGGTGAGCATCAACGACCCCGTCGCCCTGCGACGCGGTGCCGGGATGTACTTGAGCGCCGTGGTGCTTACGGCCGTGGACGTGGAGATCGATGGGGCCCGAAACGACAGCTACGGCGCAGGTCTGTACATCGAGGACTACAGCCAGATCACCTGGACTGACGGTGCGATCAGCGACTGTCAGGACAGCGCATCGACCCGCTCTGACGGCGGCGGCATCTACGCCGACAGTGGCTCACAGCTGGACTTCTCCGGGACGGAGTTCTCGGACAATCTGGCGGGCCGCGGCGCCCACATTTTTCTGGACGCCGCCACCCTCAGCATGGACGGTGTCACCCTCAGCAATGGCGAGTCCGAGAAACAGGGTGGGGCCTTGTACTTGGAAGGGGCATCGACCGCGGACTGCTTTGCGTGCACCTTTGACTCCAACCTAGCCGGCAGCGACGGCGGCGCGATCTACTTGGTGTCCGGCACCGACTTTAGCGACCAAGAGGGCCTGTTCGACGGCAACGAGGCCAGCGGAGAAGGCGGGGCCTTGTACCTGGTCGACGGGATCAGCCTAGAGGACAGCAGCTTCATCAACCAGCTCGCCGGCGGCGCTGGTGGCGCGATCTACATAGACGGCGGCAGCGGAACCTTGGAGTTGGACGGGGTGTCCTTCGACTCCAACGGCGCCGGGACCGATGGCGGGGCGGTGTACATCAGCGGTGCGGTGGCCTTGAGCGGGGTGGACCTGACCTTCACCTCCAACAGCGCCGGCGGGGACGGCGGCGGAATCGCAGCGGATGGGACTGGAGTGGATCTCTCCCTGAGCCAAGTGGAGCTGCGCAAGAACAGCGCTAAGGACGAAGGAGGCGGGCTCTACATTGACGGCGCGGACGAGGTCAGCCTGCTGGCCTGCATGGTGACCAAGAACACTGCCCAGGACGGCGCTGGTTTTTGGGTGGACAGCCTGGCCTCGTTGACGGTTCAGCGCAGCGTATTTTTCGGCAACACGGCGACGGACCAAGGCGGCGGAGCCATGGAGCAGGACACCCAAGATCCCGCCTCTTGGACCAACAACACCTTCGCGGAGAACGACGCAGGCCAGGGCGCTGGGCTCCTTGTCAGCGGCGGAGCCGACACTGAGATCGTGAACAACGCCTTTATGGCGAACAAGGCCAAGACCAGCGCGGGTGGCCACCTTCGCATCGAGTCGGGCAGCGCGGAGGTGGTGAACAACCTGTTCGTCCAGGCTTCCCGTGGCGGGGCCATCTACGAGGATGGAACTGGGCTTAGCGTCTTTTCCTACAACGCCTTCAACGACAACGTCACCCAGGACGACAGCAACAGCTTTGGCCTGGATACCAGCACCGCGGGCAACCTGCCTGCGACCGACCCCGACCTTGTGGCCTGGACTGCAGATGGGAACTGGAGCAACGATGACCTGCACCTGAACCCCACCTCGCCCTGCCTGGACACTGGAGATCCCACCCGCTTTGACGTGGACGGCAGCCGCTCGGACATTGGGGTCTACGGCGGGGAGAACGCCGAGGTCTACGACAACGACGGGGACGGCTGGTACGACACGCAGGACTGCGACGACGACGACGCCAGCATCTTCCCTGGGGCCATAGAGACCCCCTACGACGGCATCGACCAGGACTGCAATGGCGCGGACCTTCGGGACGTGGACGGCGATGGCTACAACGGCGATGAGGACGACTGCGACGACGAAGAGGAGTCGGTGTTTCCCGGGGCCGTGGAGGTCTGGTACGACGGCGTGGACCAGGACTGCGATGGCGCCTCGGACTACGACGCGGACTACGACCTGTTCGACGACGCCCGGTACGGGGGCAGCGACTGCGCGGACGAGGACCCGGCGATCAACCCCTCTCGCATCGAGATCTGGTACGACGATGTCGATCAAAACTGCGATGCTCTCTCCGACTACGACGCGGACTACGACACCTACGAATCCGATGTCTACGGCGGTCTGGACTGCTTCGATCACGACCCCCGGGTCAACCCAGTGGCCGTCGAAGTACCCTACGACGCGATGGACCAGGACTGCGACGGCAGCGATCTGACGGACGTGGACGGTGACGGCTGGGACGGACGCCCTGCAGGCGGTCTGGACTGCAATGATCTCGACGCCAGCATCAATCCCGGTGCGCCGGAGACCCCCTACGACGGGGTCGATCAGGACTGCGATGGGGCCCCGGACTACGACGCGGACCGCGACGGCTTTGAAGCCGACTTTGCCGGGGGCGACGACTGCGATGACTCCGACCCCAGCGTGAACCCAACAGCGACCGAGACCTGGTACGACGGGATCGACCAGGACTGCGCCGGCGACGACGACTACGACGCGGACAAGGACACCTGGACGAGCGACGCCCACGGCGGCACGGACTGCAATGACGCTGACGCGACCAGCTTTCCGGGGAGCTGGGAGACCTGGTACGACGGGGTAGACCAGGACTGCGCCGGCGACGACGACTTTGATCGGGACGCCGACGGTTTCCAGAGCGACGCCTTTGGGGGCAATGACTGCGACGACTACCGCCCGGAGGCCTACCCCGGGGCCGAAGAGCTCAGGAACTACCTGGATGACGACTGCGATGGGTGGACCGAGGACGCTGACCGAGACAAGGATGGCGCCATTGACTGGGCCGAGTGGGCGGTAGGAAGCGACCCCCTCAACCCCGACATGGACGACGACGGCATGCCCGACGGTTGGGAGATAGGACCGAGCTGGGCTGAGCCCTTCGACACCGACCTGGACGGCGTGCTGGACGTCTTCGACGCGGACGACGACGGCGACGGCATCGACAGCTTGGAGGAGAACACCCAGGATGTGGACGGCGACGGGGTACGCAACTTCGACGTGGATGGCGACGGCCTGCCCAACGCCAGGGATCTGGACTCCGACAACGACGGCTACCCCGATGCACTGGAGGGCACCGAGGACAGGGACTTTGACCAAGTCCCCGACTTTGTGGACTACACCGGTGACCTGGCAGGAGGCGGCTGCGGGGGCGGCGACGTACGCTGGCTCGGGCTTCTCTTTGGCATTCCCCTCCTGACCCGCAGGCGTCGCCATCTCGTCAACGGGCCGGTCTTGGCCTGCATCCTGGCCCTTGGACTGGCCTTTGCCCCCAGCCCCGCACAGGCGGACGGTGTGGACGCCCACGGCTACCAGGTGCTCGGCACCACAGGCGATCTGCGGGCCTCGACCCGGCTGCTCACCCCCTCTCGACCGCTGGCCGGGGAGTACGACGTGGCCCTCATCGCCGACAACGCCGTCCGTCCTCTGGTCGAGGTCTTCCCCAACGGGCGCGTCCCCGTACTCTCCAACCTCGCGACCGCAAACCTGGTCGTGAGCGGTGCGCCCATGCGCTACCTGCGCCTAGAGGCCACCCTCCCCGTCCACCTCTACGGCGTGGGCCCTGCACAGGGTGCCTTCGCCGCTCTGGGAGACGCCCGCCTTGGTGCGGTCATCCCTGTCTTGCCTGCCGCAGGCACCCGTCCGGGCGTGGCTATCGCGCCCAGTGTCTGGTTGCCCAGCGGAAACGAAGACCGCATGGTCGGCAATCCTGGCCTGAGCGGAGGCGGTGTCATCGCCGTCAACCAGCAGCTCGGCCGCTACGGTTGGGTCGCCAACGTCGGTGCACGGGTCGGCCGCTTTGAGCCGGAACGCAACCTGCAGGCAGGGGCCGGTCCTCTGATGGGCTTTGGAGCACACATGCTGCTCAATCCAGACTTGGCCGTAGGCTTGGAGCTGGCCTCCCAAGGGGCCACGGGTTTTCAGTCCTGGCCCATCGAGGCCATGGCGACCGCGCGTCTGAACCTGGACGGCGGCCTGTGGGCCACCGCTGGAGTGGGCGCGGGACTCAACGATGCACCGGGGGCCGCCACCAGCCGCGTGGTGGTGGGTGTGGGCTGGCAGCAGCGCCCGCAGCCAGCCACCACAGTGCTTGTGCAGACGGTCGGAGCCGAGATCGATCCGAACGCGGACCGTGACGGCGACGGCATCAAGGACATCGACGACCTCTGTCCAGACCAAGCGGAGACCTTCGACACCTTTGAGGACGAGGACGGCTGCCCGGAGCTGGACGGCGACGGAGACGGGGTCACTTTTGAGAAGGACGCCTGCCCAGAGGAGGCCATCTACCCGGAGCAGGACCCCCGCTACTCGGACGGCTGCCCACACCTCGCAGAGCTCGCTGGGGACAAAATCGTGCTCACTCAGAGCATCTTCTTCCGAGAGGGCAGCGCCAAGATCCTTCGTAAGAGCCAGCCGGTCTTGGACGAAGTCGCAATGATCCTTGTCGAGCAGACCGACGAGATGGTGCTCATCGAAGGCCACACAAACGACCACGGGTCCCAAGAGATCAACTACCGACTCTCCGAGGATCGCGCCCAAGCGGTGATGCGCTACCTGATTGATGCTGGCGTTCCAAGGGAACGAATGGCCGCTCAGGGCTACGGATTTGACGTGCCTTTGGTGGAGCATGCAGATCCAAATGCGGAGAGCATCAATCGCCGGGTAGAGTTCACGATGATCGAGCGCCGGGAAGACCCCGGCGAAGGCCGACTGCCCGAAGCAGAAGAATTGGCTGAATAGACCGGTCCGCACTCCCGTAGTGAGCCTGAATGACCCAAACCCAACAGCGCCATACCAGCCACGACGACATCGTCAATGTCGCCATTCAGCAGGCGGCCCAGTCGGGACTGGATGGTCTGAGCATCGGGGGTTTGGCCAAGTCGGTGGGCCTGAGCAAGTCCGGTTTGTTCGGACACTTCGGGAGCAAGCAGGGCCTACAGATAGAGGTTCTCAACGCCTGCCATGCGCGATTCATACAGCAAGTCGTTCAGCCTGCTGTGTCCCTGGAGAACCCTCTGGCGCGCTTGCGGGCCCTTCTGGAAAACTGGTTAGACTGGGCCGGCCAGAGCGATGGGGGGTGCCTGTTCGTAGCGACGGCGACCGAGTTCGACGATCGCCCGGGCCCTGTTCGTGATCAAGTACGTGCGGCCTCCTTCGACTGGGTGCAGACCCTGGAGCGTGCGGTCTCAGTGGCGGTCAAGGGGGGTGACTTGAACCCAGCGACCTCCGACAAGCAGTTCGCCTTTGAACTCCACGGGTTGATGCTCAGCTACCACTGCCGTAAGCGCTTGATCGAGTCTGACCAAGCCAGGGTAATGGCCAAGGCTGCGTTTGGCCGACTGCTCCACAGCTACGAGGCCTAAGCGCCCTCTGAACGAGCCTCTCAGGCTGGTTTTCTCAGACCGGGC
The DNA here is from genome assembly GCA_047621545.1 of Cognaticolwellia sp. Classification (GTDB taxonomy): domain Bacteria; phylum Myxococcota_A; class UBA796; order UBA796; family CAJQPC01; genus CAJQPC01. The sequence continues at coordinate 10,626 of JBLHMA010000005.1, read as the reverse complement.
GCTTGCAGCTCGCGCACACTGTCGCCAAGCGCAGCATGTCCTCGCCGCAGTGCAGGCAGTGCTTCCACGGCTCCGCTGCATACTCGGCCGCGGTCATCACAAAGGGGTCCCGCTCGGCGAGCTCCTCGCTGCAGGTCTCGCAGAGATCATCCTGATCGTCGACCTCGCTCAAACAGAAGGGACAGAGCACCAACTCAGACTCCCGCTGAATGGGGTCCCCGCCCGAGGCCCCTGCACCCGAAAAACCTGCACCAGAGGGCCCTCCGCCAGCGGTCTCGCTGCCCGGTCCCCGGCGCTCGCGCATGGTGTCGGCCAAGTCCAGCAGGGTGTTGCCCAAGAGGCTCAGGCCCTTCTCCACCTGGGGGGTGGCCAACATGCCACTCAAGCGGTCGGCCAAGCTGCGCACAGCGCTTCCACCAGGCAGCTCTCGGTCCTCGGCAATGCGCTGGGCATCTTCGAGCACGCCTTCGAAGGCTTTGCGGGCGCCACCAGCGGCAATCCCCAGACGGTCTCCGATGATCTCTCGAGCTTGTTCCTGCTCAATGGCAAAGGGCTCGATCGCGGTTCGGGAGAGCTCCCGGGAGGCGGGCCAGCGGGAGCCACTGGCCGTAGCCACCTGGATCACGAAGTACACGCCATCTGCCAGAGGCTCATCTGGGGGCACCAGATAGAACTGCTGGCGCGCGGGGTTCAGGTAGAGGGTGCCATCCATGCCCCTGGACTAACCCCCAGCACGCTGGATGAGCCACTCCGCCTGTTCTCTAAGCTGATCCAGGGAAGCCCCCGGCTTGGCCTCGCTGGCGAAAGCTTGCTCATCGCCGAAACGCAGCGCCGCTGCGGCCCGCACCACAACGCACAGGCCCGTGGGATCGCTCTCGATGCCTGACGCATGCTCCGAAGCCACGAACCAGTCCCCAATCAAGACGTTGGAGAGGGCCAAGGGGCAGACCAGCTCGGGGGGTCGCCCGCAACCCGCTTCAATGGCCAAGTTGCCGGTCTGCACAGCGCTCTCAGGGCCCTCGACTTCCAGAGCCCAACGGACCACGTTGTAGCAGCTGTGATCATAGACCGGTCCACGCGTGGCCAGCCGGGCTTGAACCAAGGCAGCAATGGGGTCTTCGGCGTCGTAGAGGGCCTTTGCATAGGCTCCGTGGGTGTAGGGGTTGGGGTGGGTCCGCACCGCTTGGGACCAGAGGATCAGGTCGCTGTCCCAGTTGGCAGCCGTAGGAATGGTCAGCAAACCGAGCATGGGCAAGGCCAGCGCTGCTTTCTCCAGACTGGGCACACGACGCACAACAGCGGCCAAGCCCAACCCCAAGCCAGCCAGCGCCCCATACAGGTAGCGGTCCGCCACCAAGCCTGTCGCCCCAACGCCTCCAAGAGCTGGAATGAGCAGGGCGGCACCCAGGAGAAGCCCCCAGCCACCGCCTCTCCAGATCAGCAGCCCGACCAGCACAACACCCAGGGCAGCTGAGCCCCAGGGAACGGGATCAAAGCCAACATGGGCACCGGGGGCCAAGTCCACTGGCCAGAGCAGGCTCTGAGACCACCCGCCCCACGCTCCGGGCAGCACCGAGGGATCCAAGGCCCCGTGCGGAAAGCCAACCCCAGCGAGCATCCGCGCCAGCAACGCCACCCCCAGTCCCGCAAAGATCGCCAGGTAGCCCTTGGTGTCTCCCCAGCCTTGTTCCTGGGCTTTTACGCTGGCCAGGTAGGCGAGCGGGGCCAAGACCAGGCTCTCTTTGCACAGGGTCCCGAGAGCGATGAGCGCTGCAGCCCCAGCCAATCGCCCGACCGTAGGAACACGCAGAAGGAGCAGAGCCCCAAGCAAGGCACAGAGCGCCTGAACGTCGTTTCGGGCGGCCACAAAGACCACCGCTTCCACCTGGGCGGGGTGAACGGCGAAGAGCGCCACGCCGGCCAACAGGCCCTGGGTCGGGAGACGCCAGCGCTTGCCCAGGGTCCAGAGGAGACCCACTGCGAGCATGTGGAGCACAAGAGAGTGCAGCCGAAATCCGAAGGCCTGGTCCCCAAAGACGGCCCGGTCCAGAAAGAAGGAGAAGAGCACGCCAGGTCGGTAGTAGGCGCGCTGCTCTCCTGCCCCAGGCACCCCGGCCCATAGATCCCCTGAGAAGACTCCCCAGAGCGAGGTCAGGGCGGGATTGTCCACCAACAACAGGGCGTCGTCGTAGACAAAAGCCGGGTTGAGCAGCCCCGGGGAGAACACCAAGAGGGTCACCAACAACAGAAGAGGCAGGTGCCAGTGCTGGCGCAGCTGAGAGGGTGCCGTCCAGCTCACTAGAACAGGTTGTAGACGTCGATGTAGACGCTCGGGGCCCAGTCTTCCAGTGGGGAGACGCCCACGTCTGCGCGGATGATGAAGTTGGTGTTGAAGGCCAGCCGCAGCCCGCCGCCGGTCCCGTAGACAAAGGCCTCGTTCTCACCGGTGCCCAGATCGGACCACTCCGAGGCGAAGTAGGCTGCGTCCACAAAGGCCAGAGGGGTGATGTCGATGTCCACGCCCTTCACCGTCGGCGACCACACGGTGGCCCGAATCTCGGTCTGATTCATGAAGCGGGCCTTGCCAATCACCCGGCGCAGTCGGGTTCCGCGGCCCGCCCGAGCGCCACCGTACATCTCGTAAATGGTCGCCCCGCCCGCACGAGAGAGGCCCATCGTGGGCTGTTCTCCAAAGACCCCGTCTGCGACGAAGCGGTCGGCCAAGACCACCCTGTTGGTGCCCAGCGGCTGATAGCCACGCAGAGTGGCGTTGAATCCCCAGTAGTCCCAATCGGAGATGCCTGGGGCGCTGGTGCGCAGGCTGCCCTCTACCCAATAGCCGTGGGTGGGCGCAGGCTCGTTGTCGCGGTTGTCCAGCATCAGCCCAGCTTGCAACATCGAGTCCAAGCCCTTCTCGCCCCCTGGGTTGTCCATCGCGTAGAGGCTGTTTGGCCAGGGGGTGCTCTCTTGAAAGTCGCCGGGCAGGATGTACTGCCCAAAGATCGTGCCGAAAGCTTCCAGCCGGGGCGGACCTTTCTTTAGGGCGTAGCGTGCATTCATGAAGAAGAGTGGGGTCTTGAAGCGCGTCTTGTAAAAACGTGCCTCGGCATCCGTCAGATCCTGACCGCTGAGACCAGAGTCTTCGAGCAGAGCGTCGCGCTGGGGAATGGAGCAGTCGCCGGGCACAGAGAGCCCGCAGTAGTTCCCGGAGCGGGTCAGTGAGAACTCCGCACGGGTGGTCAAGCGCAGCGGCAAGCCGCCAACCTCCAAGAGGTCCACCTGGACGCGGTGCGTATGCACCTGCTTGGTGGTCACGTAGAAAAGGAAGTAGATCTCCATCTTGTAGGGCGCGGTCATGCCGTCGTAGCGGTAGATGTTGCCAACCACGCCACCACCCAGGCCGTCATCGGAGTTGTAGGCGACCGCTGGCAGACCGCCCCAACCCCAGCCTTCGCGCTGCCACTCTTCCGCCTCCTGTTCGGGGGCTTGTTCCGTAGACTCCTCTGGGTCGGCGTCTTCCTGGGCGAAGGCAGGAGAGACAGCAAGCAGCAGGGGGAGCAGAAGCATGGACACCTCGGGGGCCGATCCTACACCTTGGCTCCCTGAAGGTGATCCCGCGATGCCGCTCGGTTAGACGGGACGTCCCTGAACTTGGAGTTCCCGTGATCGATGCCCCTGCAGATGTTGCCGCCCCCCCAGCCGACGCCCAGCGCTCCGAGAGCGGCTTGGCCTGGAAGGTCCTGGATGGACTGGACAATGGCAATCACCCCGGTCCCCGAGACAACGTGACGGTGCACTACACCGGCTGGACCACAGACGGAAAGATGTTCGACTCCAGCATCCTGCGAGGCGAGCCAGCCAACTTCCCCCTCAACGGGGTGATCGCCGGCTGGACCGAGGGCCTGCAGTACATCAGCCCGGGCCAGAAGGCCCGCTTCTGGATTCCAATGGACCTGGCCTACCAGGGCCGCCAAGGCCGCCCACAGGGCATGCTGGTCTTCGACGTGGAGCTGCTCGAGATGCAGGCCGCGCCCGAGCCACCCGCCACCCCAGAAGACGTGGCGGCCGCACCTGGCAGCGCCAACACGACCAGCAGCGGTCTGGCGTACCGCGTGATCCAGGTTGGTAGCGGCGGCACACGTCCCACCGCCACCAGCACCGTGACCGTGCACTACAGCGGCTGGACCACCGACGGAGAGCTCTTCGACAGCAGCGTCCTGCGGGGCGACAGCATCTCTTTCCCGCTCAACCGCGTGATCCCAGGCTGGACCGAGGCACTGCAGCTCATGGTTGCCGGCGAGAAGAGCCGCTTCTGGATTCCCGAAGAGCTGGCCTACAAGGGCGTTGCAGGTGCACCCCAAGGCACCTTGGTCTTCGACGTAGAGCTGATCAGCTTCCGCTGATCGCCAAGATTCGAGGGCCGCGGTAACCGCAGGCTCAACGAAGGCATACACTCCGGGCACAGACACTGGAGTCCTAATGTTGTGGTTGAGCCTGCTTGCGTGTGGAGACAAGACCTACGATATCGAGACGTGGCAGAGCCCTCTGGCGAGCCAAGCCGATGCGGACGGAGATGCGGCGCGCGGCGAAGAGATCTACTTCACTGAGCACTGGACCGACGCCAGCCCCTACGCGCTGACCTGCGTGAGCTGCCACAGCGCTGAGAGCACGGATGTCTTGGTCGACGACTCCGATGCCTTCACCCGCCCCGCCCACACCACCTGGAACGCGGCCTACCGCGAGACCTGGAAGCTCAGCCACGGGTGGGACAACGAGGAGTCCAACGTGAACGGGGCCTATGGCGGCCAAGTCTGCGTGCGCGCCTACTTCCCTGCCGGCTCGGAGATGACCGCCCAGCAGGCCGCCGATCTCGAGGCCTACATGCGGGACAACCGTGACGCGGATGCCTCCGCTGAGACCGCCTCTGAGCTGGACTACGGCTTTACGTCTTGGGACACCCAAGACGACTTCCTCGCGGGGATCTCCGACGGTGCTGGCGGCTTTAAGACCGGCGCAGACTTGGGAGATGTGAGCGCTGGCGAAGCCCTGACCTTCCAGTACTGCGGCTCGTGCCACAGCACCGACGACAGCACCGTCACCCTGTACTCCCTCGGCAGCATCGACACCGGCACCCTGGTGCAGCGCATCCGAAAGGTGGACGTAGATGGTGTCGACGACCCCAACGACCGCATGCCGCGCATTCCGGAAGACCGCTTGAGCGACGCTGATCTGGCCGACATCCTGGCCTTCCTCACCCAGACCCCAGAGGAATAGCCATGAAGACCCTACACGTGGATGTCGCGATCCTGGGAGCCGGAACCGCTGGCCTGAACGCGCGTCGCGCTGCCGAAAAGGCAGGCAAGACCGCCGTGATGATCGACCCAGGTCCCTACGGCACGACTTGCGCGCGCGTGGGCTGCATGCCCTCCAAGCTGCTCATCGCCGCCGCCGAGCGCGCCCACTCCGCCCACGCCTCCGCCCCTTTTGGAGTGAACGTCCCAGAGATACAGGTCGACGGAAAGGCGGTGATGGCCCGGGTTCGCTCGGAGCGCGACCGCTTCGTTGGCTTTGTCATGGAGTCCATCGAGGACCACCTGGCAGCGGGCCGCCTGATCAAGGGACGCGGACGCTTCTTGTCCCAGAGCCAGATCCAAGTCGACGACCACACGCTGGTCAACTTCAAGACCGCGGTCATCGCGACCGGCTCTAGCCCTTTCGTGCCGCCCCCCTACCGGGACATGGGCGAGAGTATGATCGACAACGAAGGCCTCTTCGACATGGAGGATCTACCCGAATCGGTCCTGGTCGTGGGCACCGGAGTCATTGGGCTGGAGCTGGGCCAGAGCCTGCACCGCCTGGGCGTCAGAACCACCATCGTCGGCATCCGTGGTGTGGTCGGACCGATCAGCGATCCTGTGGTGCGAGCGGTCGCAGAGAAGGTGTTCTCCGAGGAGATGGACTTCCGCTCCGACCACAAGTTTGAGTCGGTGCGCCGCCTGGAGGATGGCCGCGTGGAGCTCAAATCTGATGGCCGGACCGATGTGTACGACAAGGTGCTGATGGCGGCCGGCCGCCGGCCCAATGTGATGAACCTGGGGCTGGAGAATGTCGGCCTGGACCCCCGTAACCTGCCCAAGGTGGACCCCCGCATCACCCAGTTAGGCAACGCAAACATCTTCATCGCAGGAGACGTGAGCAACTTCCGTCCCCTACTGCACGAGGCCGCCGATGAGGGCCGCATTGCCGGGATGAACGCCGCCAACCACCCGAACTACGAGGCTGTGCCGCGGCGCACCGCACTGGGCGTGGTCTTCTCCGACCCACAGATCGCGACGGTGGGCCTGTCCTGGTCCGCAGTCCAGGAGCGCGGACACTGCATGGGTGAGGTGGACTACAGCCGCCAGGGGCGTGCCCGGGTCATGGGCACCAACAAAGGCTGGGTGCGCATCTACGGTGACTGCCAGGACGGACAACTCCTGGGCGCCGAGATGTTTGGTCCGGCCACGGAGCACACCGCCCATCTGCTGGCTTGGGCCATCGCCCAACGCATGACCGTCCACCAGGTGCTGGAGATGCCCTTCTATCACCCCGTGGTCGAGGAAGGCATTCGCACTGCACTCCAGGATCTCAGGAAAAAACTGCACTTTCGAGAAAAGTCTGCTCCATGCAAGGAGCTGAACGCCTCAATGTAGGGAGCAGGTGGCTGCGGCTGGGGGTTAGGCCTTCCAAGTGAGTACCAACAGCCCCAAACGCAGCCTCCTTCTCCTCCTTCCCCTGTTCGCCGCAGGGGCCGCTGGCGCCCAGTCGTCCCAGGCTTGGCAGCCGATGGACGGGGCGCCCGAGCGCATGGCGACCTGGTCCATGCTGGCCTTGAAGGGGCTGTCCTTGGATGGCACCGATGGCACCGATGGCACCGAGCTCTACAGCGTCACCCATGCTGGAGAAGCACTAGGCTGGGCGTGGCAAGACAGCGCATTCACGCCCCTGGAGAGCACCCCGTGGGGAGAGATCAAGGGAGACCGCCATGCGGTGGTGCCTTGTGATGTCGACCGAGATGGCGACCTGGATCTGGTGCAGGCGTGGGGCGGGGCCAAGGGAGCCGGGGGCGCTGGGGCCCGAATTCTGGTCCGACAAGACCAGGGCTGGGAGCGGGTGTTCATCCCGGGCACCAGCGATCTGCGCATGCGGGGAGTGCAGTGCGTCGACCTGAACGGCGACGGGCAGGTGGAGATCTGGCTGCCCAGCTTTGGCACCGCCGACGCGGACCAGTTGGTCGAAGTGACGGCGCAGGACGGCGTCTTCTCCTTCGTGGACCGGGCCCCAGAGCGCGGCCTGGATCGAGCGGAGAGCAGCTTTGGCGGACTCTTTGGTGACGTGAACGGAGACGGCCGCCAAGACCTTTTTCGGATGCAGTCCAACCAAGTTGAGCTCCTGCTCCAAGGGCCCGACGGCCGCTTTGTCCCAGCCCCCTGGCAGAGCGAAGAGAAGCGCATCCGAGACGTGGCCCTGGAGGACTTGGACAACGACGGTGACCTGGACATCGTACTGGCCCGGGCCGGCTACTTCGGCGACGCCGCAGGGGATCGAGGCGCCAAGCTGCAGCTCAAGGCGGGGGACGTGGACAACTTGGTCTGGAGCCTTCCAGAGGGATGCGACAAGGCCCGGATCGAGGCCAACGGCACCCTGAGTGGCAAGGCCGCCAAGCTGACCTCACCAAAGGGAAAGATCGAGAAGAAGATGGTGGTCAACATCAACGGCCCAGCCTGGGCCCAGGAGCCCCAGGGGGAAGGCTTGCTCGTCTGGACCCTGCCAGAGGCCCGCTTGGTGCACCTCTCCGCGATGGGCGTCGTGGGCAAGACGCAGATCGGCATTGACTGCATGAGTGACCCGGCGCTCTCGCCTTCTCTGGTGCACGCCGACATCGACACCCGCCCGCCAAACGAGGTCAGCGATCTGCTCTACCTCAACGACGGCAGCGGAGGGTTCACCCAAGCCCCCCTGCCCGCCGGCATCGCGGAGCTGGAGACGGTAGATGTCTTGGCGGTGGACGTGGATCTGGATGGGGATCTGGACCTGTTCTTGGTGACGGAGTCTGCACCAGCAGTGCTGCTGAACCAGCCGGACCAACTCCTGGAGAACCTGGGAAATGGCCAATTTGTGATAGCGAGCAGCTGGCCTGCAAGCGGACAGCAGCAGCCAATCTATGGACGCAGCGCCCTTGCCGTGGACCTGAACGGCGACCGACACCCGGAGCTGCTGGTCTCCAACGGTGAGTACATGGGCCCCCTGTCCGGCACCCCTGCCCTCTGGGAAAATCCAGGTTCAAGCAACAACTGGGTCGAGGTCATCGCCTTGGATGCAGATGGCTATCCCAGCCTGAGCGCCACCATCCAGGTCCAGACCAAGACCCAAACCCAGACCCGCTCGGCACACGCCTTCCCGGACTTCCGGGTGCACAGCCAGGGACAACGAGCGCTCTTCGGCTTGGGACAAGCCAGTCGGGCCAAGGTCACCGTCACCTGGCCTGACGGCAGCAAGCGCGTCATGCGCCGAGTTGCCGCAGGGGAGCCCTTGGTGGTTTCCCATCCGGACGCGCAGAGATAGGCTTGCAGCATGCTGTTTCTACTCATCGCCTGTTCTTCCGCCCCGACCCAAACTCCAGGTACGCCTGCTGCCGGATCTGACGCGCCCACAGTGGCCTCGGTAGCGACGCTGGAGTCCCAGCTTAAGAGTGGCGCCCGTTTCTCCGATCGTGTGGTCACCGGTGGGCAACCAGAAGAATCTCTCCTCCAGCAAGCGCCTGGCCTGGGCTTTGACACCGTGGTCAACCTGCGCACGCTAGGCGAGATGACCTTCGACGAGGCCAAGCTGGTACAGGAACTCGGCATGACCTACGTGCACGTTCCCGTTGCCGGCGGACAGGACCTGACCCCTGAGAACGCCGCCAAGCTCAAGGCCGCCTTGGACGCCAGCCAGGGCCAAGCCCTTGTGCACTGCGCATCTGGCCGCCGAGTCACTGGCCTGATGGCAATCATGGAGCCGACACCATGAGCCCCAGCACCGATGCACTGAGCACAGAACACCAAGCGGCCTTTGACGCCCTGCTGGTCATGCCTTTGGAGCCCAACACCCGGGTCAAGAAGCGCATGAAGGCCCACATCGCTGCGCTGCCCGAGGGTGAACGCCAGCGCATGGCCAACGGAGCCCTTGGGCTCTTGAATAGCCTGGAGCGCAAGACCTCTCCCCTCTACGTGCGCCTAACCCAAGCCTGCGCAGCCTTTGTCTTGGACTGCACCGACGAGGCTGTGAACCTGCAAGTCATCAACTCCGTCGCCCACCAGTGCAAGCGCTTTGAGAAGATGCTCAAGCCTGCGGACGTCGCCTAAAAGTCCGAGAGAACCTGGGCCTTTTTGGCCTCGAACTCCTCTTCGGTCAAGAGTCCGGCCTTGCGCGCCTCGTTGAGCTGCTTGAGCTTGGACTACAGGGACGCATCGTCCTTGTGGGCGTTCTCCTTCTCGCTGCGCTTCTGCTTGTAGGTGCGCTTGAAGAGGTCGTTGAGCTCACCCGCCCCCACACCACGGCCGTGCACAAAGTAGTGGTTGGCTACCTCTCCGATCGCGTAGGTCAGCGCGTAGCCCATACTGACGGAGACCACCCAGCCAAAGGGCGGGATGAACTTGGCCGCGGCCATCATGGCGTTCTGAGCCAACAGGCTGGCGCCGAAGGTGCTGAGCATCTCCAGGACCGATTTCTGGGTCAGCTTGTGGCCATGAACCCGGCCTATGGCTTGAACCATCGCGATCTGAATCGGGGAAACTAGGACCAGATCCAACAGGGGGACTGGCTGAACGGAGACGGCAGCTGCGGACACGGCGCCCACCTGGATCAGCTCACGGACGTGCTGCTCGCGCTCGGCCTCGCTCCGGTCAGAGAAGTCGCCTTCCATCACGCGCCTGAAGGTGTCCATCACGTTGGCCATGGGGTACTCCTGTGAACAGTACGATACCCCCTCTGCAAGATTTCAGCTCTGGCCCCTTAGGCCCACGAGGACCACATGCTCAATGCCATTCCCTGGTTGGCTGGTCTGCTGGCGTGCACAGGCACCAGCAGCGTAGACAGCCCACCACAAGACAGCCCCGCCGACACGGCCGACACCAACAACTCGGTGGACACCGGTCCCTTCGACACGGGCCCATTCGACACCACCGGACTCAACGGTGAAGAGGTTGACCCCAGGCTGGCCGCACCGGTGTTTGACCAAGTGCTTGCCAGTGACGACAGCGCCCGTAGCCAAGCCGACCTGATGGGGCATCCCACAGTGATCTGGTTTTACCCCGCCGCTGAAAGCTTTGGCTGAACGATCGAAGGTTGCGGGTACCGCGACCTACAAGATCAATTCGACGCTCTGGGCGTAGTAATCGTCGGAGCCAGTTTCGACTCCACCAAGGACAACCAGTCATTTAAGGACGTAGAGGGTTTTGAATACGAGCTCTGGAGCGACTTGGGTCGCGAGCTCGCCCTGTACTACGAGGCTGCATCCAGCGAGAGCCAGAAACTGGCCGACCGCCGAACCGTCGTGTTGGACGCAGAAGGGCGACAGCTACTGCGCTACAACCCGGGCTTGAA
>JBLHMA010000004.1:0-40144 GCA_047621545.1 Cognaticolwellia sp. | reverse complement strand
AACCGCGGCAGCGTCGCGCACATCGACGAGCTGCCCGCCAACCTGAAAAGGCTCTACCGCACCGCGTGGGAGCTGAGCATGAAAACCCTGGTCGACTTGGCCGCCGATCGTGGCGCCTTTATCGACCAGAGCCAGTCTCTGAACCTCTTCGTGGAGAGCCCCAACATCGGGCGTCTCTCCAGCATGTACATGTATGCCTGGAAGAAGGGTCTGAAGACGACCTACTACCTACGATCCCGTCCCGCGACTGAGATCAACATGAGCACGCAGAGCCAGTCAAAGACTGTCGAGAAGCAGCCTTATACCTCAGAAGAAGCTCTGGCTTGCTCCCTGGAAAATCCAGAGCACTGCGACGCATGCCAGTAGGCTGCCCAATGCTGGGGCAGTTTGTGCTTGGGGCCATGGCCCCCCGCTGTTAAATCAGACGCCTGTTACACTGAACGTCTGTTTAATAAATCTACTTGCTTTTGAACCCCAGTTCTCGGGGTTCAAGCCCTTTTTGTCCCTGCTGCGCTGCCCTGTTCTTGCCGCGCCGCTCAGTTCCTGCTGAGCCCTCTGGAGTCTCCGATGCTTCTCGATCCCGGTTTCGACCTGACCCTGCGTCCCATGAAGTACCCCGAGTTCTACGAGATGTACCGCATGGCCATCCGGAACACATGGACCGTGGAAGAAGTAGACTTCTCCACCGACTTGGCAGATCTGCGCAACACCGTGGGGCCCGGTGAGCGCCACTTGATCAACCGCTTGGTTGCCTTCTTCGCCACCGGCGACAGCATCGTGTCCAACAACCTGGTGCTCAACTACTACAAGCACGTCAACTCCCCCGAAGCGCGCATGTACCTCTCGCGTCAGCTCTTCGAAGAGGCACTGCACGTACAGTTCTACCTGACCCTGCTCGATACCTACCTGCCGGACCCCGCAGAGCGTGCCAAGGCCTTCTCGGCCGTAGACAACATCCCATCCATCAAGCGCAAGGCCGACTTTGCGATGAAGTGGATGAACCAGAGCGCGTCCATCGACTCGCTGCAGACGGTGGACGATCGCAAGGCCTTTTTGATGAACATGATCACGTTCGCCTCCGCGATCGAGGGCCTGTTCTTCTTCGCCGCCTTCGCCTACGTCTACTTCCTACGCAGCCGCGGTCTCCTAGACGGCTTGGCCGCCGGCACCAACTGGGTGTTCCGGGACGAGTCCATGCACATGAACTTCGCCTTCCGCGTGGTGGACACCGCCCGTGAGGAGGAGCCCGGCCTATTCGACGCCGACATGGCACAGCGCGTAGAAGCGATGCTGCGCGACGCTGTTGAGTGCGAAATGAACTTCGCCGAAGATGTCCTCGCCGAGGGCGTGACCGGCCTATCCCTTGAAGACATGCGCACCTATCTGGAGTCCGTCGCGGACCAGCGCATGGTGCGCATGGGCTTGGAGCCTATCTGGGGCAGCACCAACCCCTTCCCCTTCATGGATCTGCAAGATGTGCAGGAGCTGACGAACTTCTTCGAGCGCCGCGTGTCTGCCTACCAGAGCGCGGTAGAGGGCGAGGTCAGCTTCGACGTGGCGTTCTAGGCGCCACCCAACTTGCACAGACGGGTGCAACCAGCACCTGTCTGCCGCATACTCATACGGAAGGTGCGAACACTACGTTCGCCAAAACCCACCGTCTCGGAGAGACCATGATTCGCAAGATCGCCCTCGCATCCGCACTGGCATTCGCATTCGCCACCCCAGCCATGGCATGCCCAATGGCCGACGCAGCCGCGTACACCGAGGCTGCTCAGGCCGTGCAGGCTTCCGCCGGCGCCAAGGCCACCTTCAAGGTGGAAGGCATGAGCTGCGGTGACTGCTCCGACAAGGTGACCGCAGCACTCAAGGCCATCGACGGTGTCGAGGCTGTGGCCGTTGACTATCAGACGGGCGAAGCTCAGATCGCATTCGACGCTGAGAAGACCGATGCTGACAAGCTCTTGGCTGCCATCAAGGCCACTGGCTACGCAGCCCAAGCAAACTCGTAGTTCATAGGAGCGGAGTGCAGCAGCACTTCGCTTCCGAAGAACCACTGCTTTGGCGGTGGACCACCCCTCAAGGCCTGCGGTCCCCACGGGCAGCACGACACGGAACTCGATTTCATGGAGCTCCGCGCCTTGGCTGAGCAAATCCTGCGCTCAGATTCGCTGCAGGACAAGCTCGCCAACCCAACGGTGGCCTCGGATGAGAATCCAGGGTCTCCATGGACTGGGCCTAAGTGGCCTGGGCGTCCGCATGCCTTGCGGCTGGACTTGGATCGGCCCAAAGCCCCCTTCCCCAGCCTGGGCCAGCTCGACGATCCCATCGCTCGAGGAAAGGTGCTGCACTTCTTCGCCAACCACGAACTGTTGGCCATGGAGCTAATGGCGCTGGCGTTGGTTCGCTTCCCCGATGCACCTCCCGTGTTTCGCAAGGGCATCGCCCACACCCTCAAGGAGGAGCAAGACCACCTGCGGCGCTACTTGGCCCGCATGGAGGAGCTCGGGGTGGAGTTTGGGGAGCTGCACAACAGCCCCTTCTTCTGGACCAGCCTCTCGCCCATGGATCATCCGATCCACTACTGCGCGGGTTTGTCCCTGGCTTTTGAACAAGCCAACCTGGACTACTGCCTGCACTACGGGCGCGCCTTTGCCAAGGTGGGCGACACCCAAACCAGTGAGCTGATGGACCACGTCTACCAAGACGAGATCGGTCACGTACGCCACGGCCTGCGCTGGTACAGGACCTTCAAAGACCAGAGTCTCAGTGACTGGGAGGCTTTCGAGGCCGCGCTGCTTCCCCCCCTGACCCCGGCCCGTGCCAAGGGCAAGCCCTACGATCGAGAGGGCCGCCGCCGGGCAGGCTTTGACGCCGAGTGGATCGACGCTCTCCAGGTCTACGGCCGTACCAAGGGCCGCCCCCCAACACTGTGGTGGTTCAACCCCGGCTGTGAGCAGACGCTCCTGGGCCAGCTCCCCTCCAAACCTGCCCAGGCCCTACGTCGGGATCTGGGCACCCTGCCCATGTTCTTGAGCCGACGGGACGACACCGTCATCGCCCCCGTGGCCCCAAGCCCTGAGTGGCTACAGGGCTGGCAAGAGCTGGGTGTGGATCTGCCCGAGTGGCTCCCGGATGCTCAGGCTCTGGCTGGCCGAAAGCTGGGGGACTTTGTGCCCTTTGGTCCCGGCCCCGAGGCCGACAGACACGCCGCTGGCGCCACATCTCCCAAGTGGACCCAGGCGGACTTTCGCAAGTCCAGCGCTCTGGAGCTTCAGGCCATCGCTCGGGAGAGACACCCTGACCTTGCTGGCGGAGAGGAGACCCGGGGGTACCTGGTCTTGCGCATTCCACAGCTGGTGGACGCCCTCTCTGCGATCCAAGGCCCTGCTCTCATCAAACAAGACCTGGGAAGCTCCGGCCAGGGGCAGCGCCGCGCACAAGACACCCTGGATGAGGGTACCCAAAAGTGGGCCGCACGCATCCTGGCTACCCAGAGCGCCGTGGTGGTCGAGCCCCTGTTGGACCGGGTCGCGGACCTGTCTGCGCTCTACCAAGGCGACAAGCTGCTCGGGCTGTCCCGGCCGTTGGTGGACAACAAAGGCGTGTGGCGAGGACAGGTGCTCAGCGAACCTTGGGCCGCACTGCCAGTCGACGTGCGCCGCCTGCTCTCCCAGGGCCGACGGGTGCTCAAGCTCTACCAAGACCTGGCGGACCAAGCACCCCACAGCGGCTACTGGAACATCGACGGACTGGTCTATCGAGACGCGGGCAATGCCCTACGTCTTCGCGCAGTCGTTGAGCGCAATCCACGCATGACCATGGGCCACATCGCCCGCGGCATCTCGCGCTGGATCCGTCACGGACGGCCGGCGGTCTGGACCTTGCACCACAAACGGGAAGTGGGCGATCCAATGGCTTTCGCCGAGCAGCTCCGCGAGCGCTTCCCTGCACAGGTTGACCAGGGCCAACTCGTCTCCGGCGTGCGCTTCACCAACGACCCCACCCAAGCTCAGGACTTTCTCAGCGTTGTTTGGGTCGGTGCACTGGCTTGCGAAGGCGCCGCCGAGTTCGCCCCAATCCTTCGGGGCCTGTAGACCGCCCTGCTGTAGACAGCGGACAGCGCGTGCAGTACACAGCCGGCCATGCTGCTACTCCTGCTCGCCTGTCAGCCCTTCGACCCGGCACCCAACGACCCAACGCCGGCCTGCGAGACAGTCACCAGCACGCCCGTGGCCTTTGAAGACGCCAGCTACACCGGCACCAGCCCGGCCACGCTGATGACCGAACACGGCATTGTGGAAGACCTGGAGCCCAGCTGGACCCCAGACCTTGGCGCCGACTGGGCCACCCTGTCCTTTATCCCTATGGACCCGCCCACGGCCGCGTGGCGCACACGCCAGTCCACCCAAGATGACCCCAGCGCCTGCCCGGATCACCTCGTCATCACCCAGCGCACCCTGATCGAGACCTGGGGACTGGTGGAGATCCGCAGTGACCTGCTGATTACCCAGCAGGACCAGGCCACCACCGCCCTGTCCTACAGCAGCACACGGGACCTAGTCATGGAGCCCATCCAGTGGGCCGATCTCGAAGAAGAGTTTGGCGACTCTCTCTCCGAAGGCGTCTTCCGCTTTGAGCAAGACGGGAGCCAGCTGCGCTTCACCTTGAGCGGCGTCAGCGTCAGCAGCGTTCAGGAACTGGCCACGGGCACCGCTCCACTGCCGGAATAGCCCCGTACTCAAGGTAGCATGTTGGAAAAGGAGCCCGCATGTTGCTCGCGCTGATTCTGGCCTGCGCCTCGGCCACCACGACGACCCCGCCTCCGACGCCCGCCCCGGAGCCTCCTCCCACCCCCGCGTCCTTGACCGCAGTGGAGTACCACTTTCAGGACTCCTCGGTGCCGCCCCCATCGCACCGCAGCGTGACCGTTAGCGTGAGTTTAGACAGCGTGGACTACGTGGTCGACAGCTACGGGGACATCGTCGCCCAGGCACATGCACCGGGTAGCCAAGCCACATTGGACCAAGCCGTCGCCGCCTACAGAGCAGCTGGCTTTGCGCTCACGCCACCCTCCACCGAGCCGGGCTGTTCAGGCGGCACCAGTCGATCCGTGAAAGTGAAGCAGGGCAGCCTGATCGCCTTTACCGGAACCCTCTCCAGCTGCGGCAGCACCGAGTCCGGCCTGACCGGCGACATGGATGGATTTGCCCGGACCATGAAGGCCCTCGCTCCACCGACAGGAGACCTAGAGCCTTCTACGACGCCTTAGAGCACCAGATCGTCCAAGCCAACCAGGGCCAGAGATGCAGCCCAGAGGGCCTGGGTCTCCAACGGATCCACCGCCCGCGCCAAGGGCTCCTCGACTTTGCAGTCCACAAAGTAGCTGCCATTGGGCGCATCGATGTCGGCGCTGCACAAGTAGATCGAGGTTCGGGCGCCTTGAGCCGCCGTCTTTAGGAAGGGCTTGAGCACGACATGCCCCACGCGCACCAGCCATCCAACGTTTGTGCCAATGTCCGTGGAGACCTGTCCGGGGTGCACAGACCAGCAGTCAATGTCCCGCCCCTCCAAGCGCCGGGTCAGCTCCGTCGTGAACATTAGGTTCGCCAGCTTGGAGCCTCCGTAAGCTTTCATCATCGCGTAGCTCTGCTCAGACTGTAGGTCCTCCAGAACCAAGCGACCCGAGCTGTGGGCCCCAGACGAGGTGTTCACGATGCGTGCCCCAGGCCGCTCCAGCAGCTTGGGCAACAGCAAACAGGTCAGCAGAAAGGGCGCCAGGTGGTTCACAGCAAAGGTCTTCTCGTAGCCATCCACCGTCAGCTCTCGCTGCCTGAGCACCAACCCAGCGTTGTTGAGAAGCACGTCGATCTGGGGCAGCTCAAACAGCTCCTGGGCTACACGGCGAACATCCTCCAGGCGCTGAAAATCGGCCAGAAAACTGCGTACACAGGAGCGGCCTACCTTGGCCTCGATCATGTCCGTTGTGGCCGCCGCTTTGTCCGCCGAGCGGCCCAGCAACACCACGTCGGCTCCCAACCGGGCCAACTCCAAGGCAGCCGCTTGACCGATTCCCGAGGTCGCTCCAGTCACAACAACCGTCTTTCCCTGCATGGCGTACTCCTGGCCGCTGTTGCCTTGTATACCCTCGGCCAGGCAAGATGACCCGTGGGAGGCGTCAGCGGAGCGCGACCCCGTAAGGCGTGAGAACGAAGGAATGCGCAAGTATTTCGATGACGAAGAACGCGTTTGAGGCGTGCGGTCGCAAGCCTCACATGGGGTCAGTCTGCCTAATCGAGGGCGCCTCGTACCTTGATCACAACAGGCGGCCCACCTTGCCCATCCCGTCCGGCCTGACCAGAGCGTCCGCTCTCACCCTGACGGCCTTGGTCCCCGGAGTCGTAGCCACCGCCGCCCATGCCCGGGCTGCCGTTGTGGCCGCTGTTGCCACCGGAGCCAGCCGAGCCGCCACCGTTGTAGGCGCTGAACTGGTCCTTGTACTTGGCCGCTGACTTGGAGAAGGTGATGGTGACCGCGCCCCCGTTTCCGCCCTCACCGCCGTTGCCGCCGTCGCCTCCGTTGCCGCCGTCGGATCCGTTGCCGCCCTGACCACGCACGCCGCTGCTGGAGTTGCGGCCTCGGCCACCGTCCCCGCCGTTGCCACCACGACCACCGGGTCCACCGTCTCCGCCGCTGCCGCCACCGTTGTAGAGGGTCATTGAGCCACCGTCTGGGTCGATCATGTAGAAGCGCTCCCCGCCGTTGACCTGCACGGTGACCTGAAGCAGCTCACGACCGAAAGTAGGGTCCTTGACCAGCTGCACGTCCACGGTCATCGAACTGGCGTGCGCGCCGGACTCTCCGTTCTGACCCTGACCACCATCGCCTCCTGCGCTGCCGTCACCCCCATTACCCTCGTCATCGTCGCTGCCGTCGCCTCCGTGCGTGCCTTCCCGACCCCAGTCCCCGCTGTTCCCGCTGTTGGCCCACGACTGCGCCACAAAGTCCGTCTTGTAGTTCACCGACAGCTCCAGGCTGGCGCTGTCACTGGGATCATGCACGTTGCTGACAGTACAGATCACCGTGTGGCCCGTGAAGGTGCGCGGGTCGCCGTTGGCGCTCAAGGTGCCATTGCTGAACTCACCACCGTCCACAACCACCGTGTAGTCGGACCAGGGCGTGTGGCCATCTCCCAAGCCGTAGCTCTCCAAAGTCTCGCCATTGGCCAATGTGGCTACCACGACCAAGACCAACGAAGCTCCAGGCGCAATCAGATCAACAGGTCCTTCCGACGTCGCAACGCGAAGTTCCAAGGCGCTGACATCCTTGCCCTCCAGGGTCCACTGCTGTGCCAGCTCCGCCTCACGCTCGGCCTCAGCGATACGCTCTTCTTCCGCTTCGGCAGCCCGCTTGTTCTTGCGCACCTTGCTCACCCCGTAGGCCACGCCCAGAATCACCGCGATGCCGGCATAGGGCGCGTAGGTGCGCAGGGTCTCTTGATCGATCTCCTGCGCTTGCGCCACTGTGCTGGCCACGGGGTTGAAGAACAGGCCTGCACTGATGGCAAGACTTGCAAGAAGGCGGGGACGGACGGTCATGGTTCAAGCTCCAGTTGTGCCCCAGAACGGCGCGAATGCCGTTCACTTACAGCAGCTGGGACAGTCCGCCAGCGCAAGGCAGCCCAAACGTTCAGGTCCTTGACACCAGATACCGGTTTCCGGTGTATCTTCGCTCCTCACCAGGGACCCCTCATCATCCTGCTCACCCTTGCCCTCGGTTTGGCATGTGAGGGCGACTCAGCCCAAGCCTGCAATGCCAACGCCGACCAAGACCAAGACGGCCTAAACGACTGCGACGAGGCGGATCTGGGCACCGATCCCACCGCCGCAGACAGCGACGAGGACGGCTACACCGACGCCGAGGAGATCGACTGCCTGAGCGACCCCCTCAACGCAGACGAAGCTTGCTACGCCTGCGGTTGGCAGCGATCCGACCCCAACACCCTGGTCTCCGACGGCGCTGAGATCGGCGATGTGGTCGCCAACGCTCAGATGATCGACGTGTGCGAGGACATGGTGGACCTGTGGGATTTCCACGGCGAGTACCACATCCTGTACCGCACAGCAGCTTGGTGAAGCGGCTGTACAGTGGAGGCCGGCGGCCTCCAAGACGCACAAGACGCATTCATCGCTGAGACCGGCCTTCCCTTCTCCTTCATCTTCACTCTGTACGAAGGAACCAGCGGCGGCCCAGCCAACTACAACGACATTGTGGCCTACCACCAAGTCATAGGTGAGCCGGACTTCCCAATCCTGGCCGACGGTGACGGACTACTGCCCGAACGCACCCCAATGAGTGGCCGAGTTCACCCAGAGATGTGCGCAGTCGCCCCAGACATGAGCATCATCAGCTGTGACTCCGGCCATGGCGGCTACCAAACGGCCTTGGAAGACATCAAGGCCCACGCCGGTCTCTGATGCCGATCTGGTCACTTGGATGGGTGTTGGCCTGTGCCAACACGAACTCCCAGGACTCTCCTCCTCTACCTGATGAACAGGTGGAGGAGGACGCGCCCTGCGTGGACACTTTCCCGGTCCACGTCGTGCCTGAGATGCCCACCGACTACGAGACCCCTCTTCCCATACGGGAGGACGCGCTGCCCGAGCTGCTCTCCGAGACCGGCTTGTACACCGCACAGGGCGAAATCCACCAAGCACTCATTGCGTTCACCCCGCGCTGGCCCCTCTGGTCCGACGGCGCCGACAAGGCCCGGTGGGTCTACATCCCCGAGTGCAGTCCCATCGACAGCAGCGATGCGGACAACTGGGAGTTGCCCGTAGGCACCCGCTTGTGGAAGGAGTTCTCGGTCGATGGCCAGAGAGTAGAGACCCGTCTAATGGAGCGTTTGGGTCCCAGGCGCCAGGACTGGGCCTATGCCAGCTACCTCTGGAACGAGGACGGCACCCAAGCCCGAAAGGTGGGCATCGAAGGGCAGCCCCAAGCTCTGGGCACCTCCCACGACATTCCCTCCAGGGCCGAGTGCCAAGAATGCCATGGACCCGCGTCAAAGGGCGGTGGGCGTCCGTCCCGTACCCTGGGGTTTACGGCGATTCAGCTGGATCATTCAGACACGGAGACCGACTTGAACGCCCTGGCCTGGCGTCTCTCGGAACCCTTGGAGAGTGACCCTCTCACCGGCCCAGACACCACAATCCAGGCACTCGGCGTGCTGCATGCCAACTGCGGCAGCTGCCACAACCCTAGCAGAGACGGCCTGCCCCAGTCCGACCTGGATCTGAGCTTGGTCTGGGGCCAACCCCTGGAGCAGGCCGGCATCTTTTCCACCGCCTTGGATCAGCCCACCCAGCTCTTCTCCACCCCCAGCGTGCAGCACCGCATCCTCTCTGGAGCCCCCCACGCAAGCGCCGTGATTAGCCGCATGGAGAGCCGTGGAAACAGCGCTCAGATGCCGCCCATCGGCACCCACCAAGTCGACGAACAGGGCACTGCCGCCGTGCGTGCCTGGATCGAGTCCCTGTGATCTGGCTCTTGCTGGCATGCACCAAGCCCCCTGTGGATACTGGAGAGTCTGTCCTTGTGGGCGAAACGGGGGACAGCGGACTACCCGCGCTCCAGAGCTTCGAAGTCCAGGGCATGGTGGTGGACCAAGAAGGCTCGCCACTGCCCCAAGCGACCGTCCTGATGGGTGGCCTGCCAGAGACACGGGTGGAGACGGACGACGCAGGGCAGTTTTCCCTCTGGTACGAGGAGCCCGCCCAAGGCGCTCCGGTCATCGTCGCCGGCAAGCAGGGCTATCGCGCCATCGGGGTGGACTACTTTGAGGAGGGGATCCCAGTCAGCCTCACTCTCAACGCGGTCTTGGCCCCGGACAACCTGGACTACAGCTACCAAGCCCCTGGCGATGGCCAGGACAGCGCGGACGAGAGCTGCAGCCACTGCCACACCCGCTTTGTAGCCGACTTCCTAAGCTCTAAGCACGCCGAGGCAGCTCAGAACCCCAAGCTCCAGGCCCTCTATGCAGGCGCAGCAGAGGCTTGGGACACCCAACAGGCTTGCCAAGAGATCGGCGGCTCCTGGGGCCTAGGCCACCTGCCCGGCCATCCCCAGGACGCCGCTGAGCGCTGCTATGTCGTCCCAGGAGTGCTCAACGATCTAAACGACTGCGGCGCAGCCAGGTGCGACGACCCGGACCTGGCCGCCTCTGACGCCCCAAAAAACTTTGGGTCCTGCGCAGACTGCCACGCGCCGGGCATCGAGGGGGAACTCGGTGGCCGCAACCTCCACGATGCCCAGGGCATGGGCTACGAGTTAGGTGTTCACTGCGATGTGTGCCACAAGGTCTCAGAAGTCGATCTGGAGCAGCCTCCAGGGGTGGCAGGACGCTTGAAAATCCAGCGGCCCAGTGAACTTGGAAAGGGCCTCTTTGACTGGGCCCCGGTGTACTTCGGGCCACTGGTCGACGTGCCCAACGTGGTCATGGGGGGCAGCGTTGTGCCCCAGTTCGACGAAGCTCTCTTCTGCGCTGGATGCCACGAACAAGAGCAGCCAGCCCTACTCCCCGGCGATTCCCTGGATAGCCGCTGGCCCGACGGATTGCCGATCCACAGCACCTATTCGGAGTGGTCCGAGGGGCCATACGCGGACCAGGATGTGCCCTGTCAGCACTGCCACATGCCCGCCGACGTGAACGCCAACAACGCGGTCGACCGCTCCACGGCCGCCAACTCCTCCATCACCTTCGGCTTCCCAAGGCCCCCCGAGGATGTGCGGCGACACAGCTTTCAGGGTCCGCTGAGCGGCGAGCGCCCCCTCATCTCCGGGGCCCTGCATGTGGAGCTCAACCTGGAGCAGGACGGCCAGACCCTGCACGCTCAGGTTGGCGTCTCCAACATGGGCGCCGGCCACGCCATTCCGACGGGCGAGCCCATGCGGGCCCTGATTCTTGTGCTGGACGCCCAGAGCAGCTGCGGCACCCTACAAGCCAGCGCTGGGCCCACGCTTCCCGCCGAAACGGGGGCCTGGCTTAGCGGAGAGAGCGGCCAAGAAATCACCTTGGAAGTGGATCATATCCTCTGGCCTGAGGCATCCGTCCTGACTGGACAGGTCCTGGAGCTACGCGCGGTACGCCCCTCTGGCTTTCAGGCCTACGCCGGTCTGGGGCACTTTTCTCAAGAGGGCCTGAGCCCCACAGACAAGGGCCTGGCCCTGGAAGAGCCAGTGGGGACCTGGACGATCACGCCAGACGACCAGGGACGCATCTATCTGGACCCCCAGCAGCTGGAGACCGGCGACCAACTCGTCCTGAGCCCCGCCTGGGACCCAAGCAGCGCAGAGATCCAAGCCTTGGCTGGACTGCCCGGCCAGCACTTCGCCAAGGTGCTGGTGGACAGCGCCGGCGACACCATGGTCCCTCACCACAGGGCTGTGTCCATACAGTCCGACAACCGCATCGCGCCGGGCAGCTTCCAGGTCTCCCAGCACAGCTTCGTGCTTCCCGAGAGCTGTACCGACCCCAAGCTGCATGCCACCCTGCTCTACCGCCCCCACCCCTGGGAGCTGGCCAACACCTATGGCTGGCAGGCCCAGGACCACCCGGTCCTGGAAACCGAGCAGTCCTGGTAAACCCTCGGTCAGGCAAGATGACCCGTAGGAGGCGTCAGCCGAGCGAGACTCCGCAAGGCGTGAGAACGAAGGAGTGCGCAAGCATTTCGAGGCCGAAGAACACGGCGGAGGCGTGCGAGCGCAAGCCTCCGCCGTGGTCAGTCTGCCTGGTCGAGGTTGTGAGCCATCAGCCCGCCAAGTACCCACCGTCGATGGGCACAGTAGTGCCGCTCACAAATCCAGCATCGCTGGAGAGCAGGTAGAGCACCAGCCCCGCAATCTCCTCCGGCTGTCCATGTCGCTTCAAGGCGCTGCGCTCAGAGAAGACCCTGGCAAAGGCGGGGTTACTGACAATGGCGGCCGCGAACTGCGTGTCGACCAGCCCAGGTGCGATTGCGTTCACCCGAATGCCGGCCCCGCCCCACTCATGGGCCAGGGTCTGGGTCAGGGAGATCAGCGCAGCCTTGGTCATGGCGTAGGTGCCCTGGAAGGGCGCCCCCATCATCCCGTAGATGCTGGCGACATTCACAATGCTGCCGCCCTGCTTGGCCGCGATCAAGCGCTTGGCCACCTGACGGCACATCTCAAAGCTGCCTTTGATGTTCACATCAAAGGTCTTGTCAAAAGCGGCCCATTCTAAACCCATCATCGGCCCAAAGTACGGGTTCGTCGCCGCGTTGTTGACCAGGGCATCCACACGGATGTCCTGGGCGTCCAACGCGTCGAACAGGGCACCGATGGCCTGGGGCCGACCGGTATGACAAGGCTGTACCAGCGGTCGTGTGCCCGAGATCGCGGCGATGCGGTCAGCGGCATGATCCAACCCTTCCTGCTTCCGGGAGACCAGAATGACCTGCGCCCCGGCTTGGGAGAGTCGGGTTGCAATGGCTTCCCCAATGCCACGGCTCGCGCCAGTGACCAGAGCGGTTCGTTGAGACCAATCCATGAATCTATCCTCCGTCCAGGCCACTTTAGCCCTGGCGCATCTCAGGCTCAGAGTTCCCCGACGTAGAGCCCCACAGAGATGCCGCCGTTCTTGAAGCGAACGAGCTCGTCCATCTTGGCCACTCGCCCAGCCAGGGCCTTGTCCGGGCAGACCATTACGACCCGCCAACCAGGGAACTGGACCCGGAGAGAGCCGCCAATCTTGTGATACAGCGGTGCGAGCTTGACGTTGTCAGCCACGCGAACGCCGTAGGGCGGATTGAGCACCACCAGGCCCGGTCCCTCCAGCGTGGTCTCAAAGGGCGCTGAGATGTCCTTGCAAGCTGGCGCAATGTGCACTCCTGCACGCGCAGCGTTCTCTTGGGTGGCCTTGCACGCGCCCCGGTCTCGGTCAGCAGTCAGAATGGGAATGCCCGTGTCTGCACCCTGAGCCTGCCTGGCCTCTTTCAGCATGGTGGCCCACGCCCCTTCGGGAAAGCCCGGCAGCCCTGTGACCGGAGGGGGGTCGAAGCTGGGCGCGATGTCATTGCTCCTCATCGCCGCCTCGATGGAGAAGGTGCCAGCGCCACACATCGGGTCCACTAGCGGAACCCCGGGCCGCCAGCCAGCCATGCGCAGGATGGAGGCCGCCAGGTTCTCCCGAATGGGCGCCTTGGCCGTGGACTGTCGGTAGCCCCGCTTGTGAAGCACCCCTCCCGCATCCAAGGAGAGGCGTGCAACCCGCTCATCCAGGCGCACTTGCAGGGTAATGGGCAAGTGGTTCGTACGAGGTCCGCGAACGGGAATGTGACGCTTGGGTGCGGCAGACCTGCGCTTTGCCCCACGCTTTCCCCGGCCCGCGCTCACCGGTTGCGCGCTGGCCCGCAGGCTGTCCCCGAGCGCAAAGCCCACCTTCTTGGCCACGGCGTCGTGGTGCTTGATCCGGCCGCGACCGGCCACCTTTACCACCA
This sequence comes from Cognaticolwellia sp., assembly GCA_047621545.1. Lineage (GTDB taxonomy): Bacteria > Myxococcota_A > UBA796 > UBA796 > CAJQPC01 > CAJQPC01. The sequence continues at coordinate 26,627 of JBLHMA010000004.1, read as the reverse complement.
CCTTCTGCCCTGGGTGGAGCACATCGCTCCAGTCCAGCTTGCGCACCTCCTGCTCCAGCTGCTGCAGCGATGCCGCGTGAACTTCGCCAAGAACAACCAGTATTTTGGCCGCACATCTGGACCATAGACAGAGCCCAGCAGCGTCGACCAGATCCCCCTCTACCTCCACGCCACCAGCCTGAATAAGAACAGGCCTGTCCAGCAGCTCCTCGAGCTCCTCGGCCAATGCGGGCTCCAAGCCCGGGGTACACACCGCGTAAATAGACATTCAGGGTCCTGCGTGGCCGCGAATCAAGACTTCGATCGCGCGCTCAAGCTCCTCGAAAAAGTCCAAGCGCAACGGCTCGAGCTCCGGAGAGGACTCGACCACTTCCTGCACGACGGGCGAGGTGCTGGTCATCTGGTGCAAGCCCACCGTCAGAGCGTGGGCATGAAGCAGCAGGCGCAACCCCTGGCCCTCTGGCATGCCCAAGACACGCTCCAATTGAGCACCGGCGGGCAACATCATGCCCTGTAGCCGCAGCTTAAAGACCTTGGCCGACTCGGCGTCCAATTGGTTCTCCAAGACCAAGTGCATCAACGCAAGCAGACGGGTGAGCTGGGGCCGGGCCCGGAGGGTCGCCACAAAGCCCTTGGCAAAAACGGCTACGGGCTGACCTTGCATGAGGGGCAGGTTCTGGGTCAGCTGACCGAACCACTCCTCCAGCTCGTCGACGAGCAGCTGCAGAAAGAGCTCTTCCTTGCTCTTGAAATACAGGTAGACCGTTCCCTTTGACAGGCCAGCCTTGGCGGCGATCTGGGACATGGTGACGCTGGAATAGTCCCCCGCGTCAAACAGACCAGAGGCCGCTACCAAGAAGTCTTGGCGACGTTTTTCCTTGTCTTGGGCGGCGCGGGCGCGCTTCATGAAAACTCGGGGAAGGGGCCCCAAAGGGATAGCCCAACGGGCCAAGCCCCGCCGTTAGTAGAGCGCGTCATCCGCACCATCTGTGACGGTAATGATCAGGCCAAAGTCCATCTTGACCACCGCATCCATGCGTCCCCAGGCCGCTTCGATCTCGTCGCCATGCTGGGAGTCGACCGCGATGATGTGAAGGATGCTGCGCTCCCAGATGTCCCCCCCGGTGCCATTGGCCTGAGACAGGGGCAGATCCCCCACCTTCTTCTCCAAGAGCTCATCCGCCTTCTCCGCCGTCATCGCCGTGCCCATCGGGTAGGTGAAACCTCGGGCCACACTCAGGCCCACCTGGCGGCCATCGACACGCAACAGCAAGTCCGTCTTCTTTCCATTGGGGTCCGAGTAGTCGACCTTGCCCTCTGTCTTGAGCAGACTGGCGGCCTCGCAGCGCACCATGGCCTCGAATGCGAAGATCTCTGAATACAGGGACCCGCTGTTCAGGTTGCCCTCGGACAAGATGATCTGTGACTGCTCCAAGAGATCCTCATCCTCAAAGCCCTCCAGGAGGTCCAGGCTGTTTCGAAAGCTGAAGGGCGAGGCGCTGTCCCATTCCTCGTCGTCCAGGGCGTTGCAGTCGCCGCTCAAAGTGCCGTGGCCATCCAAGGGCTCAAACCCGGTCCCGGTGTCGTCGGCTCCGCTGTCTTGGGCTCCAGAGTCCCCTGTCGCGGAGTCCCCTGTCCAGCTGTCCTGGGTCTCGGGGTCCGCAGTGCACGCGAGCAGCAGCCAGAGCATGAGGCTCTCCTTCGTTGAGGCAGATATCGCCCGTATCGAGGGTCGGAGCCAGCGACATGTCTGTCACATCTCCAAGATCTCAAAGGCTTCGATGAACACCACTTCGCAGGCATAGGCCCCCGTGTCTTTGCGGGTGGTGGACGACGCCCAGTTCTTCTCGGCGCCTCGGATCTGTACGAGGTAGCCTGAGAAGGACACCACATCCCCACGAGAAGCGTCCATGAGGCGGTCCTGGATTCCGCCGTTAGACGGGACAAAATGCATGTTCGCAGACGAGGTCTCTATGATCTTGCGCGGCAGAAACCAGTCCTTGACCTGCCAGCTGTAGTAGCGGTGCCGCTGCCCAACCTTCACCTTCTGCAGGTTCTCCCAGTCGCTCATCTCCCCCCACCCTAGCGCCAGATCAACAGGCAGCAGATCACCGTCTACGTCATCGCTGTAGTCGGTGGCGCTGAGCACGCGGGCTGTGGCCGAGAACTCCGCCAGCGGCAGCACCTCCACCCCTCTGTGCGTGAAAGGCGCAAGCGTAGTCGGGCTCTGCCAAGGTTCCTTTGGAGCGACCTGACCCGCACCATCAAAGCGGGAAGCGTCGTAGCCTTTGTAGGCCTTCCAGAGCACCACGGGAGATGCGAGCAACAGGATCCAGGGCAGGTACTTCTTCATAGGCCGTAGCGTAGCCCGGGCGTTAGTCGCACTCTCCCTACGGAGCCCCCATGCGCCCAGAACTCGCCGAACTGCTCTCCCTCTTGGAGCTGGAGCGCATCGAAGAGAACCTCTTCCGCGGCCAGACCCAAGACCTGGGATGGGGCTCCCTCTTCGGTGGACACGTCTTGGGCCAAGCCCTCTCCGCCGCCACTCAAACCGCACCCGATGACCGACACATCCACAGCTTGCATGCATACTTCTTGCGGACCGGCAAGGTGGACCGACCCATCGTCTACACCGTGGATCCCATCCGCGACGGGCGCAGCTTCACCACCCGCCGTGTCGTCGCCATCCAGGACGGAAAGGCCATATTCAACCTCTCGGCCTCCTTCCAGATCCAAGAGCCCGGCTTGGACCACCAGGTCTCCAAGCCCATGTCTCCGGACCCCGAAGCACTGGCGAGCGAGCACGAGCTGGCCCAGGCCATCGCCGAGCGACTGCCCCCCTCCTTGCGCAGTGTCGCCACTCGTAGGCGGCCCATCGATATCCGCCCGGTGGCCCCCCTGGACCCCATCACCCCAGAGCGCCGGGACACCCGCAAGCAGATCTGGCTGCGTACACCCGAGGCGCTTCCGGACGACCCCAAGATCCACAGCTACCTGCTGGCCTACGCAAGTGATTTTCACCTACTGGTCACCGCAATGCAGCCCCACGGCGTGAGCTGGCTCACCCCGGGCATGCAGGTCGCGAGCCTGGATCACGCCATGTACTTCCACCGGCCGTTCCGCATGGACGACTGGCTTCTGTACGACATGGACAGTCCTACTGCTTCGGGCGCACGGGGTCTGGTGCGCGGACGCATCTTCGACAAACAGGGCCGCTTGGTGGCCAGCACGATGCAGGAGGGCCTGATGCGCGACCGCAGGCCCAAGACATGATGACCGCACTGCTGCTGTCCCTGGTCGCTTGCACGAGCGCCAACGATGCTGGACCCGATGTGAGCATCCAAGCCAGGCTCTTCAACGCCGCGCTGGAGCGCGCAGACGGTCGGGCCATCGTGGTGACCGATCTGGAGATGGCGGAGGAGTTCATCCAGGATGCGCTGGCACAAGAACCCAGCGACTACAGTCAGAGTTCGTGCGGACCCGGCGACGCCAAGGCCTGGCAGACCGAAGCATTTACCTGGAGCTGAGCATCCTGCGCATTGCGGTTCGCTGGGCGGAACAGGAGAAGCTGTTGGACCTGGTGACACCACTGCGGCTCCCCAAGCTCCGGATTGATCCCAAGCAATTCAAGGCCAACCACAACACCCCGACTCCGGCGGAGGCAGGTCTGGTCATCGCTGCGATGCCCAGAGACGACTGGAGGCTTGCTGTATCTGTCCTTGCGAGGACCGGTGCCCGTGTTGGGGAGGTGGTCAGCTTGCGAGCCAGGGACCTGGACGAGCGGCGTGGAACCTTGCTTCTGGGTGGCGTGGAGGGCGCATCAAAGACTGGCTCTAGGCTCTTCCCGCTGGATGAGCACTCAGCGCGGGCGTTGCAGGGCCTCCTCAGGTGCCCCCGTCCGGCTCAGGCCTGCCAAGACCACGACGTCGAGTAGGTCCTTCAACCGGTGCTCGATCAACGGGAAGCGTCGAAGCAGGGTCTCGACCTTCTCTGCGATGACAGTCTCAGGCTGGTATGCGTGGAGCTCAGCGGGTGGGTCGTCAGGGAGAAATGGCGTCAGCGCTCGCCGCGTTGGCTCAGGTTCGGTCGCATCGCCAAACCCCACATCCACACGCAGCTCAACCTGGTGCCGCTCCACCCGCGCCTCAATGAAGACCTTGACCCCGTCGTAGTCATCCTCTCTCTCCGTCCGCCGAGTCTTGACCCGACCCCATGTGATTCCGTCCGCTAGGTCTCCCGAGACCACGGCCTCGAATCTCATCCGGAGGTCGTTGGGGTCAGGAGGCCCGTGTCGACGCAGAACATCGATGTCTCGGGTGAAGCGATGCGGTGCCTCGACCAGATTTGCGACCAAGACGCCTCCTTTGAGGAAGAACTCCTTGGCTTGGGGCGACTGGCCGAGTCGAAAGAGCAACCGACCCATCGCGTAGGCGGTGAAAGCGTCCTGACGCGTGAGGCGTCTCCGCCTCCCCTCGTTCCCGATCCGCTGGTTCACCGACCGAGCCCTATCTTTGCGCTTGCGGCTCATCTCAACACCAGTCCTGTCAACAGCGGCTCGACCCTCGGCCAGACACCTATCCGGCGCGCCAAGCGCGCGAAAACTGGGAGATCGAAGTCCTCTTTTGCTACGCGGCGTCGGAGGGAATCCACAGCATACTCCTTCGAAACATGCCTGGAGTGCCGCCAGAGATCGAGCGTTGTCCGGTCTGGGCCAGTCAGGCGGAGGGATGTGCCGTGAACCTCCATGGTCTGGATCCCGTTGGGTTCATCGAACTCCCGATCGATGAAACGGGGGACCAACTGCACGACCCGCACGGCCGTGACCCGAATCCTGGGCCTCGACGTGCCCGCGGGAACATAGAGCCAGACACCCCCTTCGAAGGCGTCCGTGAGGTCGTGGAATCGGGCAGCTGTGAGCAAGGCTGCAACCGCGTTTGGGTACTTCAAGGCCCACGCAGCGGCTTCCGCCAAGGGATGGACCGCTTGGCCTGCGCCGAACGCCTTTGCTGGAGTTCGGCGCACTCCGCAACCCCAAGCAGGGCATCCGCAAGCGCCTGCAGAAGGCCTGCTTGAAGGCCGGGGTCCAGGTGTTCACACCGCATGGACTCCGGCGCATGGTTGTCGGGCGGCTCATTCGGGCTTGTGTCGATCCTGGGACCGCAGCAGCCCTGACAGGGCAAACCGTGACGGTGATGCTGCGCTTCTACCAGGTCGTCACCGAGCGCGACCGGCGCGCCGCGACTCGGGACAACCGACGTCTGCAGCCACCCCGTCGCATGGCGCAGCAAAGAATATGACAGGGCGACCAGCCGAAGCCAGCCGCCCCTGAGGACCCAAGTGGGGGGGATCGGGCTCTTGAAGACGCTCTATCCCTGACGCCTCAGCGCTTCCACAACTCCAACACCCCGCGGATGTTGTTCGCCTTCTCGGCGACCTGGTACTCCCCTTCCATCCTGAACGGCCCGAAGCTCATGGCCTCGGCCGCGCCGGCCTGGGGAGTGAGCAAGAAGCCCCGCTGGCTGTCCTTGGCCTTGTTGTTGGTCCGGACCCGGATCCAAGTCCAGCCAGTGACCTCCAGCTCTCGCAGCTTCCCGTCCTCGGACAGCGTCCGCTGCTCTCCGTCGGTCCTGACCATCATGGACCAGCCTGGAGCTGACCCAACCAGGAGCCGGACCACGGGCCCAGCTGCGGCCGCAGGCTTCTCCTTCCGGCCCGCCTTGGGCCCAGGCTTGTAGGCCTCGACCGCGGCCGGCGTCGTGTACCGCACCTTCCGAAGCTTCACGGAGCGAAGCCGCCTGATCGGCAATCCGGAGCTGGAGGGTCTGCTCGATGATCAAGAGGACTACCGCTACTACCGGCTACGAGCAACCGGCGCGTCGACAGATACCCCCTCTGATTTGACGCCTCGCAGGTCTAGCAGTCGCGGATGACAACCTGGCGATGTGTAGGTAAACTGTGACGATACCGGAGGCCTGATGCCTGGTCGTTCACGACGTCGTTCACGACAAGACGCGCCCCAGAGCGGTGGCACAGCGCAGATTGCCATGCCGGCAACGCAGCAATCCGCCCCATCCAATCAGGCTCTGCAGCAGCAGATGACCCCGGCGACGGAGCGGCCCAGTGCCCTCGACCTCGACCTCGACCTCGCCCAGGCACAGGAAGTGCGAACGGGCGAGCCCGGCCAGCTCCTCGGCGGAGGACCAGAGGCGACCGCGTTCGAAGACAAGTTCAATCGCGAGTTCGCGCGCCAGCTCCACGTATTCGGCGTCAGCGCAGACGAAGCCGCCGACCGCGGCCCTGCGCTCGGGCCCGGCCAGCTCGGCGGCGCGAGCGGCGATGACCTGACCCAGGAGGACCTCGACGAACTGTTCACGCCCGTGCAGCAGGATCTGCTTGAGGGCTTCTGCGACAACCACGCAATCCCTGACCGGCTGTTCAACGGCGATGAGGTGGGCGGGTCCTCGGCCCCCCAACGACTGATGCTTGCGGGCCACATGCTCTCGACGGGCTCCTATCGGCCCGGATCCTTCGCTCAGGCCGTGCACGCACGCATGTGCGGCCACTGGATCAACCTCGTGAACCACTATGCTGGAGTGAGCCAGGGCAACCGAGGGGGTATCCGAGAGAACTTCGATCACACCGGCCACTTGTCGATCTCGGTTGGCGACACGGTGGACGAAACGACCGGCGAGCATGACCTCGGGTTGGCCCGCCACGGCGAGTTCGACGGCATCAGTCGCCGGCACCGAAGCACTGAGGAAGAGGCTATTGCCGACGGCGAGGGCGCTTCCGAGCACGTGGCCTTCCGCTCCGAGAACCTGCCGGCGTCCCGGCTCGACAGCCTGGAGCCCGGCGACTGGCTGTACATTTTCAACGACACCGGTGTCGATGGCCATCGCAGCGGCGGCGGCAACCACAGCGTGATCTTCTCTCGCTACGCCTCGAACTGGGAGACGGGTCCGGAGGGCCAGGCCTACCGACGCATCGTGTGCATGAGCCAGATCACCGCCTCGGCCGGCGGCCGCGAGGAAACCAGGCTCATCGGACCCCACTACACCCACCTCGGCGAACACCGCATTACCCCCGTCACCAAGGTGACCCGGCCGAACGAGTCGGCGCGTCCCGTGCGCAACGCAGAGGAGCTGGCCGCAGCTCTCGGAACGGGGCCCGAGGCGAGGCACAACGAGCGCTTCATCGCCGGTAAGCTGGGACCCCGAGGCGGTCAGTTCGACTTCGACACACTCTCCGCGGACCTGCGCGCCCAGAACCAGACAATGTTGACTGAGCTCGCCGCGGGTATGGACGGCCAGCGCATGACGCCCATGCAGCGCCAGGCCTTCACCGACCTCAACACTGAGGCCCGGGCCCCCGAGTCCGCCCAGACCATTGGCACTATGGTTCGGCTAAACCAGAAGCTCACCCACCTGGTCGCCAGCGCCCGGGTGATGGATGCCGGTTCGGAGGCGAGTCACGAGGGTGTCGAGTCCCGCCGAGAGGCCAGCAGTGAGCGCGCCGCCCCCCAGATCGCCCGGCAATGGCGCACGATGCATGTGTTCGACACGAGGGTGCATGGCTGGGTTGGAGAAGAGCTCGCCTCGGCGCGCGGGCTCATCGAAGAGCACGAACTCGCGCAGATTAGAGGCCGCTGCGACGCCGCGGAGCGCAGCCTCAGCACCTGGTGGAATCAGCGCAATGCCCTGCCCGAGGTCCCGCAAGAGGACTTCGAGGCGCGTCGTCGCCAGGCCGACGATGCGGAGCGCCAACTCAATACCGACCGCGAGGAGCTGTGGGATACGATCGTGGCAGCCCAGATCGCACGCCGCATGCCAAACCCCTACCGCAGACAACACCGGCGGGCGGCCCGCAACCTGGCCATCCTGCCCGACCGCAGGGTAGACCCGGAGCGAGAGCTGCGCGCGGCCGCGGGTGCTGCCGGCTACCACACGGCGAACGTCACCCAGGGACCCGCCGCCCGGCGGGTCTTCCAGGGTGCTGGGCAAGTGATCGACGGTCAGCTGGCGAACCTCACACTGACTCCGGACTGGAGCGGCTACATCACCCGAGACTGAGCTCCTCGGCGTGTTTCCCGGCCGCGCGACCTTCGACCGGTTTCGACCGCCGATGTTCCGCTGGCGACCTTCATGGCCAACACCTGGCAGTGGGTCCCTTGTTTGGCACTGGTATTTGGCTCGATGCTCGGTGCATGGACCGAATTCGACGGGGCGTGCTCCGCGAAAATTCGATACGCGGGGTTCTTGCCCCTGATTCATGGGCCGTGTCTACGGAAAAACACTGTCGGGCTTGTGTTGTAATTCGTTGATGTTTCGCCCGAAATCACAGGCGGACTGGCTATTTCTGAACCCTCTCGAATTTCAGACAGACCAACCGGGCGACGCCAGCGGCGCGTGCGTTGCTATAGCAATGTCGTCGGCGAGCGGTCTACGCTGCGAGCCGGCAATCGTGGTCCAGTCCACCCAGGACAGCCTTACCCACGAGCCTCGTCTTCCCATCTTCGGGTGGCGCTCTGGGCTCATTCAGCTCTCCGGGGATGCCCTCAATCCCCTGGTGTAGTCGGGCCTTATTGTAGTAGACCCGGTATTCCGCAAGCGTTTCCCGAAGGTGCTGCTCCGACACGAAGATGAAGTGGTTCATGCATTCCCGTCGCAGCGTCCCGATCACGCGCTCGCAGATCGCGTTGGCGTTCGGAGCCCCATAAAACATCGGGATGCCTCGGATCTGCATGCCGGTGTGCAGCCAGGCATCGAGCGTGCTCCGGAAGCCTGACTTTGGCCCGAGCCGACCAAAGATTCCGTCGTTGTCATGAATCAGGAAGCGAGGCCCATGATCTCTGGTGGCTTAGGAGTTCAGAAGATGCCTACCACTATATGGCCTCCCCTCCTCTGCCCCGCGCGCCACCACGCCGTCTTTCCCATCCATGCGGCCGTTCGCCGGGAAGGCTATAGTCAGAATGAGAGACGAGCCGGACTCATTCTTGATGAGAGACGGGAACAGAACGGGAACAGAATTCGCTAACTATTTGAAATCAAAAGCCCACCTTAACAAGGTGATGCAGATCTGGTGAAAATGTATCAGGAGATGGTCATCCAGCGCCCTGAGCAGCGCATCATCTTAATGGGGGACTCTTCAGGTGGGGGCCTGGCGCTCTCAATGGCGCAGCAGATAAAAGCAGCCGGGCTGCGGCCCGCTGACTTTGTGGTGATGATCTCCCCTTGGCTGGACATCGCCATGGCCAATCCGGACCGTGGGTCAGGTGTGGGCCGGAGAGCTGGCCTTGGACGACCCGCGGGTGTCACCGATTCACGGGCCCCTAAAGGGCGTGGGCGAGCTCATCATGGTCGCAAGCGACAACGAGCTCTTTATTCCGGACATCCACCTGCTGGCTCAGTACGCCGAACAGCAGGGGGCGATCATGCACTACCACGAGTATCCGGACTTGTTCCATGACTTTACGGTGCTCGGCGTGCCGGAGAGCAAGACGTCTATAGAGGACATTGTCGCTGACATTCAGGACTGAATATCAGAGCTCGGTCTCAGAGCTCGCAGTCCCAGGTGTAGACCCTTGTGTAGGCCACCGCGACCCCCTCCTCGAAGAGCCCGTCGGCGTTCAGGTCCAGCTCGCTCTGCTCGCCGGAGAGACGGCCCTGCTCATCGTAGGTGTAGCGGATCCGAAGGGAGGGTTCCGCCGCGCCCGACTGCTCTATCTCGACCACACGGTCGTCCCGCCACCTGTAGCGGGTGAGTCCAAGCTCCTCCCCATCACAGATTTGATGCCGTGCGCTTGGCCGGATTCCAAGGGCCAGGTCCACATACTCAACGCAGTCCGATCCATCCTGAATCAGAAACCCTCCACGGGCCCAGCTGTACTCCCGAAGGATCTCGTCACCTCGGGACGCTTCAAGGACCGACGCGAGCTTCCAGTCATCCGCGACATAGCTCCGCTCGGTGTACGTGACGGAGGTCGACTGCGGCGTAGAACGCTCCGTCACAACCGGTCTCCCAAGGACGTCCAGGATGCTCCTCTCTTGAAAGCTCACTTCTCCATCCGGCCACTCAGCAGAGGAGAGGTAGCCATCCGAGTCGTAACGAATGTTGACCGCCAATCCCCCAGCATCCCGCACACAGTCTGCAAGGAGGAACCTAGGGTGGCCCAGCGTGTCCTCGCGTCCGCCAAGGTTCTCCGGCAGGCACCCGAGAGACAAAGAAAGCAGCATCAGCGACATGGTGAACCCCAACACACTTCCGATACAGAAACCCGCACCTTAGAGAGGCACAGAACGCAGTCTGTAGATCAGGTCCACGCTCTTCAGGTGCTCCGGGTCGATTCCCTTCGGCAAGCTGAACTCGGGGAGGGGCACGTCGCTCAAGATCTGAGTCGTCTCGTCAAAAGCGTGACCGTGAGGGCCCGTGTTCGTGTCGAAGAAGCTGCTGTCCGCGTTCACGGACACCTCCTGCAACAAGCCAGCCTGCACGAAGTGACGCAGGCTGTTGTAGACGGTCGCCAGGGAGACGGACACCCCTTCTCGGGCGCACTCCAAGTGCAGCTCACTGGCCACGACATGGCGGTGCGGTCCTTTGAAGAGCAGACGGGCAAGCCCGAGACGCTGTGCCGTGACCCGAACCGAGGCACCCTCCAGCAGCTGCCGGAGCTCCTCGTCCGTACTCAGGTGCTTTCCAGCGGAGGTCGGTGACATGTGCGGTCCTTCTCTGAGCCGGGGGCACAAGGGCCCGGACTCCATCAACATAAGCGGACCCGGCCAGGACGCAAAGTCCTGGCCGGGTACATCGGCGACTACTCCAGCTCGAAGCGGTCCAGCAACATGACCTTGGTCCAGGCGCCAACGAAGTCCTCAACGAAGCGCTCCTCTCCACCCTCGAAGGCATAAACCTCGGCCACGGCCCGAAGCTCTGCGTTGGATCCGAAGACCAGATCCACCTCCGTGGCCGTCCACTTGACCTGGTCCTCGCCGCGCGTCTTGCCTTCGAACACACCCTCCGTCCCCTGCACAGGCGCCCAGGTGGTGGACAGATCCAGCAGGTTGACGAAGAAGTCATTGCTCAAGGTGCCGGGAGCGTCGGTGAACACGCCGTGCTTTGCACCGCCTGCGTTGGCGTCCAGAACGCGCAGACCGCCCACCAGAACGGTCATCTCCGAGACCGTCAGATCCAACAGGTCGGCCTTGTCGACGAGCGCGCTCGCTGGGGTGTACTGGTAGCCGGTCGCCGAGACGTAGTCGGCTGTGTAGAAGTTCCGGAAGCCATCGGCGCGCGGCTCCAGGGCGCCAAAGGACACGGCATCCGTCTGCTCCGCGCTCGCATCACTGCGACCAGGAACAAAGGGCACCTTCACGCTCATGCCAGCGTCCATAGCGGCCTTCTCAATGCCGGCAGCACCACCAAGCACAATCATGTCGGCCAGGGAGACCTGCTTGCTCTTGTTGGCTGCGTTGAACTCTCCGCGAACCCCTTCCAGGGCCGTGAGCACCTTGTTCAACTCCGCCTTGTCGTTCACTTCCCAGCTCAGCTGGGGCTCCAGGCGCACACGGGCACCATTGGCTCCCCCTCGCATATCGGTCTCGCGGTAGCTGGACGCCGAGGACCATGCAGTGCGCACCAGCTCGGGTGTGGTCAGTCCGCTGGCCAGGATCTTGCTCTTGAGCGACGCAGCGTCCTTGGCGGTAATCAGGGCATGATCCACGGCCGGGACCGGGTCCTGCCAGGCAAACACCTCCTCTGGAACAAGGCTACCGGCGTAGCGAGAGCGAGGCCCTAAGTCCCGGTGCGTCAGCTTGAACCACGCCTTTGCAAACGCCAACTCAAAGGCAGCCGGGTCGCTGCGGAAGCGCTCGGAGATCTCCTTGTAGGCAGGGTCCGCCTTGAGCGCCAAGTCGGTGGTGAACATCATCGGCGCGTGACGCTTGGATTCGTCGTGGGCGTCCGGAACCGTGCCCTCTCCGCCACCATCCTTGGGCTGCCACTGGGTTGCACCAGCGGGGCTCTTGGTCTGCTCCCACTCAAAGCCCATCAAGTTCGCAAAGTACTGAGGGGACCACTTGGCCGGGGTGCTCGTCCACGCCCCCTCCAAGCCGCTGGTCACTGTGTCGGCGCCAGATCCGGTCCCGCACTTGTTGTGCCAGCCCATGCCCTGCTGGTCCACGCTGCCACCCGCAGGCTCAACACCCACGCAGTCCGAGGGCTTGTGGGCGCCGTGTGCCTTGCCGAAGGTGTGCCCGCCGGCGATGAGCGCCACGGTCTCCTCGTCGTTCATGGCCATGCGAGCGAAGGTGTCTCGGATGTCTGCGGCGGCCTTGAGGGGGTCAGGCTCGCCATTGGGTCCCTCTGGGTTGACGTAGATCAAGCCCATCTGCACGGCAGCCAGTGGCTTATCGAGCTCCCGCTCCCCGTGATAGCGGGCGTCCCCAAGCATCTCGCCTTCGGGACCCCAGTACACCAACTCAGGCTCCCAGTCATCCACGCGACCGCCCGCAAAGCCGACGGTCTTCATGCCCATCTGCTCCATGGCGACCGTGCCGCTGAGCACCATCAAGTCTGCCCAGGACAGAGCCGCACCGTACTTGGCTTTGACCGGCCAGAGCAGGCGGCGTGCCTTGTCCAAGTTGGTGTTGTCCGGCCAGCTGTTCAGTGGCTCGAAGCGCTGCTGTCCACCGTCAGAACCACCGCGCCCGTCCGCGAGACGGTAGGTACCCGCGCTGTGCCACGCCAGGCGAATAAAGAAGGGGCCGTAGTTGCCATAGTCGGCGGGCCACCAATCTTGTGAGGTCGTCATAACCTCTTCGATGTCGGCCTTGACCTGGTCCAGGTCGAGCTTCTCAAACTCGGTGGCGTAGTCAAAGTCCGTGTAGGGTCCTGAGTCGGCACCGTTGTTGCGCAGAGGCTCCAAGTTCAGGCGCTCCGGCCACCAGTACTCATTGGCCTTGGCGACACCCGGGGTGAGCTCGGAGGCGGTCGAACCTGCCTCAGCGCTGGGCTCCTGCTCAGGGGCCCCTTCCGTTGGAGGCGTCTCACAGCCGGTCAGGCTGAGCAGTGTGAGCATACTAGATAGACCAAAGGCGTTTCTGAGAGTGGCAATCATCGGGGTGCGTGTCCTTCATCTAGGCGCATCCCAGCGACCGGCACGCCTTGTGCGCAGCGATCTCCAGGACACCAGGTTTCCCCAATATCACCTTTCTTAGAATTATTCTAAGACTGATCTACAGAGATTTCTAAAGCAAGAAACCGTCCAGGCCACGACAACAACGCTGGGCCCAGCGAAGACGCGACTTTACATCTGACAGACACACTACGGTAAGCTCCTTACGCGTCGCGCGTCATTTTAGATACAACACCCCATATCGGAAATCTCCATGAAGTATCTCGCTCTGCTGACCCCCCTGATGTTCCTGAGCACTATGGCGTTTGCCGCCGGCCCAGCCGTGACCACGGAAGCCGCCCCCACAGAGGAAGCAAGCCAGCCCAAGGGAGAAAAGGCTGCGACGGAGACACCGACTGCGACGGAGACACCGACTGCCACGAAGACACCGACTGCCACGGAGACAAAGGCTGCGACGGAGACAAAGTCTGAGATGGCCGAACGGGCGGAGAACTCCGAGTCCGGAGACAAGGCCGAGAAGGTCGCTCAAAACAAAGTAGACCTACGGGCGGAGCTCCGCGGAGGCCTCTCCGAGAGCGAAGATGCACTGGTCTTCAATCCCAAGCATTGGGACGCCAAGGTGGTCGGAAACATCGTCGTGCTCAAACGCAAGAAGAAGAAGGCGGGCGTGCCCGAGGTCGTTGGGGTGACCTGCAACTGTGCCACGGCGGGTTCCGCTTGCAGCACCGGCCTGGAAAACAAGAATTCGGTGACCTGCAATGGCGCTGAGTGCTGCAGCTTCAAGGTGATGTCTGGGGAGATGCTGGAGAAGGCTCTGGAAACACAGCGTTAGAAGCGCCCAGAGGCTGGGTAGGCCTGAATGCTTTGTTCAGGCCTATACACCCCGCCCCAGAATCTCCCGAACTCTGCCCAAGCGCGACACGAGCGGCCCAAGCGCGACACGAGCGGCCCAAACCCAGTCACCAGCGGCGGAATCGTGTTGGTGGCGAACCGTCCACAACTGACTCAGAGCTCCAAGGCCTCGGCAAAGGCCACTTCAGCGTAGAGCGCCCGGTGGTCCGACCCCATCTGCTCTCCCACCTCGAGGTGTGTGACTCGGAGCTGCTCGTTGAACATGATGTGGTCAATGGGGATGCGCAACCACCCTGGAAAGCCCGCCGGCCAGGTGCCCAGAGGCCCTCTCCCCTTCCGAGCATTGCTCAGCCCCGCCTGCGCAGCCAGGCGCTTGTACCCGCTGGCATACATCGAGGTGTTCAGGTCCCCGACCACCACGACCCCATGATCCATGTCGGCCACACGCTCGGCGAGGTCCTGGAGCTGCAGGTCCCTGTGCTCTGCGAAGTCTCCGGCTGCTGGAGGGAGGGTGTGGATGCCATAGATCTGCACTGGCCTGCCATCCACCAACACAGTGGCCACGACTCCAGGCCCCTCGAAGGCGTGGTCCGGACCAAAGTAGGACGTATCCAAGGATTCCACTGGAAGGCGGCTGTAGAAGGCTACCCCGAAGTTGTCGTCCTGTGGGTGCTCCAGGGACTCCGGGTACGCCCCCAGCACCGGCTCCAGCTCAGAGAGCCAGCGCCGGTCTACTTCTACGAGGACCACAACGTCGGCGTCCGCCTCCGTGATCTGTGCGGAGAGCCGCTCCGTGCTCTTGTTCGCCCGCAAGACGTTGGCGTAGAACACGCTGAAGGCTGCGGGAGACTTCTCTGGGCTGGCCCCCCAACCCATCCACGGCGCGACCTGCAGTCCCACTATTGCCGTGAGCCCCCCGAGCACCGCCGTCGGGAGCCAGTCCCCCATCGCGAGCAACACTAGGGTGCAGAGCAGAGATGCACCTGCGATCTGTGGCATCCAGTGGGTGAGGAGCTCCAGCGGCCAATGCACTTGACCCAGGCTGCTCACCACACACGCGACCACCAGCAACACGCCCGCGGCCCGCGCGTAGAAGAGCAGGACAGCGGCCCACTCGGAGGACTTGACGGTGGCGAACATTTGGCACTGTAGGCACCGGCACCCGGCAGAACAAGCGCTTCTCTACTCTCTCCTCCGCCCAGCCCGCACCCAAGCTCTCAAGGCGAGCCATCCGAGACTGTCAACCCCGCCCCAGAATCTCCCGAACTCTGCCCAAACGCGACACGAGCGGCCCGATCCCAGTCACCAGCGGCGGAATCGTGTTCGAGATCCAGCTCAGGGCGGTAAACGCGATGGCCTCGGCCTCTCCTACGCCGAAGAAGCCCAACACAAATACAGCAGCGGCAGCTTGCCCAGCGCCTAAGCCTGGGGGCAGGACGATGGCTGCCATGGCGCCAATGGCAATCACCCCGCAGGTGGCCAACAGAGGGTAGGCGACCGTCAGCCCCAGCGCGGGCAAGAGTGCCCAAAAGCTTGCGACCACTAAGACAACCTGGAGCGCGGCCAGTCCCAGATTGGCAGCCAAGGGCCCCCACGCGCTCAGCCCCTCGCCGGTGCGCACGATGCTCTCCCGAATCAAACTTAGGATTCCGGGTTTGGGCTCCGCATCTTGGGGCTTGGCGGAGAGCTTTCGGGCCAACAAGACCAACACCGCGCTGCCGAAGACCGCGCCCAAGGTCAGGCCGGTCAGCGTGCCCATGGCTTGCATGGTCTCGGCGGCGCCCAGCAGGGCCTCCCACTGTGTGGCGCCAAAAGCCATCACACACAGAAGGAAAATACCGAACACAGCGGCCTCGAAAAAGCCGGTCAGTCCTACAGCGGCCAGGGCCGCAGGCCCCGGGACATCCAGTTCGCGCTTGAGCAGACCAATGGCCAGCAGGTCCCCTCCCCTCACAGGCAAGACCACGTTGAGCAGGCCCGCCAGGTAACCAATGCCAAACACGGGTCCGAGAGGAACCTTTTTGTAGGGCTTGAGCGCCAACCACAGGCGCAACTCGTGAAGAGATACACCCACGATCTTGAGTAGGGTCGCCAGGATCAGGAAGGGAAGGCTGGCCCCTTGAAGAGCGCCCCAGACGGCCGACGGATCCGCCTCGCGCAAGAGCAGGAAGAGCACCACGCCCGAGGCCCCCAGCTGCAAGGGAACCTGCCACCATGGACGTTTGGATGCCGGCTTTTCAACGGGGTCTGGGCTCTCAGCAGGGCTCAGTTGCGCTCCCAGCAGTCGATCTTGATGCCGAACTCACCGCCGATGCCATCCTTGCCCTCGACCACCAACACAAAGTTGCGCTGGCGCTTGTCGCTGTAGAGCTGAATGCGGCCGTCGCCCCTGGCGTCGTCCTCGTCACACTGGCCTAAGCTGTGGTGAATATTGGGGCAGCTGTCGGTCTCGGGCCAGCGCATGGCGATCAAGTCCAGATCGCCCCCGCAGGCGGAGTCCAGTACGATCACAGCCTCGGCGTTGGCGGGCATGGCGAAGCGATAGGCGCGCTCGTTGCCGCTGTAGTTGTCGGGCAGCGAGGAGCAGAAAGAGTCGCCGGAGTAGAAGTCGTCGTCGTACTCACTCAGCCCGCCCTCGGTCGTGCCGACGATGGAGTCACCACACGCCAGCTCGGCGGTCACGCAGTCCTTGCCTCGGGGAGTTCGGGCGGCCTTGACGGTGCCGCACTCGATGTCCGCATCGTAGGTCTCTGCCGGAATGAGCTCCTTCATGCCGCCACAGCCCAGGGCTACAACGCCAAGGCAGAGAGCGATCAGGACTCGGTGGGTGCGCCGCTTTTCTTCCATGCTTTCAGACCTCCGTTGAGTGCCCACGCTTGATGAAAGCCACGCCGGCGCAAGAACAGCGTGGCGATGAGCGCCTCGCTTCCGTCATCGCAATAGCACACCAGGGGCTCGTCTGATGGCAGCTCGGCCAGTCGAATCATCAGGTCCACTGCGCGCATGTGCTCGGCGCCGGCGATGCGCTCGTCCCCCCAGGAGCTGGCGTCGCGCACATCCAGCCAGAAGGGCTGTAGGTCTCGGGCACGGAGGGGATGAATCTGCACCTCAGCGGGGGACATGTCCGAGAGCTCATGCTCGGGGATGCGCTCTCGGGCCACCTTGCCGCGGGACTCGTACTGGGCCTTGTGCTTCTCGTAGAACTCGGCATCTTCCTCCTGAATCTTGCGCGCGATGACTTTTGCCAGGCGGAAGGGCAGGCGGGCGATGGACTTGAGCACAGGTGACCTCGGTGGGGCTATCGATGCCGACCATAGGTCTTGGTCAGCTCTTGTATGCGCGAGCCTACGCTGTCACTGGGCCAATGGTCCATTCTCCACCCCCAGTTCCCCTCGGCTTGACCCGGCACATTCATGCGGTGCTCGGCTCCCAGGGAGAGCAGGTCCTGCATGGGCGCAATTGCGCGCTGGGCCACCGAAGACCAAGCCAGTCGGATCAAATCCCAGCCAGCGTCGGAGCCATCCCGTCCCGCGTAGACCCGCAAGCGGTGCTGCTCTTTGTCGGGGGCGCTGCGGTACCAACCCAAGGCGGTGTCGTTGTCGTGGGTGC
This sequence comes from Cognaticolwellia sp., assembly GCA_047621545.1. GTDB lineage: Bacteria > Myxococcota_A > UBA796 > UBA796 > CAJQPC01 > CAJQPC01. The sequence goes on along the minus strand of JBLHMA010000004.1, from coordinate 9,037 downwards.
CGGTGTAGGCCACGCAGTTCTGGGTGTAGGTGTGGGGCAAAAACGGATGGTCGTCGCCGTCTCCAAAGGCGAACTGCAGCACCTTCATCCCGGGCAGGCCCAGGCCGTCCCGCAGGGCGCGCACTTCCGGCGTGATGATGCCCAAGTCCTCGGCGATCAAGGGCATAGGACCCAGGGCGTCGAAGAGCCGGCGGCCCGGTCCGGGGACCCAGTGGCCTTCCAGTGCGGTCTCGGCATGTTCGGGCACAGCCCAGGCGCTCTCAAAGCCGCGGAAGTGATCGACCCGCAGGACGTGGCACTGCGACAGACCACGCGCCATGCGGGCCTTCCACCACGAAAAGCCGTCCTGGGCCATGTTCTCCCAGTCGTAGTGGGGGTTGCCCCAGAGCTGTCCCTGCGGGGAGAAGTAGTCGGGGGGAACGCCGGCACGCACTTGTTGGCGGCCGTTCTGGTCCATCTGGAAGCCGCCACGGTGCACCCAAGTGTCCGCGCCGTCTCCGGAGACGAAGATGGGCACGTCGCCCACGATCTCTACACCGGTTTGGTCTGCCACCTGACGCAGACGGGTCCACTGGCGCTCAAAGAGAAGCTGCAGAGCCAGCTCTCTGTCGATGCGCTCCGCTAGGCTCTCTTTGGCGTGCTCCAAGGCTTTGGGGTCTCGGGCACGCAGATCTACCGGCCAGGACCACCAGCCCCCTCCGTGAACCTGGGCCAGCGCCGCATAGAGCGCCCAGTCAGCAGCCCAGGGTTGCGCTTGAACAAAGTCGAGCAGAGCCTGCGGCTCCCGGTGAGCCAGCGTGTCAGCGGCTTGGTTGAGCAGCGGCCGCTTCCAGTCCCGGAGCTGATCGGGGTCCACGCGCCCCTGTCCTGGGGGTGGGGTTTGCGGGGGCAGCAGGCCGTCTACGACCAGGTCTGCGATCGAGAGCAAGCTGACCTCGCCGGCGAAGGCTGAGGGGCTTGCGTAGGGAGAGCGGCCCGGGCCCACGGGATTGGTGGGCAGGATCTGCCAGGTGCTCAATCCCCTCTCGGCGAGCCAGAGCACAAAGCCTCGGGCGGTGGCCAGATCCCCGATGGGGCCGGGTCCAGGGAGGGAGGAGATGTGGAGGAGTACACCGGCACGGCGCATGGGGGCTCTCGCTTCTGGCTGCTGGGTCAAAGCTAAGACCGGTGAGCGCAGTCGAGGTCACGTTGAGCCCCTTTGGCACGGACACAGCGGAACGGACACAGCGGAACGGACTCAGCGGAACGGACACAGCGGAACGGACTCAGCGTCTTGCGGTACTCAGGATCCAGAGTGTTCGTCCTGTTCCGCTGCGCTTCGCTGTCTGCGTGACGCCAGTAGGGAATGCGCAAGAGCCAGAGCCGGTCCACGCCAAGGAGGAGTTCATCAGCGGCCTGCTCGGTGAACCACTCGGGGTGGGCATCGGAGACGCGCACCTGGTTTAAGCGGCAGGGGCTCTTCGCCAGCAGCTCTCGCAGCTTGTTGTTGTGGTCGCGGAGATCCGGTTCCCCCGGCCATGGCTGATCCGCGGACAGGATGGCCTGGTCGGCGCCAGCCCGGGCGATAGCAAAGCCCAGAGACCCACACATACCCAGGCGGGCATGGGGGTTGGCCAGCAGTTGATCCAACTCCTCCTCCTTTTCCTCCTGCGCGCCCCCGTAGAAGACCTGCATCGTGGCGAAGACCGTCGCAGAGGCCAAGTCGGTGTCCTGTTCAGAGACAGGATGCCAAGTCTGAGGCGACAAGCGCTCGAGCTCTACGGCGCGCTCATAGGCCTGACGCTCGAAGTTCAGCAGACCGATGGAGATCAGGGAGAGAATCGGCTCCTCGGCGTCGTGACACAGGCCCGCCAGGTGCCGCACCCCTTCCAGTGCTTTCAGCATGTCGACATCCCCGCGCAGGCCCGCCGCCAGGTAGGCCTTGGCCAGGTGCTGGAGCGGAATAACGTTGGGGTTGGGCGCTAACAGGGCCGGTTCCTGGGCGCCGGAGTCTAAATAGGCCCTATAGGCACCGGAAGAGGCGGGATCCCAGTGGCCGCAGGCCTGAATCTGCTCGAAGATGGAGAAGTCTCCGGTGGGCATCTGCTCGGGGTGCTCCAGCCAAGAGATGCGCTTGCGCTTGCTGTCCATGGGCCAGTCCACGTCACCCCACCACGGGGACTCCTGTGCGGGGTAGCCCGCCTCGTTCAGCTCCAAGAGCGGGTTCAGATACTGGCCTGCATCACAGGATCCATCCAGATCCCAGAGAGGCAGGGTCTTGGAGAGGTGAACTTGGGCGGCGAGCAGCCCGTCTAGCTCCTGGGCGCTGAGCCGCATCTGCTGGACCTGAGTCTGATTTTGGTTCATGCGGAGCGCACCGGTCGCCAGCGCCAAGCCAGGCACGAAGAGGAGCAGACCTGCTGCGAGAGCCAGCTTCTTTGCCTTCACCATGTACTTCCCCTCTCCATGCGTTCCACTGTACAGCCAACTTGGCCAGTGACAAGCACCCGCTCAAGAAATCTGCCTGTTCGACACGTTCCCCTTCGTGGAAAGGGCGCTACATTCCCCGGCATGAGCATTCACTACACGATCCAGCCTACCTCCCCCGCCGCCCACATCTTCACGGTCACCCTGGAGATCTCCAACCCGGATCCCACCGGACAGGTGCTGCGCCTACCGGCCTGGATCCCCGGCTCCTACCTGGTACGAGAGTTCTCCAAGAACATCGTGCAGATCGAGGCCAAGGACGAGGCCGAGACCTTGGTGGGCCTGGACAAGGTGGACAAGCACACCTGGAAGGCCGCACCCGTACAAGGCGCCCTAAAGCTGAGCTACCAGATCTACGCCTGGGACCTGAGCGTGCGCATGGCCCACCTGGACCAAAACCACGGATATTTCAACGGAACGAGCGTCTTCCTGGAAGTGATCGGTCAGGCCGACGGTCTGCACACGGTGGACATCCAAGCGCCGAGCGACCCCCACTGCACCGGCTGGCGGGTGGCCACGACTCTGAAGGAGCTGGAGGCTGAGCGCTACGGCTTTGGCAGCTACCAGGCCGCCAACCACGATGAGCTCATCGACCATCCTGTGGAGATGGGCACCTTTGAGCTGCTGCACTTCCAGGCTGCTGGCGTGCCCCACGAGCTGGCGGTGACCGGTCCCCATAACGGTGATGTGCAGCGTCTGGTCAGCGACCTGATTCCGATCTGCACCCACCAGATCGAGCTGTTCGGCAAGCCGGCTCCAATGGACCGCTACCTCTTCCAGCTCATGCTCATAGGCAATGGCTACGGCGGCTTGGAGCACCGGGCCAGCACCAGCCTGATCGCCAAGCGCGCAGACCTGCCCATGCCCGGCGTGCACAAGGTCAGCGACGGCTATCGGCAGCTCCTGGGCCTGTGCTCCCACGAGTACTTCCACACCTGGAACGTCAAGCGCATCAAGCCCGCGCGCTTTGTGCCCTACAACCTGAGCACCGAGAACTACACCACCTTGCTGTGGGCCTTCGAGGGCATCACCTCCTACTACGACGACCTGATCCTCAACCGCACCGAGCGCATCGACACGGCATCCTACCTGGAGCTCCTCGGCCGCACCATCACGCGGGTTCGGGCTGGATCCGGGCGCCTCAAGCAGACCCTGGCCGAGTCCAGCTTTGACGCATGGACCAAGTTCTACCGCCAGGACGAAAACGCCCCCAACGCCATCGTCAGCTACTACGCCAAGGGCTCACTTGCCGCCCTGGCCTTGGACCTGACCATTCGCCTGGAGACACAAGACGCCAAATCCCTGGACGACGTGATGCGCGCCCTGTGGACCGAGTACGGCGCCAAGGGCATTGGCGTTCCCGAGATGGGCATCGAGGATGTCGCCCAGCGGGTCAGCGGCGTGGACCTGAGCGGCTTCTTTGAGCATGCCGTGCGCAGCACCGAGGACCTGCCCCTGCGGGCACTCTTGGCTGCCTTTGGCGTGGAGCTTCGCTTCCGTCCAGGCAAGGACAGCGCCGACCGTGGTGGCAAGGCTGTCGAGGGGGAGGACGCCCTGCGAAACAAGGGCCGCATTGGGGCCAAGATCGTCGGGGACAAGATCAAGCAGGTCTTGGATGAAGGTCCCGCACAAGACGTGGGTCTGAGCGCTGGAGACGTGATCGTCGCCATCAACGGCATCAAGGCCGTCAAAGCCGAGGCCATTTTGGCCAGCTACCCCCCCGGCACGACCGTCACCATTCACGCCTTCCGGCGGGATGAGCTCTTTGAGCGCCAGGTGACCTTGGCTGCACCGAGCGAGCACTACGCCTACTTGACCGTCATGGAGGAGGTGGAGCCGGACGTGTTGGCGCGGCGGGTGAAGTGGTTGAAGGGTCGATAGGCAGCGGTCGGCGCATCTGATTCAGGGCTCAACCAGAGTCATTCAGCGTTCTTAGGGGGCATCGGCCCCTGAACGCAACTCTGGCTGGAGCATCCGGGGGTCAACGCAACATTGCCGCGGCCAAACGAGCCGCTCCAGCCCGTTTCTGGCCAAAATCAACCAGATCTGTTGCGTTCAACCCCCAATGCCTCACGGAGTGTTGCGTTCAACCCCCGATGCCTCACCGAGTGTTGCGTTCAACCCCCAATGCCTCACGGAGAGTTGCGTTCAACCCCCGATGCCTCACGGAGCCACCAGGCGACGACTGAGCGTGGATGCACCTGATCGAAGCGAAGCCCGCTCGTCGGGGCCAAAGGCCCGACAGAGTCACAGCGCCATCAAACACCACAGATACGCAAACGCCGCCTGAAACACCGCCCCCAGCGCCAAGCCCTTGACCCGGTCCCGAGTGAAGCTGCCCAGCATCGCGCCAAAGAGCACGGCTTCGATGGCGTTCAAGGCCACGAAGAAGAGCAGCTCCGGCCCGCCAAAGTCCCACCAGCTGCGCAGGCCGGGGACCGTGTTGTGCAACAAGGCCCAGGTGCTGAAGTAGCCGATGATGGCAGGGCCGATGGCGTCGGGGATCTTGGCGCCGGGCTTGGGCAGGCGGATCTCCGGCTTGAAGATGCCAATGCCCACAAAGGTGGCCAGCAGCATGGCCCCAAAGGCTGGGATGGCGGGCCACAGTCCGGAGAGCAAGCCCTCCATCAAACCCGTCGCCTCTCCGATCAGGGGCAGGCTGATGTAGGCCACGAAGAAGGAGACAATCATCCAGACCGCGCTGGCATTCTGGGCATCTGCGATGCGAACGACCAGGTACTCGGGCTCCTCCCGGGCGGCCCGCATGCGATGGAGCAAGATGCTCTGCTGCACCTCGGTCTCTACGATGATGCTGTTGCGCTCCACGACGTGGGAGGGCGCGATGCGGACGGCAGGAGAAACTTGAAACTGGGTCACGGTGACCTCGCTGGGAGTACCCTCAGCTACGCCTGAGATCGCAGGGTCATTTCAAGAAGAACGGGCCAATTTCTGTGCCCAGAAAACAACGCTCCAAAACTCAGTACTCCCAGAGCACCAACGGCCGCTCACAGCGCCGGATGGCGTTGGCCCAGGCGATCTCCTCTTCCGTAAAGGGCTCGCTGGAGTCGTTGACGACGTAGACCATGTAGGCCTCGACCACCTCTCGTACGGCGTCCCCGTAGGAGTTGTCGGTGCGGGAGATCCAGAACTCCAAGATGGCCTTTCGTCGGGAGGCGGCGTCCGGCAGTTCCAACTCAGGCTGCTCCAGGTGCTCCCCCTCCAGCCAGATGGCGTCCAAGAGCTTGGGCACCTCCTCGTAGAGGCGATCCGCAAGCGCCTCTCCGGCCAAGGCGTCGGCGTAGCGCACCAGCTCGTCTTGGCTGGCCACCAGGGTCCGCTCCTTGTCTTTCAGCTTTAAACGGTGGTTTCTCGGAACCGATCCAACGTTGATGCAGGCCGGCGGGAAGAACACACAGGTGGTCCAAGGCAGGATCGGCCAGTCGTCGTAGACCAGGCCCGTCTCGGGAGGACCTGTGACGTGCGGAGGGCGCTGCCGAAAGTAGACGTAGCCGTCGTCGTCCATGATCAGCTTCTGGCGCCAGCCGTCCTCGTGGATGTAGACGGTGCGGCCATCCGAGCGGCGGCGCGGGGTGTAGCCCAGATCCACCAGCTGCTGGTTCAAGGCTTTCTTGGCCTGCTGAACCTCCAGCTCGCCATGAACGATGATCTCCGCATCGGCCTTGACGCCCTGCTCTTGCTCCGGCGCGTCCCCGGTGCGCGCGGTCTCATCCTCGTCCAGCTCGGGCGCAGAGGGCGTGCTCTGAGCCTGAACCAGGGTGCTAAAGACCAGCGTGCTGAGGAGCAGAAGCATGGACCAAACCTACCAAGGGGGCGTGGGCTCCACACCCTGGGGAGGCGGATGCTTCTCCAAGGCGTACTTCCCAACCAACGGAAGCACGTACCACTCACCGTTGTAGGCCTTTACCGTCGCGATGATTTCGAAGATCATGTACGGAATGACCAGCACGGCACCCAGCCCACAAGTGACCAGGGTAATGACCACAAATGCCAGGCCAAAGTAGAGGCTCTGCAGGCTGTGAAAAGCCGAGAAGGCGTTCTTTTTGTCCTGGATCAAGTAGATGATCAGGGGTCCTACAATGCCCCCCTCCACAAAGGTCAAGCCATGGCCAAAGGCAGCCATCAGCTTGTCGTTCTGGCTGGGTTCGTAGGCGGATTCAGGAAGCAGGGGTTGGTCGCTCAAGGTCGGGTCTCTCCAGTCTGGTCATAGTACGCCAGACCCGTCTCCAAATTTCGCCTCGAGCAAGGCCAGGCTGCTCCGATCGGAATCAGCCGTCCTTTTCAGTGTCCAGCGCGATGGTCAGCGGGTAGCTGCCGCCGTCTTCGGTGGGCAGCTCGCAGGTGGCCTCGTCCCTGAGCACGCGTCCGCGAACGCGAACGGACACGGTCGCACCCTGCTCGTCTTGGGTCACAGCACATGCGACACCGCGCACATCGGCCACAACTTCGCCGTCGACCAGGCCGGGCACAGGCAACATGACCTGGGCGCGCTGGAGCTGACCGCGCTTGCGGGGCATGACCAAGCGGCCATCTGCGACATGCTGCGTATCCTGAGCCTCCCAGCCTTCGCCGCTATGGGTCGCGATGACGATGACACGCAGGTCCTCGTTCTCGCAGATGTAGGAGGCGTCTGCAGCAGGCATCTCATCGCCGGCGAACTTGAGCTCGGCGGTGAGCCAGCGGCCGTCCAGGTTGCAGTTCAGGTGCCCATCGGTGCTGGCTAGGGGCGCCACGACGCGTCCGTACCGGGCGCGCCACTCCGAGGTGCTGGAGCTGTAGGTGGCCTCGACCAGTGGGGTCTCTGTGGGCAGTGGGACCTCGATGGTGAGTTCTTTCTGACCGGCCATTGCCAATGTGGAGAGCAGGATCAAGGACATGGGGCAAACTCCTAAAGCGTTAGATTCAGCTAAGCCTTGACCTGTCAAGTGTCAAGTAGGAAGGGGTTGCCTGACTGTACGCCACGAGTCTTGGCCGGACTCCGATCTGCGATCCCGTAATCAGCGCTACGTAAGGCTTATACAAGATGACCATTGCTCAGCTTTATCGCTCACGATCTGCACTCCCTGTTCCGAACGTTTTTGGGCTGGCCCTCTACGCAGCGGCATTCGCGGTAGAGTCGGGCAACACCCTAGGAATCCCATGCGACGCCTTACCCTCTTGGCTGGTACGACTAGCCTCCTGTTTCTCCCCTCCATCGCCTCGGCCTCCACCTGTGGAGATGGCGTGCTGGACGGAACGGAGACCTGCGATGATGGGAACACCAGCGCTGGAGACGGCTGTGATACTTCCTGTGCGCTCGAGGTCGGCTACGAGTGCTCCGAGGGAACAAGCTTTGCCCTTGATTATGACGAAGACCTTGCCTCGTCTACCTTCTCTCCAGACGCATCAGCCTGGGCCTTGAACAGCGATCTATCCGCGCGACAAGACGGCAACTCTGGGCCTTCGGTGTACATGAGCGACATCCCAGTGGACGGGGTGACGATCTCCTTTGACGTGGAGGTGGACACGAGCAGCGACGACGACTTCACTGGCTTTATCGCCGGCTACTCGAGCGGCGACAATACGAGCAGCTCCGCCGACTACATCATCTGGGACTGGAAACAGAGCACTCAGCTCTTCTCCAGCGGCTGCATCGGTGCCGCAGGCACCTCGCTGAACCACGTCACAGGCAAAGTCAGCGACCAAGAGCTGTGGTGCCACAGCGGCGATGTGGACGAACTCCAGCGCGGAAGCACCTACGGCAGCACCGGATGGAGCGACAGCACCGTCTACACCGTCACCGTGGAGTACAGTTCCTCCCAGATCGACGTCTACATCGACGGCACCTTGGACATCAGCATCACGGCGTCCTCTGCCGGGCTGAGCGCCTTCCCCACCGGTGACTTTGGCATCTACACCCAGTCTCAGGAGGACGTGGAGTTCGACATCACTTCTCCGACCACCGGAGACTCGACCTGCACCGAGTTGGACTCTGACGGCGACGGTGTCAGCGACAACATCGAGATCGCAGCAGGGATGGACGAGTTCGACCCGGACTCCGATGGCGACGGAGTGGAGGACGGCACCGAGTACGGCTCGACCTCTGGAAGCGGCACCGACACGGACGGTGACGGCACCATCGACGCCCTGGACACGGACGACGACGGCGATGGCGTCCCAACAGAGGATGAGTACTATGGCTCGGCCAGCGGCCCCGAGGACCAAGACAGCGATGGGGACGGCACGCTCGACTACCTCGACACCGACGATGACAACGACGGCGTCCTGACCCTGGATGAGGCCTACGGATCGAACACCGATCCCCAGCTCGAAGACACGGACTCCGACGGCACGCCCGACTACATCGACACCGACGATGACGGCGATGGGATCGAGACGGAAGACGAAGATCTCGACGGCGACGGCGACCCCAGCAATGACGACAGTGACGGAGACGGAACCGCCGACTACCTGGACGCCGACGACGACAACGACGGCGTGCCCACGGTGGACGAAGACGGGGACGGGGACGGCGATCCCACCAACGACGACACAGACGGCGACGGCACCGCTG
>JBLHMA010000003.1:0-40451 GCA_047621545.1 Cognaticolwellia sp. | reverse complement strand
CTTGGCCGACTTTGATGGCGACGCCCGCGACGACATCTGGCAGCTGCCCGACGACGGGGACAAAGCCAGCATCTTTATCAACAACGGTGAAGGAACCTGGACGACCGTCGCGGACTTTGAGCCCGACACCAACGTGTCCACCAAGCGCCCTGTCGTGGCCGGCGATTTTGACGGCGACGGCAAGGACGACATCGGTCTGTTTAACACCACTGGGGGCCGGTTCTTGGTCTATCCCTTGGTGGTCGCTGGTTTTTCCGTGGACGACAAGGTGGGCACAGAGACCTCGCTTGGGGAAGTGGGCACCTACGCGGTCGGCGACATGAACGGCGACGGCTACGATGACATTGTCCAGCTGGCCGGATCCGACGTACGCATCTACCGCGTCGTGGACAAGGTCTTGGTGGACGTTGAGACCCCTTGGTGGGAGGGCAGCATTCCTGGCGCCGTGCACGCCTTTGGCATTGACCTGAACGATGACGGACAGGACGAGCTGGCCACATGGTCCGGCAGCACCCTGACGGTCTACGGGGTCGCTGAATTGGGTCCCGACCTGGAGAGCTCGGTTGCGTTCAAGCTGGGCTCCTCCGGTACCCCACACGCGGCACGGATTCGCTGACCCGGGCCAGACTGACGGGTTCCGCCTCTCGCCCTGAACGGTCGGACCCGGTTAGCCGGGCGCATGGATCTGACTCCCCTATTCAAGACCTTGCGCGCCAAAGTCTCCGAGCGCGTCTGGGACGCTGGCATTCGCTTGCACCGGGCTGGCGTGGTGCAAGGCCGCAGCCACGACGACGACGAGATCTTCCTGTGGGTGAGCTCCGCCAACCGCTCCGAGCCCCTGGAGGTCTACCTCTACCCGCAGGACGTTGAGTGGGCCTGCGACTGCGGCTTTGACCAAGGCTGTGGTCACGTGGTCGCCTGCGTTCTGGCCGTTCGAGACAGCCAAGGCACCGGGTCTCTGCTCCCCAAGCCCGCTGGCGTACCGGTCATCGAGTACCGCATCACCGCGGACGACGCCGGCTGGCTGAACCTGCAGCGTTTTCGGGCCCAAGGCGGCCAGCGGACCCCCATCAACGGACGCTTGGCCAAGCACGGGGCCCTGCGGCCTACATCCGCGGACCGCATCGCCGACCAAGTGCTCTCTCTGGGATCGACCCGCCTGCCAAGAGCGGGCTGGGTGCGCATGCTGGAGGCGTGGGCCACTGACAAGAGCCCGGTGTTTGTCGAAGACGTGCAAGTGCAGCCCAGCACCGAGCCCCTGACCCCCGTGCTTCAGGTCCGGGACGAGGGCCGCGGCTTTAAGCTAAGCTTGCACCGAGACAAAGCGGTTGCCCGTGGATTCAAAGACGGGGTGGTCTTGGACAAGTCTGGCGCTCTGCGTCCCTACTCACAGGGCGGCTTGGCCCCCCACGAGCGACGGAACTTGGCCCAGGGCATGGTCTTCAGCCCAGACCAAGCCGCCCACCTGGTCGGGGAGATCCTGCCCAGCTTTGAGGGCCGCCTGCGCATCAAGGTCACCACCTCCCGACTGCCCAGCGCCGAGCGCTCCAAGCCCCGCCTGACCCTGAGCCTGACCCCGACTAAGACCGCCCTGAAGGCCCGGGTGGACATCGTCTACGGAGACCCACCCGTGGCCCGTGTGGAGCGCGGGGAGCTGCAGATATTGAAGGACGGGACCATTCCCCTGCGAGACCGGGCCGCCGAGCGCCAGCTGATCTCCCAGGTGGAGAGAATGCAGCTTCCATTGGGCCGCGAGGTCACACTGAACGAGGAGGACGCCATCCGCTTTGTGCGGGACCGGCTGGGCGCCTTTGATGGCCAGGTGCGTGGCAGCGCCAAGAAGTTCGAGGTGCGCCGGGAGCCTGTGCGTCTGGACTTTGATGGGGAGAGGCTGACCTCGGAGGCGGATCTGGGGCCGATGGTCGCAGCGTGGAGAGCGGGCAAGAGCCTGGTGCCACTGACCGGTGGAGGGTTCGCTCCTCTCCCAAGAGAGCTGCTCGAAGCCCACGGAGAGCTGATCGCGGACCTGGTCGCGGCCAAGGGCAAGACCGACAAGCTGCCGGCCCACGCGACCTTTGCAGCCGCCAAGCTGGCCGAAGCTCTGAACGCGCCACCGCCCCTGGGATTGGCCAAGCTCAAGCCCCTACTGGAGGACTTTGACGGGCTCCCCCCTGCGCGACTGCCCAAGGGATTGCAGGCCACCTTGCGGCCCTACCAAGAGCTGGGCGTTCGCTGGTTGGGCTTTCTGGCCCAGGCCGAGATGGGCGGCATTCTGGCCGATGACATGGGCCTGGGGAAGACTCTGCAGGCGCTCACCGCTCTGACGACCGTTCTACAGGATCAAGGGGGCAAAGCCTTGGTTGTAGCCCCCACGTCCATCCTCCAGAACTGGCAGCGCGAGGCCAACAAGTTTGTGCCTGTGCTGAAGACCTGCGTCTTCCATGGCAGCAACCGCAAGCTGGACCCCAATGCGGACTTGATCATCACCTCCTACGCCTTGATGCGCCTGGATCCAAAGATCTCCGATGCACGCTGGACCCTGGCGATTCTGGACGAGGCCCAAGCCATCAAGAATCCCGAATCCCAGACTGCCCAGGCCGCCTTTGCACTCAACGCCAAGCACCGCTGGAGCCTGACCGGAACGCCCATCGAGAACCGACTCGACGAGCTGTGGAGTCAGCTGAACTTCTCGACCCCCGGGCTCTTGGGTGGCCGAAAGGACTTTCAGCGCTACACAGCTCGGGCTGTTGAGTCCGGAGACCGTCGGGCTGCCAAGCGCCTGCGGGCCAAGATCGCGCCCTTTGTGCTGCGCCGTCACAAGTCCCAGGTAGCCACCGACCTGCCGTCTCGTACAGATGTGATTCTGCCCTGTCCATTGACCCCAAAGCAGCGCGAGATCTACCAGACCGTCGCAGCAGCCGGCCGGGCAGAGGTCGCCAACATGATGGGCTCGGGTCGGGCTCTGGAAGTGCTGGAGCTGCTGCTCAGAATGCGGCAGGCGGCCTGTCATCCCCGCCTACTTCCCGGCGATAGACCGGATGAATCGGGCAAGCTGGATCTGTTGATCGACAAACTGACCGAGGTCATCGACAACGGCTCCAAGGCCCTGGTCTTCTCCCAGTGGACCGGGTTCTTGGACTTGATTCAGGAGGCGCTCGTTCTGCTGGAGATCCCCTTCTGTCGCTTGGACGGCAGCACCCGCGACCGACAAGCTCAGGTGGACAGCTTCCAGAGCGAGGACGGTCCGCCCGTGTTCTTGATCTCACTCAAAGCCGGCGGAACCGGCCTGAACCTGACCGCCGCCGACTACGTCTTCCACACCGACCCCTGGTGGAACCCAGCAGTGGAGGACCAAGCCACCGACCGCGCCCACCGTATTGGTCAGACCAAGCCGGTCTTTAGCGTGAAGCTGGTCTCCGAGAACACGGTGGAGGAGGGCATCGTGGCGCTTCAGGAGGCCAAGCGGGCGCTGGCGGAGGCGGCGCTGAGTGGTGAGGCGGACTGGGTGGAGCGGATCTCGAAAGAGGACTTGGTGGGATTGTTTGGGTGAAGCCAGTTTTTGGTGGACAAGTTCCTGGAGATGCGACATTGTTCGTGTGGGGCGCGGCTGAGTGGCTGCGTTTGGGACGTTAAAAACAAGGGGACAACATGACGAAGATTCTCTCTCTCTCTCTCTCTCTCTCTGATTCTGCTTGTCGGGTGCAACAAGGATGAATCGCCGGTCGACGACACCGGGGACGAATGGAACGAGCCCAGCGAATTCCACAATCCCTTGCCAGCGCTGACGCTGACCGACGGCAACTGCTACACCGAGTCAACGGATTCGGTCAACTTCTCCGACCGGCCATCCAGCTATCAAGTTGCCGGGATTGACGGCTCGCGCATGCCCGGCAATTCTTCGGTAAAGGCCAGAAAGGTTGGCGGTTTCTGCTCTCCAGCCGCGACAGATTTCCGTACGCCGGGAAACGCTGCACTCGCTGCGGACGAGACCTGGACCTCTGCCCCCGGCGGCGTTTCCGCGGGCGGGGAGACTTACAATTTTCTTGAGTGTGAGAGCACCGGCGGGGCTTCCCCCGGCTCGGGGACCTGCGCGAACAGCTGTGATGGCACCTATGCTGTTGAGATCATTCCTGAAGCAACCATTGCCTGCGACGCCTACGACAACATCCGACTGGAGCTGCCGACCGACGACGGCTCGGAGCGCAAGAAGACCTCGGCCTCGGCCTGCACCAGCGGAAACGGCACCTTCAAGCTGCTTCCACTCAGTTGGGGAGACAGCGACAACGACGGCGACAAGCACATGCGCCTTTTGCCTGTGATGACGAGCGGCACGGGCACCCCCCATCGCCAGTCTTGGGTGACCCGAGTCGACCTTCCTGACGACGAAGGCTACAGTTTGTACGTGGTCAAATCCGGCCAAAGACTGGCCTACGATGACGCCGATCAGTTGGTCTCAGCGGCGAGCAGCACCTTCGGTATCGCCGAGGGAACAAACACCTATACTACTGGGGTGATTGATGGGTTCCCGATCTTCGGAGTCAGCGACATGGATGTGGCCGACGCGGCCGCATTCGAGGTCGATATGTGGTGGACTTGCGGCGGGCCAGCCGACGTGATCACCAAACCCACTGGCTACGTGGTGGACCTTGACGCCATCGGGTGTGGCGTGGACCAAGAGTTGGTCCTGCGCAAGCACAGCAGCCCCAACCGAATCACCCTTGAGCCCTACGGAGCTCCGAGCGAGAAGATTGGCAGCCCGCTCGTCCCAGTAGCTGGAGGGGAACGCTTCACCCACAGAAGGGGTGAGCTGGAGATCGAGGTCAAGATCACCTCCACAACTCCAACTGCGATGACGGCGACCATCGAAGAGTTGAGCTTCGAAGGGCTGAACGTGTGCACCGCCGGAACCTACACCTTCCCGGTGCAGTAATGTTGATTCTCGCTCTCACTATGGCCGGTTGTGGCCAGAAGGAACAAACCGAGAGGGTCATCGCAGGAGGCAGCTTCAACTGTCTCCTAAGCACCAAGGGCAAGGTCTGGTGCGAGGACTACGAGCGCGCTGAGGCGCGAGAGATCGCGAACCAGATGGACACCGAGACCGTGTTCAAGGAGGTCTTGGCTGGTGCGTACGCAGCTTGCGGACTGACTGCCGACAACACGGTCCACTGCTGGGGAAATCCCAGCAGTGAACTTGTCACCAGTGTGCCTGCCGGCACCGTGGAAGCACTCTACGCAGACCGGTGGGGCGCATGCGTGATCCACCCTGACGAAGCTTCCACCTGTTGGTCGATGCAGGCGGGCGGCGAACTCCCGAAGGGACAAGGCATCTTGCCGAACACGATCGTTGGCGCAGACACGACGCTGTGCGGTCTGGACCTTGAAGGGCAGGTCCACTGTTGGGGTGCCGGGCTGAGCGACATGGGCCCTCCACCATCAGGGACCTTCGTAGAACTCGTCGACGCCCCCCTCGGATTCGCCGGGCGGACGGACTCCGGACGCTGGGTCTACTGGGGCTTCAACCAGTTTGGCGTGGGAGACATCCCCAACGAGTTGGAGGTCGAAGACTTGACCTTCGGTATCTATCATGGCTGCGCCCTGGACCCCAACGGCAAGGTCCACTGTTGGGGGGCCATAGACCACGGCGAGGAGCCCTACCGCTGGCAGCTCGACGTGCCCCAAGACGAGACTTTCGTCTCCATCGACGCCAACCTCTGGCACACCTGCGGGGTGACCACGGAAGGCGATGTGCGTTGCTGGGGCTGTAATACCTGGCGCTTCCCAGACTACTGGGACCCGGAAGACCACTGCAACGACCCCGTTCCCCCTTGGGATCAATGACTCGGGCCACCCCAGCGCTGTTTGGGTTCGCCGCCCTGATTCTCTGGGGTGGCTTGGGCTGCTCTGAGGTTGAGGATGTGAGTCCGGCGGAGACGACTGCCCGAGTCATCGCGGGAGGCAGCTTCAACTGTCTTCTGAGCACCAAGGGCCACGTTTGGTGCGAGGACTACGAGCGCGCCGAGGCACGCGAGATCGCCAATGAGATGGACACAGAAGGCGTCTTCACGAAAGTACTCGCGGGCGGCTATGCCGCTTGTGGACTCACCGAGAAAAAGAAGGTCCATTGCTGGGGCAATCCCAGCAGTGACATCATCGCCGATGAACCTAGCGGAGAGTTTGAAGAGTTGTATGCAGACCTGTGGGGTGCTTGCGCCGTCGACGCCTCAGGCTCTTCGACGTGTTGGTCAATGGAGCCGGACGGTGAAATCCCAGCTGGGTCCGGTGTTATCCCAAGCTCTATTGTCGGAGCACACAGCTCATCGCTCTGTGGACTGGACGCTACGGGGACGATTCACTGCTGGGGCAAAAACGGGACAGGAAGCTCTGCACCTACGGGCGTATTCACCGACTTGCGGGCTGGGACAATGGGCTTCGCAGCACGAGCCCAGGACGGTAGCTGGCGCTGGTGGGGAAGAAACTCACTTGGCGAAGGCGATATCCCCACCGACATCGAGATCATCGATCTGGCCTTTGGCTCCTACCACGGCTGCGCCCTGGATCCCGACGGCAAGGTCCACTGCTGGGGGGCCATAGACCCCGACGGCGAGGAGCCCTACCGCTGGCAGCTCGATGTTCCCGAGGACGAGACTTTCGTCTCCATCGACGCCAACCTCTGGCACACCTGCGGGGTGACGACCGAAGGCGATGTGCGCTGCTGGGGCTGTAATACTTGGCTCTTCCCAGACTACTGGGACCCGGAAGACCACTGCAATGACCCAAATCCACCTTGGGATCAATGAGCTGCGCACCTTTGACCAGCGGGCACCCCTGTTGAGAGATAGGGACGCCCAATGGAAACCCCCCGCCTGATTACCCATCGCGACGGCCTGGCTTGGCTCTACAAGCCCGCCGGCTGGAACACCCATCCCACGGCCGAGGGCGGTATCGACGTCGTGACTTGGCTGGACACCCAGGGCAAGCTGCTCAACGGCATGCGCCCGGCGCACCGCTTGGACAAGCCGACCTCGGGCATTCTGGTGGTGGGCCGCCGGAACGCGCGCAGCCGCGTCGCGTCTTCTTTTGAAGCCGGCCATTGCAAGAAGACCTACCTAGCGCTCGTATACGGACGTGTACGGCCCATCGGGAAGATCGAAGAGAAGATCGATGGCAAGGATGCGGTCACCCAAGTGCGTTTGATGGGTGTCTACAACGTGGAAGGAGGTTGCGTGAGCTTGCTGGAGCTGACTCCCCAGACTGGGCGAAAGCATCAGCTGCGCGTGCACCTGCACGGCATCCGGCACCCCATCGTGGGCGATGCCCGCTACCGCCGGAACCTGGGAATCAAGGACCCAAGCGCGCCCGAGCGCCTCTGGCTACACGCCGCCGCTCTGAGCATCGCTGGGAGTGATCCCGTGCGTGCGCCTCTGCCTGTCGAGCTGTCCTCCCACCTGGACATTCTGCGGCTGAACCCAGCATGAAGAACCGCTTCTTGGCGCTGGGACTGTTGATGGTGGCGACCGCTACCGGAGCGGCGCTGGCGCAGGAAGGGGTGATTGAAGAGATCTTGGACAGCGGGTTGCTGAAAGACAGCGGTCCTCCGGACACCGGCCCCCAGGACAGTGGTTCTGACACCGGCCCCCAGGACAGTGGTTCCGACAGTGGGGACACGGGGTTTTTGGACTCTGGGGAGACTGGCCTCGACAGCGGGGACACGGGATTTCTGGACTCCGGAGACACAGGATTTCTGGACTCTGGGGACCCAGGCCTTGAGGAGGACGATCCCTGCGCCCAGCTCGGACCCTTCGTCGGCGATCTGGTGTTTTCGAGCACCGAGGCGATGGAGACCTGGGCCCTGGACTACAACGCGGTCAAGGGGGATCTGCGCTTGGTGGGGCTGGGGGTGCAGGACCTGAGCACGCTGAGCTGCTTGGAATCGGTGAGCGGAAACCTGGAGCTGGTGCGCCTCAGTGCGGTGAGCGACCTGAGCGGCCTGAGCGGACTCAAGAGTGTCGGCGGCAACCTGCGGGTGGTGGACAACGACGCCCTGCGGAGCCTGAGCGGTTTGGATCAGGTACCTGCGCTCAAGCAGATCGACATCGAAGGGAACGGGGCCTTGCTGTCCCTGGCCGGTCTGGGGGGCGTTCACAGCGCGACCGGACTGCAGGTGAGCGGCAACACCAGCCTACTGAGCCTGGCCGGGGTGGATGGGATCTCCGCGCTGCCAGATGGGCTCTACATCACCGACAATCCCAGCCTGGGGGAGCTCGCGGGACTTGGCGCACTGCAGAGCACCGGCACCCTGGTACTCCAGGACAACCGTGGACTTCGCACCCTTCGCGGACTGGACAAGCTGGTCGCCGTAGGGGGCGAGTGGGTGATGATGGGCAATCCTCGGGTGGTCAGCTTGGCCGGCCTGGGGTCACTGGTGAGCGTGAGCGGCGGCGTACTCCTTCGGGACAACGGCCTGAGCTCGTTGATGGGCGCTGAGCAGCTGACCCGGGTGGACGGAGAGCTAAGGATTCAAGGCGAGAACAGCCTGCGCAACCTGAGTGGACTCTCCAGCTTGACCCGCGTGGGCGCCTTGGTGCTTCAGGACAACGCCGCCCTGCTCAGTGCGGGCGGAGCGAAGAAGCTGCTCTTTGTCGAGCGGCTCGAGATTTCGGCCAATCCGACCTTGATCGACATCGGCTTGGAGGGCTTGGTCCGGGTGGGCTCTCTCAAGGTGATTGGGAACAAGAAGCTGAGCAACCTGGCTGGCCTGGAACACCTGGCGTGGGTGGACCAAGGGGTGACCATTCAGGACAACGAGCGCATGATCTCCCTACGAGGTCTGGATGGGCTCGTTCAAGTCGGCGGCACCCTCCGTGTGATCGGCAACCCGGCCCTGAAGAGCGTGATGAACATCGACACGGTTCGGCGCCTGGGTGGCCTGGAGATCCTGGCCAATGACACGCTGCCCAAGGGGGCGACGGGGAGCCTGGTGATCAGCATTGGCCCGGAGAACATCGCTGGGGTTGTGCAGGTTCAGCAGTAAATCGGGCCCAGGCTGCTTGGCTCTCAAGCGCCTTTGCCCGGCAAACGCACCTCCTCTGCCAAGCCGAGCGCCATCAGCCCTCGGATGAACAGCCAGCCAGCATCCACCTGCCACCCAAAACCCATGCGGGAACCATCCAGAGCAGCCACTCCAGACCGCCAAAGGCGTAGGCCAACAGCGCCAGGGGCAGCTGCTGGAGCAGCCAGTAGCGCTCCAACCAGCGGTAGAAGGGGTCTTGCTGTATCCAGGCCTCCACCTGAATCTTCGGAGCCTTCTTTAAGGAGACGTGGCCCACCAGCTGCCACCACAGGTCCTGGGCAAAAGGCATGGCGTGGCCAAACCAAGGGTGGGATTGCGGCTTGCGCTGCGCCCAGTCCCGCACTTCATGGTGCCGAAGCAGCGAGAGGGGGCCGCCCAGACCGCACAGGACGGCGAGCCAAACCAGACCTCGCTCGAGCCAAGCGGGCGCTTGAAAGGACCCGTGGATGAGCAGGCGATGGAGCCCGACGCTGTGTCCGCAGCACAACCCAATGGCTGCAAGACCTGCGGACGCTGCAATGGGCGCCGGACTCCAAGGCCCGGCAAAAGCCAGCGCGCTGCCCAAGGTGTCCACGGCCGGGTCAATCTCGCGGTGCTCCCGAAGGATGGTCACGAAGACCTTCCAGGGCTCCTTCTCGGCCACGAAGAACTGCTTGCGCTCCCCGCGTACGACCACCTGGCGCACCAAGCCCCAAGAGACCAGATCCCGCACGCATCTAGCCGCAGGACGTCTCCTGACGGTTCACAACGCTCGGGTACTGTACCCCCGCGGAGCCGACAGGAGACGTCCAGGGCCAGTTTATACCAGCTAAACCATTGAAATCAGGTAGTGGAACCCTACTCCAAGTAACCAGCGGCCTTCAGCATGGCCTCCAAGGCCGGGCCGTCCATCTCCGTGTTTGGCGCGTAGGCTTGGAAACTGGTGATCAAGGGCTTCAGGGGACCTCTCTCGTCCACTGTCCGGCCGTTCAAGCTGACTTCCCCATCTCGCCAGATCCACCGGCCGCCCCCCTCCCAGTGTCCCAACCAGACCTCGTGCCCCACGGCACCGTCCGAGACGCGGGTCAGGTGCTGCGCGGGCATCGCGATCGACTCCACCGGGAGTCCGCCGAGCGCGCCGTGTTGCAGCAGGGGGTGCACCTCCATGGCAGACACCGGATCGGGCAGGTTCGGAATGTCCACTCCCTCAACGTAGAGCAGCCCTCCCACGTTGGACTGCAGCAAGGACCCGGTGTGCCCCAAGAAGCCTTCTTCGCCGAAGACCTCACCGTGGTCGGTGGTCAACGCGAGACGGTCTCGGCCCGGCAGGTACCAGCCGCTCGCTTCGAGACGCTTCAAGGCCTGCCCCAAGCTACGGTCGGCCCGGTGCATGCCCCACTGGTAGCTCATAGCGTAGTCCTCCAGCACATCGGTCTCACCGGGTCCAGGGTAGAAGCCCTCCCAGCGCTGGGTGGGGGCAGGGAGCGGCGAAATCCAGCTCTGCCCAGCTGGTATGGCCTCCCAAGGCGAGTGCGCGTCGCTCAGGTTGAGCACCAAAAAGAGCGGGCGCTCGGGGTCAAGAGCCAAGAGAATGCCGTCGAGCCTCGCGAGCCAGTCCTGCCCCTCCAAAAAGAAGGCCTCGGGCGCAAAGCTTTTCTCAAAACCACGGTTTAGGCCCGTCGCCTCTGCGAGCAAGGGGTTGCCCGAAAGCGAGACGCTCTGGTAGCCCAAGGCCCCATACTCCTCCGCCAAGGTGGCGTGCCGCCCATCCAAGGGCACCGCGGGGGGCCAGAAGGTTGCTCCGTGTCCGCTCGCGCTGTGGGCCCCGTGCTCCAGGACAGGCTTTCCAGTAAAGTAGCTGGCGTGGCTGGGTAGCGTCCACGCCCCAGGGGTGACCGCGTTGCAGCTGAAATGGCCTTGTTGGCGAGCCGCGAGTTCCTCCAAGGTGGGCGTCGGAACGGGGCCACCGCACACCGAGGGCCAGTCGGCGCGGAAGGTGTCCAGCACGATCAACACGACCGTCGGGCGCACCGGGTCCACCGGTCCGGAGACCCACGCGCGCAGCCGCTGGCCATCGGAGCGGAGGGCCAGGACAGCAAGGAGAACCACCAGAACCAAGCTGAGCAGGGACGTTCTCAGGGGCGAGCGAGCGGGTGCCAAGGCCAGATGATAGCGCAGCGCCGAGCACAAGCGGCGCTCCCCAAGGTGGAATCGCTGCACCGCCCTGCAGACACGGCCGTGGCAAGCGGAAGGACATCGAGCAGAGGCCGCCGCTCGCTATACATCGACACCAGCGAGACTTTGCGCTACCGTCTGCCGCCTTTTGGCCTACAGACTGGAGCGCCCGTGGCGACCGAGACGAACAATTCTCAGGAACAGGTCAAGCAGCTAGGGCTGTTCGCGGCCATTGGTTCCCTCTCCTACGTTTTCTGGATCGTAGGCGGCATGGAGATGGTCGAGCGCCTGGCCTTCTACGGCGTCAAGGCCGTGGTCGGGCTCTACGCCAAGGACCCCGTGTCCAAGGGCGGCCTGGGCATCAACATGTCCCAGTACGGCAACCTGCTCTTCATCTGGGCTCTGGTGCAGTCCATCCTGCCGGTGTTTACTGGCGGAATCTCGGACCGCTGGGGCTACAAGAAGACCATCGCGGCGTCCACGGTCATCAAGATCCTGGGCTACCTGGTGATGTTCGCATTCGCCAGCTACGGCGGCTTCTTTGCCGGTGCCATCCTGCTGGCCATCGGTACCGCGGTCTTCAAGCCCGGTATCCAGGGCACCCTGGTCAAAGCGACCAGGCCTGAAAACTCCTCCGTCGCCTGGGGAATCTTCTACCAGACCGTCAACATCGGCGGTTTCATGGGCCCGCTGCTGGCTGGCTACATGCGCAAGATGGACTGGAAGTGGGTCTTCCTGTCCTGCGCTGGAATCATCGCCTTCAACTTCATCTTCTTGCTCATGTACAAAGAGCCCGGAAAGGCCGAGCGCGAAGCCGAGATTGCCAAGAACAAGGCCGAAGGCACTGAGGAGAACCTCTTCACAGACAGCCTCAAGGAGCTCTCCAAGCCCCACCTCTGGACCTTTCTGCTGCTGCTCTCGGGCTTTTGGTTCATGTTCAACGCGCTCTTTGACGTGTTGCCCATCTACATTGAAGAGTGGGTCTGGACCGGCGATATCGTCACCAGCCTGTTCGGCGAGGGCGGCTCCGACAACGCCATCGTGAACTTCTTCATCGTCACCAACCAGTACGGCACCCAGATCCAGCCGGAAGGCATGCTCAACGTCAACGCGATGCTGATCATGCTGAGCTGCTTCTTCTTTGGTTGGCTAAGCGGAATGGTGCGCCCGACCACCTCCATGGTCATCGGCGCCCTGGCTGCCACCGGCGCGATCTTCATGATCGGTCACACCACCACTGGCTGGATGTGCTTGGGCGGTATTGCCTTCTTCAGCATCGGCGAGATGCTGTCTTCCCCCAAGACGGGCGAGTTCATCGGCAACATCGCCCCTCCTTCCAAGAAGGCGATGTACCTGGGCTTCTCTCAGATTCCCCTAGCGATTGGCTGGACCTTGGAAGGCAAGTTGGGCCCCGAGCTTTACGGCTACTACGCCTCCAAGGAGAAGTTCTCCCGCGAGGTCATGGGCACCGATGGCATGACCCAGGCCGCCATCGAAGCCATCCCCGAGGGCGCGGCCTTTGACACCTTGGTGCACAGCCGCATCGGAGACTTGGCACTCACGGAGCTACCCGGGGTGACTAGCGAAGCTGCCTCTAAGCTCAGCTCTGCTGGAATCACTCCCTGGCAGCTGCACGATGCCTCTCCAAAGGACATCGCTGCTGCTGGCCTGGACGAGCAGGTCGCAACAGACCTGTTGGCGACTGCTGGCCTCCACCTCGAGACCCTATTCAACGCGACCGCCAACCCCATTACCGCCGAGCTCTACGCCTCACACAGCGTCTCGATGGTCTGGGACATCATGGGTGTCATCGGCGTGATCAGCGCCATCCTCATCGCCGTTTACGGCAAGTGGATCCAAGGCCGCGACCTGTCCTAGGTTTTTGCTCTTGGCCGAGAGGCTCAAGACGGTCCTGAAGAACGCGCCTAAGCGGGCCAAACCACCGCTTAGGCGCGTTCTGCGTTTGGGGGAATCTACTCCCCCAGCCGTGAACCCAACGCTCTACCAGCGTAGACTGCGTGCATGTCCGAGGACCTCAACAAGCTCCAGCTCCAAGAAGCGCGCCGCGCGCTGAGCCTATGTACCGGTGAGCGCGACCGGGCCCGAGAGGAGGCCCGCCAGCTTCGAGGCCACCTGCGCGCCCTAAGGGCGGAACTTCAGGCTGTACGACCCGTGGAGCAGACCGAGCTCTTGGCTGCCCAAGAAGCCCAAGCCCAAGCCCAAGCCCGGGCGCAGGCCGCAGAAGCCCGGCAGCTCGAGGCGGAGGCGCAGCGAGATCTTGCCCAGACCCACGCTGCACGAGCCGAGACCCAGACCAAACAGGCCCGCATAGAGTCCGACATGAGCCTGGAACGGGTCATCGCGTTGCGCGAGGAGCTGACCCGCTTTCGCGCCAACCGCGCCATCGATGCGGCGGCGGTTTCCCTGCTGCGGGCGCAGCTCGACACTGCGCGAACCGAGGCCCCGGCGGCGCCGGCCGCAGGCGTGGAAAGGGAGCTGGCTTTGGCTGTGGAGGATCCAGCCGAGGGGCAAGAGGGAGAGACTCCCCAAGTGCCCGCTCAAGAAGCGACCCTGGCCAACCCAGCAGCGCCCGTGGCCAATCAGGCAGCGCTCGTGGCCACCCAAGCAGCGCTCGTGGCCACCCAAGCAGCGCTCGTGGCCACCCAAATGGCGCCCGCAGCCAGCCCAAAAGAGCCCAACCCAGACTTTGATCTTCCCGAGGGCGCCATCTGGGAGTTCGAGGGCGCCGCGGAACCCGAGCACTTCATGAAGCTGTGCCTGGAGCTCTGCGGACGGGCAGCCGGGGACTATCTGCGTATCGGCCACTTTGAAGGCCTGCGGAAGGGCCATCAGTGGAGCCTCGTCGTGATGGCCGGCCCCGAAGACAGCGTGCGAGACTTCTTGGTCGCCCTGAACCGAGAGCACATGCGCCTGATGTCCGCCACGGGCCTGCCGTTGGTGCGCATCCAGCCCACCCGCTGGTCCACCAACGTGTTGGACGCCAAGAAAGAAGAAGTGGCCCCGGCCCGCTACGCTCGGCTGCAGAGCTGGGTGGTCGACGGGACCCTGCAGCAGCAGGAGGGTGGACAGTGAGCTTGGTCAACGCCATGCGCGCCCGCTGGGATCCACAGGCGCCCGCCCTGGCTTGGATCGGCGACTGGACCCAGGCTCTCCTGCCGGTCCCACAGGCTTGGAGCTACGCCGATCTCGCTACGCAGATCGACCAGGCCAGAGGCTGGCTCAAGCAGAGGGATCTGGGCCCAGGCGACACCCTGGCCCTGCAGCTGCCCAGGCACCCCGCCCTGCTCAGTCTGACCCTGGCCGCCCTGAGCGAGGGCATGGTGGTGCTGCCTCTCAACCCGGCCTACACCCCACGAGAGCTGCGCTTCGCCCTGCAAGACTCCGGTGCCAAACGCGCGGTCGTACTCCAGGAGAGCTTCCAGGCCCTGAGAGAGGACCCACCCTGCCCAATGGAGCCCGCCGGCACCCTGGCCCTGTCCCTGCAGTACGCGCCACCGGCCAAGACCCCCTCCCCCGATCAGCCGGCCGATACCCCCGCTCTGCTCCTCTACACCAGCGGCACCACAGGTCGGCCCAAGGGCGCGCTGTCCTCGCATGGAAACCTAAGGGCCAGCATTGAAGCGCTGCACCAGGCCTGGGCTTGGGCACCCAATGACGTTCAACTCCATGCCCTTCCTCTCTTCCACGTACACGGCTTGGTCGTCGCCCAGCTCGTCGCTCTCTGGGCCGGAGCCCAGACCCTCTGGCTGCCCAAGTTCAACGCCGACGCCGTCTGGCAGGCCATCCCAAAGCACGGGGTCAGCGTCTTTATGGGCGTGCCCACCTTCCACCACCGCCTGTTGCAGTCCGATCTACGGCCGGATCTGAGCACCATGCGGTTGTTTACGAGTGGATCTGCGCCCCTGCCAGCCCCTGTGCACGCCGCCTTTGAGCAGCGGACTGGGCTGCGCATCTTGGAACGCTACGGCATGTCCGAGGTCGGTATTGTGATCTCCAACCCCTTCGACGGAGAGCGCCGCGCTGGCACCGTCGGGCAGCCGCTCCCTGGCGTCCGAGCCAAGATCACCGACCTAAAGACCGGCGCGGACTTGGGCCCCGAGCAGATCGGCGAGATCCGCATCGCTGGGGACAGCGTGATGCTGGGCTACCTGGGCTTGCCCGAGCAGACCCAAGCGGCCATCGGCGATGGCTGGATGCACACCGGCGACTTGGGGAAAGTCAGCAAAGATGGCTATTTTTCCATCGTCGGACGAGCCGGTGACATGGTCATTTCCGGGGGCCTGAACGTCTACCCGCGGGAAGTCGAGACGGTTCTATTGGAGCACCCCGGCGTGCAGGAAGTGGCCATCGTCGGCGTGCCTCATGCCGAGTGGGGGGAGCAGGTCGTGGGGCTCTTCGTAGGGGAAGCGGACCCAGAAGATCTTGTGGTGTGGGCGCGAGAGCAGCTGGCCGGGTTTAAGTGTCCGAAGGCGCTGCGTGCTGTTCAAGCCTTGCCGCGGAACGCGATGGGCAAGGTGCAGAAAGGGGTGATTCGAGGCGGGTGGTGAGAGAGGCTGACTAGTCCAGCAGACTCACCACGTACGCCGCCAAACTGTCCATATGCCCTTCACGGTAGTCCATGAATGCGGGCACCATGTCTTCGTTGAGGAGCAGGATGAACACCGCTTCTTCGAAGTGGCCGGCGTCTCGGGCCTCGGCCAGCAGGGCCCAGAGCGTCATCCCGGGATCCTCCAGCTTTCCGTTCTCCTCAACAAACGACAGGCTCATCTCAAGCGCGTTGAGCCTGCGCTCGTGCGAGCTCCCCTGGCCAGCGGCATCCTGCATGCCGATCTGGTAGATCATGCGCACGTCGGCGGTGAAAGGTGGAAGACCGCCGGCTTCCACAACGATGCTGCCCGCTGTGATTGGCGGCAGGCTGAGGCCACGGACCTGTTTGACCCTGGGATCCAGAGAATCCTCCAGGTAGATCCAGCCATACTCGTAGACCGGATTGGCCGCCAGCGCCCTGGCCACCCAGCCATAGCCCGTCTCTTGGTCCCCTTGCCTGACGTGGCCATCGCCGATGAAACGCAGGGCCGGCCAGTGGTATGGGTCGATCTCTAGGGCATGCTCATAGGCCAAGAAGGCCTGCTCGTAGTCCTGCTCGGCAAAGTAGGTGTCGCCGTAGTAGGTCCACAGCGTCGGGTTCTCACAGCCCTTGGCGGCGACCTGGTACTGCTTTCGGGCACCGATCATGTCCTGGCGCATAAAGGCCTGCTCCGCCTGCTCCCACGCTTGGCTCTCAGCCTCCCCACAAGGGAAGTTGGGGGCCTTGATCAGGGCCGCGCCTTTCACCTGCCGGTAGAGCTGCAGAAAGGGCTGGTCCGGGCTTGCGAAAGCAACGCCGTCCAGCAGGTCGCTGCCAGCCTGGGCCAGCTCTCGGTCCCCACCGGAGGCGCCCCACAAATACAAAACCGTGCCGCACACAGCGGCGGCACGACTGTTGCTGGCGTCCTGATCCAGTGCCTTGGAACACTTCTTGAGCGCCTTGTCGTAGTTGTCCTTCCCGAAGGCCTTCTCCGCCTTGACCGCGTTGCGGTCGGAGGCCGAGGCTTGGGCGGTTGGCAGGAGCAGGACGAGGGGGACAAACAGGCTGAGCATGCGCCATTAAACCACGGCAATCCACGCGAGGCGCGATCCTGGACTCCGCTGTCGCGCCCGACGACCAAGGCCGAAACACGTATAGTCGCCAAGCGGCAGCCACATCCGCTCGAGTCAGCGCTCGGCGTGTCAGCCCCACTCACCAGACCGCGCTCAAAGGCGCCGATGGCGTTGGCCATGTTGTCGTAGGAGATCTTGGCTGGGCGCCTCGCCCTTGTCCATGCGGGCTGGAAGGACCTCGAAGAGACCCTAGACCTTGGGCAGCATCTCGGCGGCGACAGGGTCGGCGACCGGCGGTGCGGGCGAGACCGTGGACTACACCGGCGAGGTGTCCCTGCCTTGGGACCGGGACATCAACGACTGGTAGCGGCAAGCAGGCTCCGTACCCGCTCCACGGAATCCGACGCCTGCCAAATCCCACCCAGCACCGCCACCCCATGCACCCCCTCCTCGCGCAGGGCCATCGCCCGCTCCGGCGTAATCCCCCCCAGAGCCAGCACCGGTCCCAACTCCTCCTGAGCTTTGGCCAAGCGCTCCACGCCCCAAGTCTCCCGTTTATCCAGCGGTTTGGAGTGCGGTCTGAAAGCAGGCGAGAGAAAGACGAACTCGGCTCCCCGCTCAAAGGCTCCCCGCGCCTGGGCCACGCTGTGACAGGACTGGGAGAAACGCAGCCCCTTCGGCGCCGCCTCCACATGCGAGGCCAGATGAACCGCAATCCCATGCCGCCGGGCCAGGACTTCTGCGCCCGGAGTTTTCAGGTGAAGGCGCACCCGGGCGCCGGCGGCCTGAAGCGCGGACAGCCAGACCTCGACTGTGGGGGGATCCAAGTCAGGCTCCCGGATCAAGACATCCAGGGAGCCGACCGAGACGACGGCCAACAGCGGATCCAGCTCCCCCCGACTCAAGACCAACAGGCGTGGCGCTGGCCCAGGATCGCTCAGCGGATCAACCCATCTTCCGGAGAGCTCGCCGAGGCATAGAGCTTTCGAGGAATGCGACCTGCCCCAGCTGCCAGGTACCCCGCACGTACGGCCAGCTTGAAGGCCTGTGCCATTGCGACGGGATTCCCAGCCGCGGCCACGGCAGTGTTGAGCAGCACGGCATCCGCCCCAAGCTCCATGGCGATGGCGGCATCCGACGCTGTTCCAATCCCAGCGTCCACGATCATCGGGCAGTCCACCAGCTCGCGAATGATGCGCAGGTTCTCTGGGTTGCGGACCCCAAGTCCAGACCCGATTGGAGACGCCAAGGGCATGACCGCCGCACAGCCAAGCTGCTCCAGGCGCTGGCACAGGACTGGATCCGCCTGCACGTATGGGAGCACCACAAAGCCCTCTTTGACCAGGACACGGGCCGCTTCGAGGGTGCCTTCGGGGTCCGGGAAGAGGGTGCGGGGACAGCCGATGACTTCGAGTTTGAGCAAGGGGGTGCCCAGGAGCTCCCGTGCCAAACGGGCCGTGACGATGGCCTCCTCTGCGGTGTAGCAACCCGCGGTGTTGGGCAGGAGGTGGATCTTCTCCCGGTCGATGAAGTCCAGGATGGACTCCCCTTCACCAGCGTTTAGGTCCACCCTCCGGATCGCCAGAGTGACCAGCTGGGTCTCGCCGGCCTGATGGCAGGCCTGCATCACCGGAAAGCTGGGGTACTTGCCCGTACCAAGGATCAGACGCTCTGACAGTTCCAACTCGCCGAGTTTCAGCATGCAAGCCTCCGGGTCCGGCTCCCTAACCGGTGCCTTGACAGGGCGGACGCGACCGATAGGGGATGCGCGCCCAAGCACCCACGTACACGGAGTACCCCCATGCTGAACCGCATCATGCGTCGCCTCGACCAGGCCCTGCCCGCCACCACCGTCCACGCCCACTGCGATGGCCCCTGTGGTGTCTACGACCCCGCCAGCGCGCGCATCGCAGCCGAGGCTGTGCTCTCCATGACCAAGAAGCTGCTGGCCCTGGAAGTTCCCGACCACAGCGACAAGGCCGCCGTGGTCAAGTACCACAACACCTTCGCCCGCTTCGTCGCCATCAAGGAAGAGCAGGCCACCGTCGCCAAGAAGGAGATCCTCATCCTCTGGACCGACTACTTCAAGCCACACCACCTCGAAGCGCATCCTGAGATCCATGACCTCATCTGGAAGGCCACCAAGGAGATCTCCTACGCCAAGGTCGAGTGCAGCCTGCACCACTCCGAGAACGTGATGAGCTACGTCAAGCAGATCCACGAGCTCTTCTGGAAGACCAAGAACCGCGACATCGCCTGGTACACCGCCAGCTGAGTCAGGTTCCCCGGTGAACCACCCCAAGGTGCCGGCTCGCAAGGGTCGGCATCTTGTGTTTTGGCTCCTGCGGCGCCTGAAACGCGTGCGGGTTCAGGGCTCCTCTATGGAGCCCACACTGCAGGCTGGCCAGACGGTCCTGATGGAAGCGTGGCGGCGCGTGCCACAGCCCGGTGATCTAGCGGTCGCCGAGCATCCTGAGCGGCCCGGCTTTCTGCTGATCAAGCGGGTCAGCCACCAAGTCCCCGGCGGTTGGATCCTGCTCGGAGACAACCCCACCCAGAGCAGCGACAGCCGCAGCCTGGGCCCCTTCCCCAACGAGCGGCTGATCGGCCGCGTGGTGTGCACCTTCCTATGAGCGGCCTGCGATGACCATGGCTCTCCTGGATCCCGCCCGTGCGCCGTTGTTGGCCGCGGCGCTCTCCGTTGCAGTGCTCCACACGGTGGTCGGTGTCGATCACTACCTGCCCTTCATCGTCCTGGGACGGGCCAGAAAGTGGTCTCTGGGCAAGGTGCTCGGGATCACCGCTGCTTGCGGCGCCGGTCACGTGATCGGCAGTATCGGCCTGGGCTTTATCGGAATTGCCCTGGGAACGGCCTTGGGGATGATGGAGTGGATCGAGTCCGTGCGTGGCTCCATGGCCGCCTGGGGATTGATCCTCTTTGGGCTGGGCTACATGGCTTGGTCTGCCCGGCGCCTTCACAAGAACGCCGAACACGGGCACAGCCACGATCTGAGCGATGGCCAAAAGGCCGGCTCCGTGAGCTTCTGGAGCCTGTTCATCGTCTTTGCGTTGGGCCCCTGCGAGCCCCTGATTCCAGTGCTCATGGTGCCTGCATTTGAGCAAGACTGGTGGCTTGTGGCCCAGGTCGCCGGCCTCTTCTCCGTGAGCACGATCGGCTCCATGCTCGTCATGGCCACCATCGGCACCATGGGGCTGCGCCTCGCGCCCCTCAAGTCCGTGGAGCGCTACGGCAACCTCGCGGCCGGTTTCGCCATCTTGGCAAGCGGGCTGGCGATCCAATTCCTCGGAATCTGACACCGCATTGAGAGGGGCCTCCCGGCTCCTTGCCGGGTTAGACCCGCTCTACCTTTACTTCCCCATTCTTGGAGACCCAAATGAACGCTCCCATCAAGGTTGCCATCACCGGCGCCGCTGGCAACATCGGCTACGCCCTGCTCTTCCGTCTGGCCTGTGGCTCCTGCTACGGCCTGGACCAGCCCATCATCCTCCAGTTGCTTGAGATTCCTCCCGGAATGAAGGCCCTGGAAGGCGTGGTCATGGAGCTGATGGACGGCGCTTTCCCCTTGGTGCACGGCATCGAGATCACCGACAGCGCCGATGTGGCCTTTGACGGTGTGAACCACGCATTCTTGGTCGGCGCCCGCCCCCGCGGTCCCGGCATGGTCCGCGCTGACCTGGTCGCTGCCAACGGTCCAATCTTCGTGGGCCAGGGCAAGGCTCTGCAAAAGGCCGCCAGCGACCTGCAGGCCCTGGTGGTCGGCAACCCTGCCAACACCAACGCCCTGATCGCCCTGCACAACGCGGGTGACCTGCCCAAGGACCGCATCCACGCCATGACCCGCCTGGATGAGAACCGCGCCAAGAGCCAGATCGCCAGCAAGCTGGGCGTGACCCCCGGCAAAGTCAGCAACATGGCCATCTACGGCAACCACTCCGCCACCATGTACCCCGACTTTGTCCACGCCCGCGTCAACGGAAAACTGGCCACCGAGCAGATCGACCAGGACTGGTTCGAGGGCCACTTCCTGGACACCGTTCCTACCCGCGGCGGCGCCATCATCAAGGCCCGCGGCGCCAGCTCCGCAGCCTCCGCAGCCTCCGCAGCTGTGGACCACATGAGCACCTTGTGGAACGGCACCGCCCCTGGTGAGATCGCCTCGATCGGCCTGTACAGCGACGGCAGCAACTACGGCATCCCAGCAGACATCGTCTACTCGGTTCCCTGCACCGTAAAGGATCGCAAGGTCACTCCGGTGAGCAACATTGAGCACAGCGACTGGGCCCAGGCCAAGATCCAGGCGTCCGCTGACGACCTGATGGGCGAGCGCGCTGCTGTGACCGAGCTGCTCGGCTAAGTCAGCACCCTTTGGTGACACCCAACGGGGGTGAGGTGTTCACACCTCACCCCCGTTGTTCTCTGAGCCGGAGCCGCGTGACCCGCCGGAGCCCGTGAAGCGGGTCGACGAAAGCTGACAGCCTCGGCTGTCAGTCGTAGGGACGCGACAGGAAGAGAGTGGGGTGTTCGCGCCCCACTCCAGCGGAACCCTGGGAGATCTTTGTCGCAGATCACAAACCCGGTGAGCCAGAGCCTATGCACAAGACCGTCACATCCCGTAGAGATCCTCTTGACACCAGAACCGGCATGGTTTTTGCTTGGTAACCGCGTATCGAGCGCACCAGCGCTCCGGAGGCTCTCAGAATGATTACCGCCTTGACCCTGCTTGCAGGGCTCACAGCTTGCAATGAGTACGAGCTGAACCCTGAGACGGACGGCTACGGAGCCGGCGACCCTCAGATTGCAGTGGCCCCCGAGGTCCTGAACTTCGGCGAGCTGGTACGCGGCGACTTCTCCGTGATGGAGTTCGAGGTCACCAACGTCGGAGGCGGCGAGCTGCTGGTGTCTGGGATTGAGCTCGGCGCAGGAAACGATGGCTTCACCATCCTGAATGACGACCTTGAGTTCGTGCTGCCCGCTGGCGCGTCCGAGGCCATTCAGGTGGAGTTCACGCCCTTCGGCGTAGAGCAAGAGACCTTGGCCATCATCTCGAGCAACGACGAGATGGTCCCCAAGGCCACGGTCGATCTGCTGGGCGGCGGCCTGGTCCCCGAGCTGGAGATCAACCCAAACCCCTACGACTTCGGCAAGACCTACGTAGGCTGCGAGCAGCAGGCCAACCTAAGCCTGACCAACGTCGGCACCGACAGCCTGGACATCACCAGCATCGATGACTTTGGCACGACCGACTTTGGCCTAAGCCACAGTCTGTCCCTGCCCATGACCTTGGCTCCAGGCGACAGCACCGAGCTGAGCATCTACTTCGACCCCAACGAAGAGTCCGCCTACACCGGCGAGTTCGTGGTCAACAACACCGGTCCCCGCGCAAGCCTGATTGGCATCGCAGAGGGCGAAGGGAAGTTCACCGCCGAGTACAAGGACAAGTGGACCGTACCCTTCGATCCACCCACCGACATCATGTTCCTGGTGGACAACTCCTGCTCGATGGACGACGACCAGGCCCGCCTGGCCAACAACTTCAGCTACTTCATCCAGAACCTGGACACCTACACCAACGACTGGCACGTGATCGTGGTCGGCGGCGATGACGGCTGCAAGAACAACAGCGCCGGCATCCTCAAGTCCACCACTTCCGGCTACGAGAGCAAGTTCTCCACGGCCGTCAAGCAGGGCACCGGCTCTTACTTGACCGAGGCGCTGCTCACCCCAGCCGCCCTGGCCACCGAAGAAGCCGCCAAGGGCAGCAGCGGCTGCAACGCCAACTTCATGCGTGACGGTGCGCTCTTGCACATCATCATGGTCAGCGACGAGCCCGAGCAGAGCAGCGGCTCCTGGAGCAACTACGTCAACCGGATTCAGGCCGCGAAGGGCTCCGCGTCCCTGGTCAAGCTCTCCGCCATCGTCGGGGACTACCCAGGTGGATGCGGCAGCGCAGACCCCGGCACCGGCTACTACGACGCTGTGAACTACACCGGTGGTGAGTTCCTCAGCATCTGTGCCAGCTCCTGGTCCAGCTACATGAGCGCTCTGGCCAAGGCTTCCATTTCAGTGGACACCTATGAGCTGCAGGCCACCCCGGTTGAGAGCACCCTCGTCGTGCTCGTAAACGACGTAGAGATCACCAGCGGCTGGTACTACGACGAGGCCGCAAACACGGTGGTCTTCGAGAAGGACATTCCCGAAGGCGGCGATGTGGTCAAGGTCAGCTACGCTGGCAAGGCCAACTGCGACTGAGTCTCAGCGAGACCAAAAAAGAACCCCCGTCGGCACTGCCGACGGGGGTTCTTTGCTCTGTGAGTTCCGCTTTTGGGAAGCTCAGCCCACGATTCCTTCGAAGACCTGAACCGCCCGCGCGATGCCCGCGTCGTCCACATCCAGGTGGGTGACCAAACGAATCGCGTCATCGCTCAGGGCAAAACACAGCACCCCCGCAGCGTTGAGTCGCTCAGCAGCAGCCTCGGCGTTGGGAATCTGCACATAGACCATGTTGGTCTCCACTGGCCGCGTGCCTAAACCCAGGGCGTTCAGCCCAGCAGCCAGCTCCTGGGCGCGGCGGTGATCCTCGGCCAAGCGTTCAACGTGGTGGACCAGAGCGTAGCGGCCAGCGGCCGCGATGAAACCCGCCTGCCGCATGCCGCCGCCCAGCATCTTGCGCACCTTGCGGGCCCGGAAGATCATGTCTTCCGGGCCTGCCAGGATGCTGCCCACTGGGGCGCCCAGGCCCTTGCTCAGGCAGATGGAGACGCTGTCCACAGGAGCCACAATCTCGGCCAAGCTCTTGCCGCTGGCGACCACGGCGTTCATGACCCGAGCACCGTCCATGTGGACCCGCAGGCCTCGCTCGCGGCACCCTTCTCCGATGCGCTCGAGCACCGAGAGTGGGTAGACGGTGCCACCGCCTCGGTTGGCCGTGTTCTCTACCAAGACCAGAGCAGCCTGGGCAAAGTGAATGTTGTAGGGCCGGATCGCAGCGAAGAGGGTCTCCGGGTCCAACAGACCACGCTCCCCCTGCACCAGGCGGGTCTGCACCCCGCTGATGACCGCCGCCCCGCCTGCCTCGTAGTGGTAGGGGTGGGCATCCGACTCCAGGATGATCTCGTCCCCGGGCTGGGTCCAACAGCGAATGGCGATCTGGTTGGCCATGGTCCCCGAAGGCGTGAACAGGGCCGCCTCCTTGCCGGTCAGCGCAGCCGCTTCGGCCTCCAGAGCATTGCAGTTGGGGTCGTCTCCCAGCACGTCATCGCCGACATCGGCCGTGAACATGGCTTGGAGCATCTCTGGGGTGGGGCGGGTGACGGTGTCAGAGCGCAGATCGACAATCATGGGCGAACCTGGAGCAAGGAGGGGAGGTAGTCGATAGGGGGCGTCAGGCCACACAGGAGCAGCAGGGTGGCTGAGATGTTGGCCAAGCCCGGATTGGGGGTCTCGGAGAGCTCCCAGCGGGCCTGGGGGTCCACCACTGCGAAGGGAACGGGAGCCAGCGTGTGGCTGGTCTTGGGCAGGATGCTGCCCCGCTCTTTCTTGGGTTGGTCCTGCTTGTCCCGCATCCACATATCGTCGGCGTTGCCGTGGTCGGCGGTCACCAAGAGCACCCCGCCAGCCCGGACCACCGCGGCTTCCAGATCAGCCACGCAAGCATCGACGACCTCCATCGCGGTGATGGTCGCCGCCAGATCGCCGCTGTGGCCCACCATGTCGCCGTTGGCGATGTTCAGCCGCACGTGGTCCCAGGTCCCCGAAGAGATGGCCGCAATGGCCGCCTGGGTGATCTCCTGCGCTTTCATGGCGGGGGCCTGCTCGAAGGGAATCACGTCCGATGGAATCTCGACGTACTCCTCCAGCGAAGAGTCCAGCATCCCGCTGCGGTTTCCGTTGAAGAAGAAGGTCACATGGCCGAACTTCTGGGTCTCGGAGACCACAAAGCTGCGGCGGCCGTTTGCAGCCAGATAGTGGCCCACGGTCGCATCGATGGCGGGGGGCTCGACCAGGTAGCGGGCCGGGATCTTCAGGTCCCCGTCGTACTGCATGATCCCGGCGAAGCGAAAGCTGGGGGCGCCGCCGCGATCCACCGGGGTGTCCTGGCCTTGGGCGGTGGAGGAGAACTCCAGAGCCCTGTCCCCTCGGAAGTTGAAGAGGAGCATGCCGTCTCCTTCCTGCACGACACCGATGGGCTCTACCCCTCCTTGGCCGCCTTCTTCAATGACAAAAGCGGGCAAGTACTGGTCGTTGACCTGGGCATCCTCGGCGTAGAGGGCCTCCACGGCCTGGGTGGCGCTCTCAAAGCGACGGCCCTCCCCCAAAACATGGGTGTTCCAGCCGCGCTGAACCATCGACCAGTCCGCCTCGTAGCGGTCCATGGTGAGGTTCATCCGGCCACCGCCACTGGCGATGCGGTAGTCCCGCCCCGGCTCTCCCACCAGCGTCTCCCGCCCGTTTATCCCGCTCAGCGCCGCTTCCAGAGTCCGGATGTAGCCCAAGACACTGCGGGCACCCACGTCCCGACCATCGCTGAGGATGTGGATGCGAACGCGCTCGATGCCCTGCGAATCGGCCTGCTTCAGGATGCGCAGCAGGTGGTCGATGTGGCTGTGCACGCCGCCGTCGGAGAGCAGGCCCAAGAGATGCAGGGTGCCGCTCTGGGTCAGCCACTCCCAGGTCTCCCCAAAGGCCGAGGCGTTTTTGAAGGCGGCTGCGACGAGCTTGGCCCCTTGGGCGATGATTCTGCCGGCCCCAAGGGCGTTGTGGCCCACCTCTGAGTTGCCCATGTCCCCATCCGAGGGCAGGCCGACTGCGGTTCCGTGGGCCTTGAGCTGAGTGAACATCGCGCCAGCGAACAGCCGGTCCAAGGTCGGCGTGTGGGCTTGATAGACAGCGTCGCCACCGTCCCGCAGGCCCAGGCCCACGCCGTCGAGGATGCAGAGGACCACAGGGCCATTGTGAGGGACACCGCGGCCAGGGAAATTGGGAGCGTCGGGGAGCTTGTAGTTCATCTAAACCCTCTATTCGGTATCCTCCGGCCTCGGAGGTCCCATGCTGTCCCTAATCGCCACCCTGAACCTGATTGCGTGCACCCAGGCTCCCCCCACCCTCAGCGTGGTGGACCCAACAACGGGAAAGCCAGGAGAAACCGTCAAGCTGGTCGGTGCGGACTTTCAGGAAGGGGCCACCGCTACGATGGGCGGTCAGGATCTCGCGGTCACGCGTCTGGGACCGACCTTGCTGGAAGGAACCGTGCCCTCGCTTCAGGCAGGGGCGCACACGGTGATCGTGGCCAACCCGGACGGGCAGAACATCAGCTTGCCGGCGGCATTCACCATCGCTGCTCCCCAAAAGGAGCTGACCATCTGCGCCGAGGGCTACACCGCCTACACGCAGCTGGCCGCGGGCCGCAGCATCATCAAGATCGACATCCACGGGCCTGACTCCGAGGAGCCTGAGCAGCTGGAGATCAAGTTCCGGGACGTGGAAGGGGTGCAGTACCAGGCCGAGGTCCAGGGCGACGCCGTGTGCTCGGCCATCCTGCTCGTGCTCAAGGACGGCCGCCGCTTGGTCTACGAGGACTCCAAGGAGCTCAACTTCAAGAAGAAGGCCCAGGAGCTCGCGCAGATCGTAGGCGTAGGCATCGATGTGCTCAAGGACGAGGCGCTGCCGGTTGAAGAGTGAGCTGCTGTATGTGGCGAGTACAGCGTCTGGATCGGGCAGCCTAAACCACGCTGTCAGACCTGCAAAGGTCACTTTTCTCGACGGCTTTCTGAACTTAGGCCGACTGAGTAGTGGGTCGCTTTTGGAGCAGAGCCACATCCTAATGCAGGAGATCTCCGGCCTGGACGGAGAGCCGTTCCCCGAGGGCGAGGGCGACCAGCCGATCGGCTTTGTGCAAGAACACATTGAGTGCACCACACTCCCCTGCACCCTGCGCTTGGGGTTCGGACGAGACCTGCACGATTGCCTGTGTTTTGGCTGGATGCGCGCACTTCACCGCAGCGAGAATCCTGGGGTCACCCACACGCTGCAACGCATCCGACTGGATCTGCTCGCGGGTGGCCGGCTTGCAGAGACCCGGTCAAACCGTGACTTCGCCTTGGATGCTTCTTGGGAGGAGGTAGAGGATCAAGAGCTCGAAGAAGTGGACCGTCTGTGGGCGGCTCTTTCGGCGCCAGATCCAACCCTGCTAAATCTGCTCCTGCTCGAGGCCAAACTCCCCCACATCAAGCGCGCAGCACAGATCCTGTCCGAGCGCTTTCCCAGCCACACCGACGGGCTCTGCGACTGGGAGCGCCGCATTCTAAAGCAGCTTCAACCTGACATGCGCGTCGCGGAGCTGATCGCGCAGTGCATCGTGCAGGCCAGCATGTTCGAGCCGCCACGTCCCTATGAGCTCTTGGCCCACCTACGTGCGCTGGGCCCCCTCGTAGATCGAGAGCTTCCCTGGCGCGTCTTCCAGCAAGAGAGCTCCCGCCTGTCGATGAGCCAAACGGGCCAAGCCGTCCTGGCCGGCGAGCCCGCCTTTGCACACCTTCCCTACACACGCTGGGTCGGCGGCATCGCTCTAAGAGCACCCCACGGACTCTGGGTACAAGGTCCCAACGGCCAAATCATTGCCCGCTGAGCGCTAAACGTTGGGCGTGCCGAGCAGCTCTGCGACCGCCGTGTAGCCGCTGTTCATCGCCCCATGGACGGCCACGATATTATCCCGATCAAAGGCGCCCCCAGCCCAGTAGATTCGGTCGTCGACACTGGCCGCCAGCTCGTCGATGCCTCTCACCGCATCCAGGCCGTAGACGTACGCGCCCTGAATCCACGGCTCCTGGCTCCAGTTCTGTACGCGAGCCTTGAGCAGGTTCCGCGAGGCCGCACCGTCAAAGGCAGCATCCAGGTGCTGGAGGAGACGCTCCACGACCGCCTCGTCCTCCAAGCCCACATACTGAGCGGCCTGCTGCCCCACACAGAACAGGCTCAACAGATTCTGAGCGGACCCTTTGCGGAAGACCCCGTCCATGGCCAAGTGATCTGCCCCACCCTCACGAAGAGGGCTCATCATGGTCAGGTCGGGGTAGAATCTGGACTCCATCTCCAAGAAGACCTTGAGCCCGTCGACGACTTCCCTTCCATCGATGGCCTGCTGTTTCCACTCGGGGAGCGCCGGCGTAAAGGCTATGAGGCCCTGCTGCAGGATTTTCAGCGGCACCGCCAGAATCACCCGGTCCGCCTCCTCCGTGCTCCCGTCTGCCAAGTGCACTGTGACGCCGCTCCCGGAGGAGTCGATGGCGACCACCGGCGTATTGAGCTGAAGCTTGTCGGCCGAGGCAGGAAGAATCCAGTCCTCCAAGAAGGAATGCCAGGTTGTGCGCTTGAACTTGTACTCGCCGTAGACGTGCCGGCTGCCGTTGAAGGATTGGAGGCGTGAGCCATTCCAGATCGCCGAGGTCTGCGGGGCGTAGCGAACCACATCGATGTTCGCGCTCACGGAGCTGTCATCGATGAGCTGGGCCAGAACGCTGGGATGGTCGTGGATCCACTCTGCGCCCAGGTCGATCGGCACATCCACAAAGTCATCCACGCGTTGAACGCGACCACCCCACCGAGGGCTGGCTTCCAGGATGGTGTAGTCGATGCCGTAGCGGTCCAGCAGGTACCCAGCGGCCAAGCCAGCGGCCCCGGCTCCGATGACCACAACACGGCCCTGGAAGTTCACCGGCAAGTCCCACCAGGTGCCCGACGAGGCGCAGCCCACCGTGGGCAGCAAAGACACCAGACCAGCGCCCGCCGCACCCTTCAGAAAGTTCCGACGCCTCATGGGCTCTCCCTCCGTGAAAGCAGGACGCCAAAATTGACTGTTAGCACTGTTCCTCCGTTGCTTTCCTGCGCAAGCTGCTGACCAAGGGTGAAGCCAAGAAACAAGGGGAACTGGCGCTCATGCCGCCAAGACAGCTGCGTAGAAATCTGGGGCACTGCCCACACTTGGCTCTCCCACGACCGTTGGGAGCTGCCATCGGCCAGGTCGAGCATGTGACCGGTGATCCGCCGCTCCACACCCAGGCCCAAGCCTATAGATCCGACGATTCGCAGACCGCTTGGCCGCTGCCAAACCGCGCCCAGTTGGGGGGTGAGCTGCCCATGCAGGGAGTCCGATGGATTGACCCAGCCGGCGAGGTCCAGACCCAACTGCCAAGCGGCGCCGACTTCCCGCCGACCACCCAGGACCAGACCGGGGTGACTCAGAGACGGCAAGGTCAACCCAAGCGCCATCCACTGCTGAGGTGGCTCCGGAGACACTGCCTGCGGAGACACTGCCTGCGGAGACACTGCCTGAGGAGACACTGCCTGAGGAGACACTGCCTGCGGAGACACTGCCTGAGGAGACACTGCCTGAGGAGACACTGCCTGCGCCAAAGCGAGACCCGCGAGCAACAGGGTCACGAGGAGCTCCCATCGCCATAGCGGGCGTCAATGAGGGCGTGGACGGCTTCAAGTACGGCCGGCCCGCTCTCCTCCCACCGGCGCCCGCGACCAACGAAGAGCGTCTGCCCCTCGAGAAGCCCCATGATGGCCAGCGCCTCGGCCCGTGGGGCTTGGGCACCACGCTCTCTCAAGAGTCCCTCCAGCAGGTCGACGTACTCTTGGTAGAGAGCGTCCAGCAGCTCTTCCATGATCGGTTCAACCAGCGCCATGGCCCAGAGCTGCGGAAAGAGCCGGGCGGCCTGCAAGTCTTCCCCGGGCGCGTCTTCGAGCACAAAAGCCACGACTCCCTTCAGGCTGGGGGCTTCTCCCTGAGCGTCAAAGGCCGTGCGGTAGGTCTCCGAGATGTGGGCCGCCAGAGCACGCAGCAGGTCCTCTTGGGTACGGAAGTGGTACTGAAGCGCGCCCAAGGTCAACCCGCTGGCCCGGGCCACAGCACGCATGCTGAAGGCACTGTAGCCCTGCGTCGCAATGAGATTCACGCCCTCTTGAAGGATCTGTTGCTTACGCTCGCTCACAAGGTCGCTCCTCTACCTGTCACCTGACAGGCAGTCTACCTGTCACCTGACAGGTTGGCAACCGCGAGGCGACGCAAGTCCACCCAGAAGCTTGACGTCCCGCCCATCCTTGGCGCCGTCATCTTCGGCAAGCGACTCTCAAGCAAGCAAACGCCAGACCTATCCCTGACCCGCCTTGTGCAGCTCCTGGGTCAACAGCACAAAACCGCTGGTCTGGAAGGCGCGCACAACAAAGCCAGGAACGCTGCCGCTGGGCTCGTAGTGCAGCTCGTAGATCACCTTGGCGCCGCTGCCGGAGGGGCTCAGCTCCCACTTGCCTTTGTCCTTTCCAGGCACGACGTTGCCGTCCTTGGGGGTCGGCTGAGCGGCGGTCATGTCCCAGGCGTGGGTGATGGTGTCGCCGGAGACGGCGCGGGTGTAGAGCAGGTTGGCCTCCCGGTCCGAGATCCCGCTGGCGACATGCCGCTGGTAGACCACGGAGCCGGTGCTGTCCGTCGAGACCACGGTGGCCTCGGCGATGGAGCTGTGCACCTTGTTGTGTCCACCCAAGTCCGTCAGGATCGTATCCAGGGTGGCCGGGGTCACATCGTCCCAAACACACTCCGCACGCAAGGTGGGGTAGCCACTCTCGGTCTTCGGAGAGCGGTAGTACTCGCAGCCACTCTGGGAGTCGAACAACTCCCAACCAGC
Source organism: Cognaticolwellia sp. (assembly GCA_047621545.1). GTDB lineage: Bacteria > Myxococcota_A > UBA796 > UBA796 > CAJQPC01 > CAJQPC01. The sequence continues at coordinate 9,862 of JBLHMA010000003.1, read as the reverse complement.
AGGAGCGGCAAAAGCCATTGTGATGGCGGCGAGAAGCAAGGACATGGACGGCTCCGGGGTCAGGTCCCCTACAGGGGAACACAAAGCTACCACCCCCCGGCCCCAAGCCGCATTCCCTGCGCCGTGGTTGACTAAGCCGGCAAAGGCAGGAGTCGTGGATGGCGGATCGCAGCGCAGTCGTGATCGGAGGCGGCATCACAGGCACCCTGACGGGCTGTGCGCTGCTGCGGGCAGGCTGGAAGGTGACCCTGATCGAGGCCCAGCACATCGGCGCTGGATCCAGCTCCCGCACCGCCGCCGGCATTCGCCAGCAGTTCTCCACCCGCGAGAGCGTGCTTGGCATGCGCTATTCAGTAGATTTTTACAAGCACTGGCACCAGAGCATGGGCCAAGACGGCCAGCCCATCGAGCAGAACGGCTACCTCTTCTTGGTTCAAGGCGAAGCGGCCTGGAGAGCTGCCCAAAAGCGCGTCAAAGACCAGCAGAGCTGGGGACTTGCCGAGGTCCAAGCGCTCAGCCCCCAACAGACCGTGGAGCGCTTCTCCTACGTCGACCCCGAGGAGATCGCCGGCGCCACCTGGTGTCCAAGCGACGGATTTCTTCGACCGGACGTGGTCTATGGCGAAGCCGCCGCCGCCTTTCGCGCTCTGGGTGGCACCCTGCTCCAGGGCAGCCCCTTGGTCCAGTCCGAGCGGGTTGGAGAGCGCTTGGTCAGCGTCACAACCGGCAAGGGCGTTGTCCTCAAGGCCGACGTCTTCCTGGACTGCACAAACGCCTGGAGTCGCCGTGTAGGAGACATCCTGGGCGCCGACCACTTGCCCGTCCAGGCTCTCAAGCGCTACCTCTGGTTTATCGAGCGCGGCGAGTCCATGAGCTCCGAGACCCTGCTCAACATGCCGCTGATCATCTCCCCCTCAGGCGCCTACTGCCGCCCTGAGAACGCCGGCTCTCTGATGACCGGCTGGAAGCACCACGCCCCCGATGTGAGCGCCGATTTCGTATACGAAGATCAGGACAGCATTGAGCCTGCCTACTTCCACAAGAACGACGCCGACTCTCGTCCATTCGAGACCTGGATGGCCCTAGCCCAGGCCCTGCCGCCAGTCGGTGAGTTCGCTGGGATCTCCGCCACCACAGCGGGCTTCTACGGCACCACCCCGGACCACAATCCCTTCATGGACTTTGACCCAAAGACCCAGAATCTGATCCGAATGGTGGGCTTCTCCGGCCACGGCGCCATGTTCGGTCCCTTCTCCGCGCAGGTGGGACTTGCACTGGCCGAAGCAGGGGAATCCATCGACCATGTCAGTGTCTTGGGGGAAAAAGCAGACCTGGCCCCGTTCAAGATCGACCGCGACTTTGGCTCCGCCGAGGCCATGGTCATCTGAACCCCATCGCGCGCCGCGTTAGGTGGGCGTCCCGATGTTTCCTTTGTTGGAGGACCGATGTCCGAGCTGACCGCTGACGATCTGCGCCTGGCCTATGAGATCGGAGTTCGATCCCGTTCTACCGAAGAGCACATCGTGCGATTGGCCAGCCGGGGCGAGGTCAAGTTCGCCATCTGGGGTCCAGGCGAGGAAGTGCACGGCACTGCCACCGCCCTGGCGATCTCCAAGGTCGCCAAGCTCGATCAGTTCGCCGTGGTTCCTCACTACCGATCAGGCGCCCTGGTGAGCATGTGGCTGACCCTGCACGGCAACAAGGATTTCACTCGGAACATGCTGCGCCAGCAGTTCTCCAAGGACACAGACCCCATGTCCCGCGGTCGCCAGATGGTCTACCACCTGGACATCCGCGACTACGGCATCCTGCCCGTGCAGTCCCCCGTGGGCATGCAGCTGGGCAAGGCCGCAGGCTGGGCATTGGGCAACCGCAGCCAGGGACGCAAGGACTGCATGTCCCTGGGTATCATCGGCGACGGCACCTCGGCGGAGGGCGACCTGCACGACACGATGAACGCCATCAGCGTCTGGCAGCTCCCAACGATCGTGATGATCACCGACAACGAAGTGGCCATCTCCACGACCCCCGAAGAGGGTCGCGGAATCAAGAGCTTCGAGAAGTACGCAGAAGGATTCGGGGTGAAGTTCTTCACCTGCGACGGCAGCGACTTCTTCGACACATACGAGACCACCTTGGCCTGCGCCAAGTACGTACGGGAGCAGCAGAAGCCTGCGTTCATGCACGTGGTCAACCTGCCCCGCTTCAACGGCCACAGCTCCGCCGCCGACATGACCTTCGACCTGGGCCAAGACGACCCCCTGATCAGCTTCGGCGCCGAGCTTGTGAAGCGCGGCGTGCTCGAAGAGCAGGACATCATGCGCCGCGTCGAAGGCCAGGGCCGCGACTTCTTTGCCCATCATGAGCTGGGCAACGTGATGGGTCGCCAAGACGAGGAGGTCAAGGCCATCTTCGACGAAGTGCGCGCTGAGCCGGATCCCCCCGATGACTCCGTCATGGAGAACATCTACGCACCATTTCCAGATGTTCAGGAGCCCGCTGCCCAGCCTGGCACCACCAACGTCAGCTACGGCGGCGCAATCCGCTCCGCTCTGGACCACATCCTGGAGACCAAGGGCGGCATGATCCTGGGTCAGGACGTCGGCAAGCTGGGCGGCGTGATGCAGGCCACCGCCGGCCTGAAGAACAAGTACCCAGACCGGGTCACCGACGCGCCCCTGAATGAGCCCCTCATTGTGGGCTGCAGCATGGGCGCCGGCCTGCACGAAGGGGTACACGCCCTGCCTGAGATTCAGTTCGGCGACTACAGCCTGAACGCCTTCCACTGGTTGGTTCACCTGGGCAACCTGTACTGGACCAGCAACGGCAACAGCACCTGCCGCATGATCCTGCGCATGCCCACGGACCCCTTTGGCGGCGGCGCGGTCTACCACTCCATGTCCCTGGACGGCTACTTCACGCCCATCCCTGGTTTGGTCATCGCCATGCCGAGCACCTCCTGGGATGTCTACGGCCTGATCATGGCCGCATCCGAGTATGACGGGCCCGTCATCATGCTCGAGCCCAAGTGGATGTACCGCCAGACCCTGGGCCCCGCCTTTCCCGGCGAGCCAACGGACACCGACGGCATCACCAAGCTCAAGAAGCGCATCATGCGTGGCGAGATCCCCGACCTGCCCCGCAACGTCAGAGTTCCCTTCGGGAAGGGTGTGATTCGGAAGGAAGGACAGGACGTAACTCTGGTCAGCTGGGGTCGCGCCGTGTGGACCAGCATCGCTGCTGCCGAAGAGCTGGAGAAGCAGGGTCTCTCGGTCGAGGTCATCGACCTGCGCACCTTGGTCCCGCCAGATCTAGACCTGATCACCGAGAGCGTCGAGAAGACCGGCCGCTTGCTGGTCGCTGCCGAGGACCGCTCATTTGCTGGTTTCGTGCGCAGCATCCAGGGCCAGCTCGTAGAGCGCTTCCCCGGACTGCCGAGCCTGGCGCTGGGCCAGAAGAACATCCCAGGCATCGCTCAGTCCCTCAAGCTGGAGGCTGCGACGGTCCTGACCAAGGACGACATCGTCGCAGCCGCGGGGCAGGTCATGAAGATCAAGGTCGCTGGCAGCACCAAGTCCTGGAGCTGGGTCCCACCCCGCTTCTTTGTGAGCTGACCGGCCTTCGTGAGCTGAGCGGCCTCTTGAGCTGAGCGGCCTCTTGAGCTGAGCGGCCTCTTGAGCTGAGCGGCCTCTTGAGCTGAGCGGCCTCTTGAGCTGAGCGGCCTCTTGAGCTGAGCGGCCCTTGGTGCTTCGCATTTAGCTGCGGCATCTATGCAAGGCCTTCGCCTTGCCGCCCGACTCGTCCAGCTGCGCTGGCTTGGAGATCTTGGCTTCGACTAACGCAGCGAGACTTGACTGCCACAGCGGCCTTGGATCGACAGCCGTATCGGGCTTGACCCGACTGCCGTATCGGGCTTGACCCGACAGCCGTATCGGGCTTGACCCGACTGCCGTATCGGGCTTGACCCGACTGCCGCACCGGGCTTGTGCAGCGAGCTTGCCTCGATTGCCGTATGGGGCTTGAATCGACTGCCGTACCGAGCTTGCCTCGACTGTCGTAGCGCGGCTTGACTGTCCCCAGCGCGGCTTGACTGTCCCCAGCGCGGCTTGACTGTCCCCAGCGCGGCTTGACTGTCCCCAGCGCGGCTTGACTGTCCCACCGGAACCGATCCGCCAAGCAAAAACTGCAGACGCAGAAAAGCCCCGAGGCCGTTTCCGGCTTCGGGGCTCTTCTTTTTCTACATTCGCTTTCGCATCTGTAGAGTTCCTCGTCTTCCCCCGCAAGGGAATGGAGGGTGACACCCAGCCCGTGGGAGTTCCTGTCAGAGAATTCGGGTACTTAAAGCTCTCAGAGTTGCCTCTGCTCGCCTCTCGTGGGGTTGCCTGAACCTTCAGGTGGCAAACCAACATTGCTGCTGATTGACTGACCGTGTGCTGCGAGTCGTTGGCCTTTCTCGCGTCCCTTCTTGGCCTTCACCGGCTCCGCCGTTTGAGCGTGCTGTTTCGATGGGACCTTCAAGGTTTCTCACACACTGCCTGCTTCGTCTTGCGACGATGCCGCCTATTGTCCTTTGGCGCCTCCTTCAGAGACTCCTTCTCGTACCTGAGCCAGCAAGTCCTTGCTCGGTTTCATCGGGCTGCAAGCAGTCCGCTGTCCGTCTCAATTTCTCTATGAAGCCTCACCTGCCGGGCTGCTTCGCCGTCTCCTTCTCTCCAGGGCTTTTCCGCCTCTCCACCGACATACTCGTCAGTGCCGAATTCTGTGATTCTTCTCCAGGGTGCGCCTCAACTCTTGCAAGCTGCGCAGCCACCTTGTTCTCTGAATCCAATTCATCGACTCTCTGCGACTCAAGATTGCTCTTGCTTCGCGATGCGTCCTCTCCAGCATGCTTTGGGTTGAATGAGCTTCTGGCCTCGTCGCCATCAGTTCCCCGAGCTTGTGTCTCCACTCGCTCATCCTCTGCTCCAGCAAATAAATGCCATCGCAAAGTCTCTTCATGCTGTTGTTTCAACTCTTGCCAGAGTGAACTTGGTACGTCCTGAGCTTTCTCTGCTCCTCGACGCTTTTCTCCGCATCTGAGCTGCAGGCTTGTTGCATCCTGCTGCCGGTCATAAGGTTCGCTTCCGTTTTGCTCGCTCTTAGTCCGTCCGAAAACGGTGTGGGAGTGCTCCTCGTAGCGCATGACCCTTCAAAGACTTTCCCTCTCCAGAAGCTGCAACCACGTCTCCGCAGCTACCGTTCCCTCTTGCTGTTTTTTCCGCTGACCGCGGACGGTCAACGCTCGCAATTCTCGAAAGAACTGCGCCTCAGCTTCAGGGCTTTTACTCCTCTGGGAGAGTCCGTTTCCTCCAGCGCCCGTTTCCAGGTACCTTCAGATCGATTCTTCCATGGGCTTTTGGACACTGATTGCGCCGTGGTTTCCGCCCCGAGGGGTGGTCCTAAGCCAGCTTGCTTTCCCAACGAATTGGTTCTGCGCTCCGCTCGACTGGCTCCTCGTTCTTCCCGGTGATTACCAGGTATCCCAAGCGCCCTGTCCCTCTGTTCCGCTACCCCATCAAGTGAGGGCGTACAGAAGCGCTGCACATCCGATTTCTCGGTCGCTCCGGCAGGAGCAGTGCAGCAGGTCGTCTACAATCAGCAATGTCAACGTCAAAGAACGTATTCGAGCGTTTCTCTCGGCCGACCCCAGCGAACCGGGTGTCGGAGAATACATATGCATTGACCGTGCCAACTTTTGAACTACCTGATTTCAGCCACTTAGAAGTGTATAGCTGGGAACTCAGTTTTGGTACTCTGTCCACAATACCAGCTGATTATTGGCGGACTACTATCTTAAGTCCCTGTTTTTACTTATTGACAACATAGTGTGCATGTATATTTACATATGTACATTTGAATATACACTGCGGGGGCTATCGACTTGCAACGCCAAGCCATGCCTTCTCCCCTGCCTCAAGATGGGGTAAGCTGCACTCCGAATTAGGAGACGCAATGCGCATTCACCTCTGCATTCTGCTTGGAGCCCTGTCCTTGACCGCCTGCAAGGGCGACGACGAGGTCGTAGACAGCGACACGGGTGAAGAGGTTGTGGACGACGGACAGTCCCCAACCCTCAGCGATCCCAGCGCCCTGTGCTTGGAGCACCCTGATGGGGAAGGCACCGTGGACCTCTGGAACTTCCAAGTGAAGTTTGATGACCCGCAAGGGACCGAGGATGTCCCACGCAATCTGTTCAGCGAGGAAGACGTTGACGACCAGCACCACATCGAGTGGCTGCGCGACGGCAACATGGTGGACCAAGCTGGTGTAGTTGCCTGCGACCCCGAGGGCGGAACCTGTACGGGAAGCTTTCCGGGCGCATCCTACGGACTGACCTGCTCGTCCGCGACCGACTGGCGCTTCCGCTTCGTCATCAAGGATTACGACGGGAACGAAGGCACCATCGAGGTTCAGGGCGGGAAGGGCTGAGCTCTCCGACCTGAAAACAAGCAACGGCGCCCTTTGGGCGCCGTTTGTGCTCTGGGACCATCAGCCCCCTCTACAGAACACCGCTCCTCAGCTTCCGCCGACCTCGCCAATGGCTGGAGCTCTCAACATGACGCGGTTCTCACCAGGCAAACGCACGCGCCGAAGGAGTCCAGCGAGCATCAAAGGTTTGTCGACCTGGGGTACCTCGATCAGGGGCTCACCGCGCAAGAGCTGCTGCAGTCGCTCAGCCAAGTCGGAGTCGGCCTTTACGATGTCGACCGCCATGCGCATCTCTTCGCCCAAGGGACCCAAGGTGCGGACCAGGCCAGCACGGCTACGGGGCATGGAGCCCTGTGACTGGGCGCCACGTCCAAGGGCCTCGACAACGGCGGGAATGCCACCGGAGAAGCGTGCGGCAGTCTCCAGATGAACCCGAGAAGCCGGCCCCACGCGGCCGATGATGGCTGCAGCAGCCTCGGCCTCACCATAGTCAGCCAGCTGGACCTTGTGACCGGTCTCCAAGGCCATGCGGGCATCCACACTCCCGGCGAGCAACATAGTGGTGCGGCGTCCACGGGGGATGCGCTGTACGTAGGTAGCCCAAACCTCGCCCAGATCCTCAATGACCTCGATGGGAAGGTACTCAGCGCCGTGACCCAGCAGAGCCAGGTTGTGGTCGGTCTCGTCCTGTGCGCGGAGCAGGCTGTCGAGCGCGGCGGAGCGGAATCCACGTCCGTCTGCGACGATGACCGGACTGTTGCCCTGACTCCGGCGGCTACGCAGCTGGCCCAGAACCGAAAGAATGAAGCTCCAGGCCTCGGGCGCGCGGCGGCCCTTCAGAGGACGGAAGGAGACCGTGCGGCAACCAACAGCCGGCTCGCCGACCGCCAGATCCAAGGCGATTTCCTCCAGAAAAGTCTGGGGGTTGGACCAGCGCGGCGTCATGATGACGACCGGCTCCAGGCGGCGCAGGTGGGCGCGAACCCGACGGGCAGTGCGACCGCGCAGAGCGGCCTCGATGTAGTGCTGATCCGCGTCGAAGGACAGGTCGCGACGCGCTTGTCCAACGCTGCGTTCCTGCTCGATTCGTCGCGCCAGTCGGCTTGCCGGTTGGCTCACAGCATCCTCCGCCGCAAAGGGATCTGGCCCCCTGGGTCGGCCGACATTAGGGTTAGACTCTTGTCATGTCAAGGGAAACCTTCCCTTAAGGCATCAAGTTCGCAACCTGGATAGACTCTCACCATGAGCGCCCGGCCTCCCCGTCAGACTCTGATTCCCAACGCCAACAACGTGCGTTTGCTCACCCGTTTGGTGGAGCTGGTTGCCCGCGGCGTGCGCGACAACCGCACCCTGGCCATGCTGCTGGACTGCGAGGTCCGCACGGTGAACTACTACACCCAGGCCGGGGATTGGCTCAATCTCTTGGCAACGGACGAGAAGACGCTCTCGCCCGCACTGACGCGTTTGGGCACTGAGTACGCCTTCGCCGGCAAGGACCGTGGGCGCGTCTATGCCCGCGCCGTCTGGCAGAACCCCTTCGTGGTTCAGCTGATGGATGGCCGGACCGAACTCCCCCAGTCCGCCGGGATCGCGCAGTTCATCCAGGCCTCGGTCCCCGACATGGCCCCCAGCACGGCCAGGCGCCGCGCGACCTCGGTACGTGCCCTGTTGGAGCCCGCCATGCGCTATCCCACCCCCAAGAACCAGCGCCCTGGCCACCAACTCAGCTTTGACCTGGGCCTGGGTCGGCCACGCAAGCGCCCGGCACGCATCCAGCTCAGCGGTGGCAGCGACCACAGTCCCGAAGCCTACCGAGTGGTCCTGCGGGCCCTGATCGACCATGGCGAGCTCTCCCTCTGGCACATCCGAGCCATCCTGGACTGGCACGGCGGCGAGGACTGTCCAGTTGGCTCCTACGTGGAGATGGCCGTGCGCCGCGGCGACGGCTGGCGCGTGGGCGACCGTCTGGTGGTGAGCTGGGGCGCGGTCTGGCGACGAGACCTCTCGGACACTGTTGCCGGCGTCGCACTCAGCGATCCTGGCTACCGGCACTACCTCTCGATCCTGCGCCAAGCCAGCGAGGGACACCCGGGCGCCGCCATGGAGTACGCCAAGCTCCAGCAGCGCTACGGCTCTTGGGACAGGCGAATCTTCGGTGCCGAGATCACTCCCGCGCGCCTGGCCACCGATCTAGACCGGGTGCTGCTCGGCCGTCCAATCGACGCCTTTCCCTTGGCGGACGACCCCGGCCCAGAGCCTGGAGAGCAGACCGGCCCCTTCCTGGAGCTGGTAGACACCACCGACCTGTTCATCGCGTTGCCCCCCACGTTGATGGATCTGGTGGGCGGGGTCTCCGGCGTGAACCGCATCTTGGAAGAACGTCGCAAAACCGAGGGTGGACAGCCCAAGGTGGTCGACCGCCGAGAGCTGGTGCATGGGGGCCTGTTTTCCCCCGGTGAACCCCGTTCTCGGGCCATCCCGGATCGGGTTAGTCTGCGCCAACGTGCCTTGGCCCACATCCCACACTTGGCCATGTTGGTGGCTCTACTTCAGCTACACCGACGCAGCGGCGGAGAGCTCTCCGTCAGCGTGCAGGGCAACGACCTGGATCTGCGCATCAAGCGCCGCCGCTTCAAGGATCTGCTGTTCCACCTGGACGAGTTCTGCAGCATGCAGGGCTGGCTGGTCTCGCGCCGCCTGCGCGGGGGATTGACTGGAGAGCAGCTTGCCGAGGTTCTGGAAGCCCTGGGCATCGCTCTTCGGGTTGGCAACAGTCTGGTGCTTGAGGAGGCCTTCTTCCTGCGCCTTCAGTCCGATGTGGAAGACCACGAGCTCTTTGAGCGCCTGGGTCCGCTTGGGGACCGGATCGTGCGGTTCTTGGAGCAGTGGCCTAGATAGGGCCGAGCAGTAGACATCCAGCAGCACACGAACAGGGGATTGAAGCCCTGATCCGTGACCTTCCCTGCGCCCAACCTATGCCCAACCTATGCCCAACCTATGCCCAAAGAGAGTAGCCACATATCTATGGGTTGAGCTTGTCTACCAGTAGAGGTGGAGCATCAGCCGGGCGTTTGGCTCCACGGTCAGCCCCTGACCGACCAGGATCTCATCGTCGTCGTCCAGAGTCTCGCCGTCGAACTGGAAGACCCTCGCAAGACTGACCACCTGCATGTCTACGCTGAGGCTCAAATCGTCGGTGAACCAGCGCTGCAGTCCCAGCCCCGCAACACCCTGCATCCTTCTAAGGATGAACTCCTCGGCCTTCTCCCTTTCCTCGTCGTCCACCCGCCACTCCAGGTACTCATAGTCGTCGCGAGCGAATCCCACCAAGGGATAGAGTTCCTTGCCGTCGCGACGCCACAGCAGAGGCTTGACCGTCAGCCCGAATCCCCAG
>JBLHMA010000002.1:0-48432 GCA_047621545.1 Cognaticolwellia sp. | reverse complement strand
CCGCCTGTTTGGGCTGGGTGGCCTTGACAATCGGGGCGTTGACCCAGGTAAAGAAGCACCCCGTCCTTCTCTTTGGGCTGCTCTGGTGGGCTCTCTGTCTCGCGCCCAGCTCAAGCGTCGTGGCCCTCAAGGAGACCTTCGCGGAGCACCGCAGTTACCTGGCGCTGATGGGACCGGCCTTGGGACTGGCATGGGCGGTCGGGTCTTGGGAGAAGCAAGCTGGGCGCTGGGCAATACTCGGCCTGTGCTTGGTCCTGATGGGCGCCACCCACCTGCGAAACCGGGTCTGGTCGACCGAGGTCAGCTTGTGGCAGGACGCCGTCCACAAGAACCCTGGCTCCGCCCAGGCCTGGTATGCACTGGGAGATGCCCGCCGCTTAGCCAAGGACCCGCAAGGTGCCCGCAAGGCCTACAAGCGCGCTGTAAAGCTGGATCCCACCTACTCCCAGGCTTGGAACAACCTGGGCCTGTTGGAGATCGAGCTGGGGGGCTGGGATGCAGCCGAGGATGCCTGGAAGAAGGCCTTGATCCAGGACACCAGCTACTGCCCGGCCCACAACAACCTAGGCAAGCTCTACGGCGAGCAGGGCCGGTACCAGCTGGCCGCGGTCGAGCTGAACACCACTCTGTCCAAGTGTCCCCGCGACTGCACCGCCCACCGGCTCCTGGGCGAGCTCTACCAGGATCGCTTGCAGGACAAGCCCTTGGCGGTGATGCACTACCAAGCCTACCTGGAGATCTGCCCCAGTGAGAGCTGGTCTGCGGAGATTCGGGAGCGGTTGACGCGGCTGACTTGGTAGTCGCCCATGCGGTCAACGCCGCTCGGACATCGGCCCCAGCCGGGAGCCATGTTGTTGATGTACCGCCTGGGCCTGTGCCTTGGCTTTTGGGTCCCGTCTCAGGGCTTCGATCTGGCGATGGGCGCGCTGTCTGGCCACGCGGTGATCGACGATTGGGCGGGGATAGTCAGTGCAGCCCAGGGCTTCGCGCTCCAGAGCTGAGAGGGTCCAGGGCGTGAAGATCGCGGGTGCGGGGAGCTGTGCCAGCTCCGGTATCCACCGGCGCACAAAGTCTCCGGCTGGGTCCTGCTCTTTGGCTTGTTTGACCACGTCGTAGATGCGCAGGGCGTTGATTCCGGTGGAGCCGGACTGCATCTGCACCTGGCTGTAGTGAATACCGGGCTCGAAATCCAAGAACTGGGCGCCCAGCCAGGGGGCGAAGCTGCGCCAGGGCTGCCACAGGTCGTAGGCCGCAAAGCTGACCACCATGGCCCGCATGCGGAAGTTGAGCCACTTGGTGGCCACCAGACTGCGCATGCAGGCGTCGACCATCGGGTAGCCGGTGCGCCCGCTCCTCCAGGCCTGGAGCTTGCCGGGGTCTACCGGTCCTCGCAGGCCACGCATCGTGTGGTGTAGGGACTGGAACTCCATGTCGGGCTGGGATTCCAGGCGCTGCATGAAGTGGTCGCGCCAAGCCAAGCGCGAGAGAAAGGCGTCCAGATCGTGGGCCCAGTCCGCTTCCCCGCGCAAGCGCACGGCGTTGAGGCGCCGGAGCGTTTGGTGGGTGGCCCGGCGCAGGCTGACGGTGCCAAAGGCTAGGTGGGGACTCAGGCGGGAGCAACCATCCCACCCGGCGGCAGGGCTGGAGATGTTGCTGCGGTAGCCCAGAGCACGCTCTCGCCGGAAGGACTCTAAGGTGGCCTCGGCTGCGGTTGATCCAGCAGGCTGGATGGGGAGGGATGGGCCCAAGCCCAGAGACGATGCGCTCGGGGTGGGATCGCTCCGAAGCTCCACCCCCTGGATCTGCTCAGGCGCCTGCAACTGGGGGGTGCGCAGCCAGGCCTCCCGTCGTCTTCTCCAGCCCTCTCGGGTGCGCTGAGCCCGGAACACGCCGTCTTGCATGGACTCGTGCCAGGGGACCTGCTGGGACTGACAGAAGCGCGCGACCGCCCGATCCCGTCCAAAGGTCCACCCCACGCCGGTCTCCTGATGGCTGTGAAGAGACGCGATTCCCAAGATTTGGTGCAGGTCCTGGAGGATGTCGAGGATCCTCCCGCTGCGTTGTATCAGGCGTGCGCCGCACTCTCTGAGGCCCGCGTCCAACTCGGCCAGGCTCCCGCAAACAAAGTCAAACTGGCACCGAGCGTACTCCGGCAGTGCCCACAGTCCCGGCTCGAAGACGTAGAGCACGAGCACCGGATGCCCTGTTGCGACCGCTTGGCACAGGGGGGCGTGGTCATGCAGGCGTAGGTCCCGCTTCAGCCACACCACAGCGACTGCCACCTACAGACCGCCTTGGGCACGAGAGGGCTGATACGGTGAGCCGGCAGGGCGCTCCCACGGCAGTGACCAGCGGGCCATGGCACCGCCCAAACGCAGCGCCTCTCGCCACGCACCGCTGTGGTAGGCGTCGGCACCCAAGCGCAGAATAGGCTTTGGACGCAGATAAAATCCGCACCACGCCTGACGCATCAGCTTGGCCAGTTGATCTGGGGGCAGGTCGGTGACTGTGTGCCTGTTCTGGTCGGCGTCCACCGGGTTTTGAACGTCCGCTGGGGCTCTATGGCCGTATTCGGCGAACAGTGGGGTACCGGGCAAGGCGACCAGGGAGCTGAACTGCACGTAGTCTGCGCCAATGTCTTGCACGAAGCGCAGAGTGTGGCTGACCTGTTCGGCGCTCTCTCCAGGGGCACCCAGGATGATGTAGGCCAAGCTCCGCACGCCCGCAGCGCGGCACGCGGCGAAGGCCTGCTCCACCTGTTCGACTTTCACGTCCTTGCGCAGCAAGGCCAGCGTCTCGGGGTTTCCGGACTCCACCCCAAAGGCGACCACCCGGCAGCCTGCCCGGCGCATGAGCACCAGCATCTCGCTGTCCACGCCGTCCACTCGGCCCTCGCACTTCCACTCGATGTCCAGCCCGCGGCGCAGGATCTCCTCGCAGATGTCCACGACCCGCTTGCGGTGGAGGGTGAAGTTGTCGTCATAGAAGTTGACGAATCCCACGCCCATTTGCTGTAGCGCTTGGAGCTCGTCGACCACGGAGACCGCGCCCCGTGCCCGCCACTTGGAACCGCTCACGCTCTTGTCGCAAAAGGAGCAAGAGAACGGGCAGCCGCGGCTGGTGACCATCGTGGCAAAGCCCGGTCGGGTGGCCATCAGGTAGCGGTAGGCGGTCTGTGGCAACAGGTGCCGGGCGGGCCAGGGGATGGTCTCGATATCTTGGGTGGGTAGGTGGTCGCTGAATGCTTGGTCTCTGGCGCGAATGCCTGCTGGCGGGGCGCCTGTTGCCCCTTGGGCCACCCAGTCCAAGTAGGGGAGCCAAGTCTCCTCGGCCTCGCCGATGGCCAGGTGGTCTACCTCCGGACAGTCCTGGAAGACCTTTGCGCCGACCGCTGTTGGGTGGGGGCCGCCCAGGATGATGTGTCCGGCGTAGCGCTTGGCGATCTTTGCCGCGCGGTAGGCCACGTCTGCCACGGGGGTCATGGTGCCCAAACCCAGCACATCTGGGCGGCGCTGGGCGAGCTCTTGCTCGAAGCGAGTCCAGGACCATCCTAAGGCGTAGGCGTCCAAGACCTCTACCTGTCGGTTCGCGCGTGCGCTGACCCCGGCCAAGTAGGCCAACCCCAGGGGGGGCACGGGCAAGCCTGCATCGCGGGAGTCACGACGCGGGGGGCGGACGAGTAGGACCTTCATTGAGCTTAGGATACCCCTGGGACGCCCGGGGGCAAAGCCCGCCGAAATCAGCCGGCCATCAAGCGGTCGCCGTTGACCACGAAGTTCATCGGGGGATTGGCACCAATCGTCGCAGCGTGCTCTCCGAGTGGCCAGCTTCGTGCCGCCGCGATCTCTGCGATGCGGAAGCAGATGCGGGAGGAGTCCTCGTCGTCTCCGCTCAAGCGCAGGAGCAGGGTCTCGCGAATCGCTTCCGTCTCTTGCTGGGCAATCAAAACTTCCACAGCCGAGGCCCGGCAACCCTCGTCAAAGTCGTCCACGAAGCGCAGCGCGCTCGTCACCACTTTAGGCCCCTTAAAGTCGGCCAGCTTGACCAACAGGTCGCGCTTCTTTTTGGGCTTAAGCCCGCTCTTCTTGTACTCGGCTTCGACCAGCTCAAGCACCAAAGTCTGAGCCTGCTCAGGGTTGGTCAGGCGCTCGTAGATGCTCAAGGGCCGAGAGAAAGCGTTGCTGGCCCTAAGGAAAATCTCCAAGGGCTCTACGGCGTTTTGGCCCAAGCCGAGCATCAGGTTCGTCACGCGCTCCTTCTCGGAGGCGTCCTTCATGCCGTGCTCGTAGGTCATCTCGAAGCGACCGAGAAGAGCCAAAATGGCCTCTTCAGAGCCATCTTCGGCCAGATCGTGGGCGATGGACTCGCGCTCCTCGACGGGCGTGTCCTTGTTCCGGAGCTTCTTGCCGTACTTCTTGATCTTGCTCTCGCCAGATCCACCCTTAAACCAGTCCAGCAGGCCCATGGAAGCTCCTCTTCGTCGGGGTGGGCATCTAAGCCCCCGGTGAGTCGGGGACAAGGGCAACCCAGAGGCGGAATGCTTGATCAGGCGCCGCAGCGCTCAACCCAAGGTCCACGCTGGCCCCCAGATGCACGCGCTCTCCAAGGGGCTGTTCCCAGCCAACACCCATCTGGGCGGCTGTTGGGTTTCTGGCAGACCGCAGCCGCAGATCAGAGTTCAGAAGAGCAAATCCTGGCCCGGTAGCTCGGCTGACGCGGGCCAAGACCAGAAGCGCATCGTCTTGTGCGGCGAGTTGATCGGGGTGGCCGGCAATCCAGATTCCCGAACCCAGTTCGGCGGCCCACGGGCCTTGGCTCTCCCTGGCCCAAAGAAGGACTTGGGTGTCGGTCTCGTTGGTTCCAAGCGGCTGTTCGGCGTTCGGAAGCTTTAGCTCCCAAGCCAGCCAGAGATCGGGGGCCCGCCCCTCGGACTTGACTAGCCGCGCCTGGGTAGAAAAATGAAGATCACCCGGCCCGATCACCTGCGTGCCATCGGGCCACCATGCTCCGTAGACCCCCCAGCGAGCCGCAATTTGCACGGATGGCGCAGGCCGCCAAGCCAGAGACAGCTGAGAGGCCGCGAGGTTGCGCTGGGCCAAGGCGTAGGGGGGGACCTCGCCTAGAACGATTGCACCGCTGAACTGGGCGGAGACGGGGCTCGAGACGAGTCGGCCGGAGCGATGCCAGACCGGCGCGGGCGGTGCGTAGGACGGAGATGTAATCTGCGTTGCGAGAAAAAAAGCGAGCACGTGTCACCTGGGGAGTTGACGGGCAACTCACATGGTGGGTATCTTGCCACCGAAGCCCGAATTAGCAGGTGTTGCCTGCACGTCGTGGGTTTTTCCCATGGACCCCTCTCCGCGGAGCAACAGTCCGATGCTCAAGACCAGCCGGATCGCCATCATCTTTGCCCTTGGCTCCCTCACATTCTTGTCCGCTTGTTCGGATAAGGAGGAAGACACTGGGCCTGCCTACTGCCCCCCCGCTGCTGATGCAGGGGTGGACCAGGACGCGCTCCTCCAAGACCTCGTGAACCTCGACGGCGCAGCCTCTTCCTTTATGGATGCGGATGACCCGACCTTGGATTGCAACCAGGACTTGGAGATCGTGTTCACCTGGTCTTTCCAAGCGGTTCCCATCGGTTCCGCGGTTGATGACGGAGCTCTCTCCGACAACAACAGCCCCACGGCGGTTGCTGCCAGCTTCCAGCCTGACGTTGTAGGTACCTACGTGGTGAACCTCTCCGTCGAAGATGAGATCACAGGGGTGTCTGCGCAGCAGGACCTGGTGATTATCACGGTGAGTTCCTCCGACGGCTTGCCCGTCGCGGACGCCGGCGCTGATCAGACGGGTGCAGTTGAAACCCGCGTTGAGCTGGACGGAAGCGCGAGCCTCGACCCCGAGGGGGCTGAGCTCGACTTCTCTTGGGCCATCTCTTCGGCGCCGGATTGCTCGGCCCTTGAGAGCGATGACCTGTACAACGCCAACACGTCCAACCCCTCCATGATCTGCGACTGCGCAGGTACTTACTTGGTGGAGCTGGTTGTGAGCGACGGTGTTCAGTGGTCCGCTGTCGACAGCGCCACAGTGACCTGCACCGACGGCGACCAGCCTCCGGTGGCGGATGCTGGTGACTCCCGCACGATGGAGCCATGCACGGACTCGGTCGTTACTCTGGATGGCTTCGGTTCTTACGACCCCGAAGGCGAGACCCTGACCTACCAATGGAACCTGCTCTCGGTGCCCACCGAGTCGCTGGCAACCGAGTCGGATCTCTCCGACACTGCAGTGGCAGACCCCGACTTCGCTTGGGATGTGGCGGGTGACTACACCTTCCAACTCCAAGTCTTTGACGGTGTCGCCTGGTCGGCTCCCGATATTGTGACGCTGACCTTTGTGGACCTGACCACGGGCAACACGCCTCCGGTCTCCAACGCAGGCGAAGACTCCTCCGTCGATCTGGAAGCGACCTGCACGACCAGCTCCTACGTATGGACCTGTGACGACTGCGAGGCCGCCGAGTTCGAGGTGGACGGTTCCGGCTCTTACGATCCGGACGGTGATGACATTGGCTACACTTGGTCATCGGATGACTACTCCGTCATCGTTCAGGCTGAGTACGGCTTTAAGACCGACATCTACGTTCCTGGAACTGCCGCGACTTACGGGACCGCTACGGCTTGGAACTTCGACATTAATCTCGAGGTTGCAGACTGCAGCGAGTCGGACGACGACACCGTCCGACTCACCGTCAACTGCGAAGGCACCAACTGAGGATGACCAGCATGAACCGCTCTATCGCAATTATCGGTCTGGCTGCTCTGGCTAACCTCGTTGCTTGCAACAAGGAAGCCGAGGACTCGGTCCCCGTCGACATCAACGAGGCCCCAACCGCGGAAGCGGGAGAGGACCAAGTTGTCACTTACGGTGCTGTTGACTTGAACGCATCTGGCTCCTTCGATCCAGACGGCGACACCCTGTTTTACGACTGGGGCTTCGAGCACGTACCGGAAGGGTCCGCGATCACGGAACGTGACGCACCCTTCAGCCGCAATGGCAACGCCGAGGCGGTGAGCACCCGCTTCGTCCCCGACCTGCCTGGAACCTATGTGGTCAGCCTCCGCGCCCACGACGGCTTCCTGTACTCCATCACCGACTACGTTGTGGTCCAGGTGGAGATGGAGGACGGCGCGCGCCCTGTTGCAGACGCTGGCAGCGACCTGACGGTCGAGGTCGCATCGGTTGTGACCTTGGACGGAACCAAGTCCTTTGACCCCACTGGGTTGGACTTGGCATACGGCTGGGCCTTCAACTCTACGCCTGAGCTCTCCGCGCTGGACAACAGCGCTTTGAGTGGCGCGGACAGTGCGACCTCCAGCTTCACGCCAGACGCCCGTGGTGTCTACGAACTGACGTTGATCGTTGACAATGGCATCACGACCTCCCTGAGTGACTTGGTCCGCGTGACCGTCACTGGTGACGACAACGCACCAGTGGCCAACGCCGGTGCAGACGTTGCTGCCGAGGACTGTACGTACGTGGTTCTCGATGGTGCTGGGTCTGTTGACCCGGACAACGATGCCATCGAGTACTTCTGGGAAGTGCAGAGTGTTCCCGCCGGTTCTGCGACCACCAACGCGAACTTCAGTGACCGCAGCGCAGTGAGTCCGAATCTTTGGGCTGACATGGCTGGCACCTACGTCGTCTCGCTGACTGTCTACGACGGCTCCAGCTGGTCGACCCCGGACATGGTCACTTTGGAGTTGGGGGAGCGTAGCTACAACTCGGCCCCCGCCGTCAGTGTGACTGCACCCGCCACCATCGCAGCAGGCTACACCTGCTGTGAGGAGTCTGGGTACAGCTACGACTGTGACGACTGTGACGACCAGGATTGGACCGTTGCGCTCGACGCAGTGAGCATCGCGGATGCGGATGGCGACCCCTTCACCTACGAGTGGACGGTCATTTCGGGCGAGGCTGTATTCTCCTCCACTACGGAGATTCCAACCGACATCAGCTTGGAAGATGTTCTGGCCACCGAGCCCAGTGTCTGTGACACCAACGAGTACGTAGTCCGTCTGTCGGTCACCGACTGTACTGGCGAGATCACGCAGACCGATGTCGCGGTCAACGTAGAGTGTTGTGGTGTCGAGGACGGTGACTCCGGTTCCGACGAGGCATGTGACGGCTGATTCAGTCCGTGAAGTTTGAGATGGGCGGGGTTCTTCGGAGCCCCGCCCTTCTTGCGTTGGGGGTTCCTATGTGGAAGCTGCTTTGGATGGGATGTGGACCGGATGGCGGTGCTGGTTTGCCCAAGGCCCAGGTCGTCGCTGTCGCGCTTCCCTTAGAGACGGCGAGCTTGGTGCACGCAGAGCGCCTGGACCCAGCCCTGGGGCAGACCATTCAGATCGATCTGGCCTATGCCGGCCCCTGGCCGGCCGCGTTGTCGTGGGAGGGTGTAGACCAAGCGGACGGGACCCAGGCGTGGGTCACTCTGACCATGCTGGGAAAAGCCGTGATTCGGGTGGACGGCGCGGAGGTGGTTGTGGACGTGCAGCCTGCACGCAATCGCTCCGATCTGATCCCACTGCCCATTGGTAAGCGGCCTGTGCCTGGCGCTGACAATGCTTGCTTTGATCCGCGCTTCCCCAGGTTGAGCGGGGCTTGGATCCTAGCCTGTGAGGGCGGCAAGGTGGCACGGGTACTGCCCATTCAAGGTGGGCCGGAGCGCCCGCTCGATCCTCCGATGGAATCCCCAGGTGCAAGCGCGCAAGGGGTCTATGGGCTCTCGCGAGGGGGCTGGAGGAGCCAGGACTGGACTTGGCATCCAGGCAAGGCGGCTCGCTTGAACGCCATCGCACCTGTGGGTGTGGGGCCGGAACAGGTAGCCGTGCTTACCCGGGACGCTGTGGTCCTGATGCCCTGGGATGCGGGTCACCGGCGAGAGCTGCCAGCTGCTCCCGCCTCCTGGTACGCGCCAGCAGTGAGCGAGTCTGCGGTGCTCTGGGTGGACCGCCGCGATTCGGCTTGGACGGGCCTGGACGTGCTGCTGTTGAGCCAGAACGGTCGAAGCGCCCAAGTCTTGGCCCGGGCTCCCGGCGATCAGGTTCATGTGGCGGCGTCCGAGCAGTGGGTGGCCTGGATCGAGGCCCACTTTGTTGTGGTCCAGGATCTGCGTACGGGGGAGCGCCGCCGGTACCCCAGCGACACCCATTCCGCGACGGGCTTGAGCCTTTGGGGACCGGTGGCTTGCTGGGAGCACTGGAACGGCCAAGATGTGGACGCCGTATGCAGCGACGGCCTGATAGCTGACGGGCCGGGCCATCAGCGGGCCCCCTCCCGCTACCAGGGGTGGATGCTGTACCGCGACGGCCAGCGCACCATGGTGGCCACGGCCACCGAGCTTGTGTGGGACGACGACGATCCCCGCGCACAGCGTGCCGGGACCAGAGTCAGCGCGGGAGCGGCCTACAAGGGCGCCTATGTGCCTGAAGGTGTCCGCTATTCCCTTCCGGAGTTGGAGGGCGACTGGACTTTAGAGAAGTGGCAGGATGGCGCTTGGGTTCAAGTAGGTCCCTATGTGCAGGATGTGTTTGCTCAAGATGCAGTGCGCGCGGTGCGCATCCCATGAATCTTGGCGCAATCAGGGCTTGGGTACCGCACTTGGCCGGGGTGGCTGTTCTGTGCTTTCTGGTCGCGCTGTTGGTCTCCAGCGGCGTGGATCCCCGTGTCCTGCCCGGGCTGAAGGGACTCGGCGCAGTGATGCTCTGGGCTCTTGCGGCCACAGGTCTGGGCGGTGCCCTACTAGGAAAAGCCCGCGCTGGCCCGGCCATGGCCCTTGGGATCGGTGTCCTCGGCTTGGTGCTGCTCCTATTGGCTACCCTAGGAATGCTGTCCGGCTGGATGTTGGGGGGGGTGGCTCTTGCCGCCAGCTGTGGCTGGATTCTCAAGCCACAGCTGGAGATTGACCTGGACCCCGCGGTGCTCTGGGTGCTCGTTCCCGTGGCGGCCTTGGGGTTGGGGGTAGCGCTGGCCCCCCCCATCGACACCGACGAGATCTACCAACACTTGGCCTTGCCCAAGCTCATGCTGAACACGGGGGGCTTGGTGGGCGGAATGCTCACCCCCGACGGTTCCCGGCCAGTGCCCCTGCACATGAGCTACACCGCGCTGCTCGCCTTTGGAGGCAGCGCAGGACCCAAGCTCTTCCATCTGGGGGCTGCCCTGTTGCTGTTGGCCGAGGTACATCGGCTCGGGGAGCGCCTGGCGACTCGGGCGGGATGGGGTGCCTTGGCTGTGCTGGTAGGCAGCTACACCGTGCTGCGGGAACTGGGGTTGGCGGACAATAATCTGCCTGCGGCCTTGATGTGCCTCTACGCACTACGGGCACAGCTAGACGACGCGCCTTGGCGCATGGCCCTGTTCTCAGGCATAGCTCTATCCATCAAATACACCGCTGCGCCGGTGGTCTTTGGGCTGTACCTCTGCGACCTGATCCAGCGCCGGGATCTCAAGCGCAGCGCCTTGACCACCTGCCTGGCTTTGGGATTGGTCGCGCCGTGGTGGACGCGCAACCTGCTTGAGGGTCTGCATCCTTTGTTTCCGTACGCTGGATGGCCGGCTGGCGACCGCTTTGTGTTCGCATACATCGAGCGCTACGGCATGGGTCGAGACGCCCTGTCGATGCTGATGCTGCCCTGGAATGCCACCCTGCACGGTGACCCGACCAAGTACCAAGGCTTCTTGGGGCGTATGTCGCCGTTGGGGCTGGCTGCGGTCCCCGGAATGGCGCTGGCTGCTTGGAAGGCGCGAGAGCGACCAGCCTTTGCAGTGGTGTTGGGCACTGCGGCTTGTGCATGGCTGGGGTGGACGCTCGGTGCACACTGGCTGCGCTACCTCCTCCCGGCGGCGCCGCTGTTGGCCCTTGCGGTGGGGTTGGGGATCTCCCAGTTGCCCAAGTGGGGCCAGGCACTTGCGCTGGGTGTTGGGGTCATTGGCCTGCCCAGCAACCTGCGTCCAGTCCTTGAGCAGGCCCTGCCGCTCGCGCAAGTGTCCTTTGGGAGCAGCACTACCCAGGAACTGCTGGAGGAGGAGGTGCCGGGCTACAGCGCGATCCAGTGGGTCAATGAAGAGGCCCCAGTCGACGCGCGCATCGCACTGACTTTTGCTTGGGCTGGCTACTACCTGGACAAGCCCTACTTGCTGGGCTCAGTCGAGGACCACGTGCCCATGCGCCACTTGCTCTACCTGCACGGTCCAGAGACCGTCGAAGTGCTGC
The DNA here is from genome assembly GCA_047621545.1 of Cognaticolwellia sp. GTDB lineage: Bacteria > Myxococcota_A > UBA796 > UBA796 > CAJQPC01 > CAJQPC01. The sequence continues at coordinate 37,154 of JBLHMA010000002.1, read as the reverse complement.
GCCAGCTGGGCGTGACCCACGTGGTCAGCGGCCGGGTACGCTTCATCCACAAGACCTACCCCTTCCTGAGTGACGCCGTCTTTCGGGAGCAGTTCACCGACCCGGAGGCCCTCTGGGAGGCCTTGCTTTTGGAGAACGCCACCTTGGTTTACCGAGACGGGCGCTATGGGGTGTGGCGCCTGTGAGCCCGGCCTGGAAGCGCCGGCTCCCCAAGGCTGCTCGGGGCGCGGTGGATGCCCTGGCGGTAGTTTTGGTGCTCTGGCTCAGGTGGCTGGCCTGGCCTGTCGGGCAGAGCGATCCGGTGACCCCTGGACTCCAGGACATTCCGGCGAGCGCGTGGCAGTGGGGCGGGCCTGGGGACTTTGTCCTGTATGGACCTGATGCAGGAAACTGGGCGGCGAACGCAGAGGCTTGGGCTCAGAATGCGCCCTTGGATCCCAACCGGTTGCCGGTCTATACGGCGCTCGCGGCGGTGTTCGCTCCAGGTGGAGATGTGGTCTGGGGCGGACACTTGGTCAACCATGGGGCTGGGGCCTTGGCCTGTGTGGCGCTGTACTGGCTGGGGGTACAGACCTCTGGAAGAGGGGCGGCGCTGGGGGCGGCGCTCTGGATGGCGGTGCTGCCTAACTTGGTCGAGAGCCAGGGGTTGTACGGTGTAGACCCGGTCTTTGGTGCGGTGTTCTTGGCGGCGGTGGCCAGCGCCTGGTGGGCAACTAAGGGGCATGCTCTGCGCGCGATTGCGCCAGGTCTGCTCATGGGGCTCCTGGTCGGCACGCACTACCTGGGGCTCGCTTTTCCCGTGGTCCTGGCCATCGGAATGCTGCAGGCCAAAGGCGATTGGAAGCGGCGGGTTCTTCCGGCTGTGGGGGCGCTGCTCCTAGGCTTTGTGGTGCTCAAGTTCTTGCTGTTGCCCTACGAGAGCATGGGGCTGGCCCAGATCCTTGCGGTCTATCAAGAAGGAGTGGCCAACCCTACGGCCTCTGCAGCTGTCGCCGAGCCCCTCTCTCAACGCCTGCTCTCTGCCCCGATGCTCGCCGTGCAGCGCGGCGTGGCCCCGCTCCGGGACAGCGGTTTGCCCTGGTGGAGTTTGGTTGTTTTGCTCTGGGCTGGGGTAGTGGGTTGGGGGCTCCCAGGTCGAGACAAGCGCCCTTGGGACTGGCGCTCAGGCCTGTGGTTGTTGGTCCTGTGTGGGCCACTGATCCTTCTGGAGGCCACCCGGGCTCCCGAGCGCTACCGAGACTTCCTCCGGCCATTGGTGATCCTGTTGGTCATGCGAGGTCTGGCTAGCCCTGCTGCCGCCCTGGAAGCAGGGTTACGAAAGAAGCTGCCCAAGTGGCCCTGCGGAGTCCTGCCGCTCGCGCTCTGCGGTGGCGTGGCATGGCTCACTCTTCAAGGCTTCGTCACCGAGTGGCCGCCGCGCATGCCCATTGAGCAGGCGCTTCAAAACCGCGCGACGGGTCTGGCCGTCGCGGATTTGGCGGTCGGTGAGCCAGGCATTCGGTCGGTGGTCAACACACAGCAGGTGGTCGCTTTCTACACCGGTGTGGACAGCTGCCCGGGCAACTACTGTAGCCCCGACCCTGCCAACCTTGCCTCCTGCAAGACCCTTGTGCTTAGTCAGTGCGCCGGGGACCCCATTGCGGTCGTAGTGGAACTCCAGAACGGCGGTCCATGGGACCAGTCTCCCAACCGAGTCTTTGACGCTTGGGTGCAGGAAAACCACAGCCCCGTGCAGCGGGTCAACGGAATCGAAGCGGGCCGTGAATCGGCGATCTATCTTCTCTCTCGGGCGGAGATTGCTGCTGCTCCATAGGGGCATGGCTTGTTAGCGCACCAAGCGGAGCGGACTGGGCTGGCTTTCGGGGAACACCGTGGACAGATCTGCAAGCCCCAGGTGGTGCACCAAGGCGCCGGCCAGGACATCGCGGATGTCCGTGCCCACCGCTAAGTCTCGATCTTGGTACAGTTGGGCCAGGCCGGGCCATGGCCCCATCACTTGGCCGCCGAGCACCGCTCCTCCTGCGAAGAGAGTGGCGGAGGCGCTTCCGTGGTCGCTGCCCTTGGTGCCGTTGCCACGTACGCTGCGGCCGAATTCGGTCAGTCCCAGAACCAGAGTGTTCTGCCAGCGTGGCCCGAGTCCCTCTTTTAGAGCCAGCAGGCTCTCTGCCAGCTTGGAGAAGCCACTGTCCAGTCGCCGGGTCTGGTTGGTGTGGGTGTCCCATCCACCCAGCTGAACCACGGCGGCTTGAGGGCCGTCCTCTTTGGCTAGTATCTGTCCCAGCTGAAGTGCTAAGCCGCGACTCAGGCCATGATCGCTGCGCTTGGGCCGGGTCATGACGCCTTGCTCGGCCAGCTCGCTGCGCAGCTCCAGGCCCTCTTGGTAGGCCGGTCCCAAGGTGGGGTCCCCTTGATAGAGTGTGGCCATGACCTGCAGAAAGTCTTGGTCCGACGATAGGTCTCGCTGCAGATCGATGCTGCCAATCTCGGCGGGCCCTTGCAGAATCAAGGGAACCTGATTGCCGATGGCTAGGCCCGCTGAGCCCGCCGCACCCAGGGCCCGTCCCAGCCAGCCGGTTCGGGTGCTGTGGGGTTTGGGCCCGCCGCCTTGCAACATGTCCATCGCCTCGAAGTGCGAGCGCCGGCTGCCGGGCTGTCCGGTAGCGTGCACCACTCCGAGCTCGCCGCTGTCATAGAGCGCGGCCAAGGCGGCCAAGGAAGGGTGCAGCCCAAAGAAGCCATCCAGGTCGACCACGCCGTCTGGGCGCTCGGGACTGGGCAGGGCCAGGTGACCTCGGGCGTGGGCGTAGTTCGGATCGGCGTGGGGTGGGCAGAGGGCCAGGCCGTCGACAGCTCCTTCCAGCATCAGAAGGATCAACCGACTCCCTGGCGCTTTTGCAAAGGAACGGCTCGGTAGTAATGTCAGGCCCGCCAGGCCAAGCAGCCCGCCCAAAAAGGCACGCCGCTGCATTCCCTTGATCGGCGTCACTGGGCCCTCCACTGAAAGCTCGGGCTTGCGAAGAGCACGGCCACCCCCTGGAGAGGCGACAGGCTGGCCAAGAGCTTTCGATCCCGGGCGGGAAAGCGGGCTCCAAGAACCCGCTCCCCAAGCTCTATCGGGTCTACCTCAAGCTGAGCGCGCTCGGCGAAACGCTTGGCCAGGTCTACGCGGGCCACGATGCTGTCCGGGCCGGTCCAGGCGCTGGTTTGGTCTGGCCAACCTTGAGGAGAGGGCGCTGCCCAGGGCATCTGACCCAGTGCGCGGCGGCCTTGGAGAAGTTCGCTTCCATGGGCGCTGTAGCCCATGCCTCGGGCGATGGCGGTGACCAGCTCCGCAGGGGTGCGTAGCTTTGGGTGCCCTGGCTGCCAGGCGCGCTCCAGATGGATCAGCGCCTCGTGTACGGACGGCAGGTGGCCCTGGGTCTGGGTGAAGGTGCGCGCGATGTGGGCGACGTCTTGAGGGTGGGGCGTGTCGCTGACGAAGTGGCGTACCAGCTTGGTCGCGATGAACACTGCGGTGCTCGGGTGCGCGGCAAGCAGCCCCAGCGCCTCAATGCCCTGGTCGTGTCCGCCTTCCCGTAGGCGTTGGCCTAGGAAGGTGTGATCGCCAGGCTCGTGGCGCTTGGGATCGAACTCGAAGGGGTCTCGTCTGCCCTGTCCCGGGTCCAGGCCCCAACCGGTCAGGATGGCGGCCAGAGCCTGTACGTCCTGCTGGGTGTAGCCGCCGTTGACCCCCAGGGTGTGCAGTTCCATCAGCTCCCGGGCGTAGTTCTCGTTCAGACCTTTCTCGCGCTTGCGACCCATCCGGCTGTTCGGGCCCACGCTGCGGGTCTGGTCCAGGTACAGCAGCATCGCGGGGTGGTGCGCGGTGGCCAACAACAGGTCTAAGAAGTGTCCGTCCAGGTTTGGGCGGATGGCCTGTCGCTCGAAGTTGCCCACCAACCCCACGCAGCGAGCCTGGGTGATGGAGACGCAGAAGTGGTTGCTCCAGAAGCGCACCAGGCGTTCTTGGAAGGGACTGCGCGTGGTCGCTGCGTAGGCCTCCCGGGCGTTGGCCTCGGCATCGTATGTGGTCTTGGCCAGCTTGCGTGCGTCCTGAGGGTCTCGCTTCGTGGCCCGGTACAGGGCGTAGCTCAGAGGGCCGATGTTTTGAAGGCCGCTGGGACCGGCGCTGGCCTGGAGTTGGCTGCTCAGCCAACCACGGGGGTCCCTTCGCATACGCGCGAGCTCGCTAGGACGGGGCCCAAGACCAAAACGGCTGGCGGCGATTTCTGGGGCATGGTCCATGGGCACACAACGGTTGGGGAGGTCCGCTTATTCTGCAACTTCTCGACCAGCAGAGCCACGCCGGGGCCCCGATAGCGCGGACTGGCCACGGTGCAGGCGATGGCGGCCACGGTGACGGGGGCGCTGAGGAGTAGGCACCAGGTCCAAGATGCACCGGTGGCCAGAGCGATGCCAACGAAGAGCAGCAGCTGGTAGAGCCGCAGAGGACGGGCGGCGCCGATCGCCGAGAGTAGGGTCCAGCCCAGACCGGCCGCGCAGAGGACCGGTGCCCCCAAGGCCGATGCGCTCAGGGAGAGCGCAGAGAGGAAGAAAAGGGAAGGGATATGCAGCGAGACGGGCATGGCGGGAGCCTTGGGGGAGCGGTCTACTCCTCCTCGATGCACACACCGTGCCAGCGTCAAAGCCCAATATCAGGTCCGGATTTGGACGCACTGTCAGGGTGTCCTCGTCTGCGGAAGGCAGGACGGACAGCCTGTCGTTGTACCCATTAGGGTAGCCGGAATCTATGAATCGAAGAGTGCTCCTCTGCTTCTCCCCTGCAACCAAAGCGCTGCCACGGTGTCCAAATGCCCATACGTGGATAGCTTGACCCCATGGCTGATGAAGAACTGCTCGATGCGCCCAAGAGAAAATCCAGCTGGCTACGCTATGTGCGTGACTGGGGGCTCTCAATCGTGGTGGCCCTTGGGGTCTACTGGGGCATTGGGGTGATGCGTGCTCCGGATCTTCCCGACGAGGCGCCCGAGTTTGAGCTCTTGAACTTGGAGGGAGAACTGGTCTCTCTCTCGGACTACCGAGGCCAGACCGTGGTGGTGAACTTCTGGGCGACTTGGTGTGGGCCCTGCATGGCTGAGATACCCACATTCAACGAGTTTGCCCTGGAGAATCCGGACATTCCGGTCCTGGGAGTCGCTACCGACCAGAGCTCGGCGAAGGTTCGCGTGACCGCAAAGAAGAAAGACATGCAGTACACGGTCCTGCTCGCTGACTCCGACGTGCAGCGGGACTACGGGATCACGACCCTGCCAACCACCGTGGTTGTTGGCCCCGACGGACAGGTCAAGAACGTCCATGTGGGTGCGATGTTGGGACCGCAGCTGAGCTTCGCTACCCGCTGATTCTACGTTGCGCTGGGCACAAATCTGGTCTAACAGGCCGCATCTCATGAAGGAGTGCGGCTCATGGCGCTTTCAACGACGGGCAAGGTAGTCATTGGTGTTGGAGTGCTCTGCGTGCTCTGCTGCGGCGGTCCGCTAGCCATTCTCGGCATTCAAGAAGCCACCATGACCCCAGAGGAGAAAGCCGCCCGTGCTGCTGCCAAAGAAGCGGAACTCGATGCGGGCAAGGCCGTAGAGGCTGGGCTTGTGGCTCTTGCCGGCAGGGAGGCGGAATTCAACCCGCTGACCTGGAGTGATGTCCAGGCCTGCGATACCACATCCTTGAGAGTCCGCCTGGGTGAGAACGGAGAGAAGAACTTGCTTCTGACCGACTTCTCCCAGCTTGAAGAACTCTCCCGCCGAGTGGCTGGCGAGAAGGACTACACCGCAGATGAGAGCTACTTCGGTGAGCTGCGCCAGGTTCGCCTGCCAAGCAGCTTCTCTTCGTCGCTGGGCTACGACCCCAGCGATAGCGACTACCGCAGATTGGGTGGGTTCCCCCTGGTAGGCGTGTTTGTCGATCTCGAAGCTATCGAGCCCACCACCTTCGATGATGAGACCTTTGAGGGCGGCTACTACGACGGCTACCTGGTCATCGTGGACTCTCTGACCCAGGAGAGACTCTGCTGGAAGCGCTTCCTCGCCGAGAACTCCGAGGTGGTGGAGTTCGAGGACGGCTTCAGCGAGGAGCGCTCGATGAAGAAGGCCATCGACAGGGATTTTGAGAAGAACTTCAAGGCTGCGATCGAAGGGCTGGACATGAGCCCTGCGATCGAGACCAAGACGGGCATTTTCTAAGCGAAGAGCTTCTCGAGCAGGCCGCGGTTGCCCTGGATGGCGACCCGGCGCATGTAGAACTCCATGCCGCGCAGGCCACCCAGCTCGGCGCCTCCGCCAGCGCGTCCGGGACCGCCGTGGTTCAGGTTGGGCAGCACCATGCCGTGGGGTGTGGCCTGGTCGCAGACCTTCTTGTCGATCAGCATCACCCGTCCATTGTAGGGTGCCAGCTCAAAGACAAGCTCCCCTCCGAACTTCCGGTCACTGCTTGCCACGGTCGAGGCCAGCATGCCCTGTCCCTTGGCCACAATGGCGGCCGCCTGGGCGACGCTTCCGTCGTAGACGCAGAGGGTGACCACGGGTCCAAAGACCTCGCGGGAGTGAACGGCTTCAGCCTGCAGCGGGGCGTCACAGCGCAGCAAGATCGGTGACGCGAATGCGCCCTGACCGGGCTTGACGCCTTCGAACTCGGACCTGGCCGGGTCGCCGTAGACGATGGTTCCTTCGGTGGCCAACAGGGCCACCCCCTCTCGGTAGTCCTGCTGTTGGGCCCGGTTGTTCAGGGGGCCCATGCGCACGCCTTCGGCGCGGGGATCGCCGATGCGAATCCGGCCCAGCTCCTCGCTCAAGTCTGCGGTCAAGGCGCCTACCAGGGACTCTGTCACAACGACACGGCGGATGGCGGTGCACTTCTGGCCCGCCTTTTGGGTCATTTCCAGCACGATGCTGTTCTTGACCCAGTGGTACAGGTCGGAGCCGTGCTCCAAGTCTGGGCCCAGTACCATGGCGTTGAGGCTGTCAGCCTCGATGTTCACCGCGGTCGAGGCCTGCACTGGACCCTGACCCGCGCGCAGCTTGGCTCCAGTGTCTGCGCTGCCGGTAAAGGCCAAGGCGTCTTGTGGACCCAGGTGGTCCAGCAGATTGCCGGGGCTGCCGCAGATCAGCTGAAAGACGCCGGCTGGGATCAGGTCCTGCTCGGTGAGCACTTTGACCATCTCGTGGGTGATCCAGGCGGTGCTGGAGGCGGGCTTGGTGACCACAGGCACGCCTGATAGGATGGAGACAGCCGCCTTGGCAAAGGTTCCCCAAGCGGGGAAATTAAAGGCGCCGATGTGCACCGCTGCGCCCTGGATGGGAACGCGGATGTGCATGCCGTAGAAGCGCGCGCTGTTGCGGGTGAGCTGCTCGCTCTCGCCGTCGACCAGCCACTTGCGGTCTCCGAGCTTCTTGCCCAGACCGGCGTAGTAGCTCAGGGTGCCGGTGGCTCCGTCTACGTCGAACTTGGCGTCGCCGCGTGTGCTGCCGGCGTTGACCATGGTCACATCGAGTAAAGCCTCGCGGGCGGCGTACAGGGCCTTGGACCAAGTGCGCAGCATCGCACCGCGCTCCTCGAAGCTCATAGCGCGCAGCGTAGGGCCTCCAACGCTTCGGGCGTGGGCCATGACTTCGGCCATGTCCAGCCCATTAGAGGAGGCTTGTGCCACCACCTCGTCGGTGGCGGGGTTGACCAAGTCACGGAAGGGGGCTTGGCCGTCGGACCAGCCGTCCAAGACGTAGGACTGCAGTTGGATCACAGCTTGCTCCAGCATTTCTCGCGCCCCCGGGGTCAGTCCTTGAGGACCAAGTACCCGGCAATGAGCATCAGTGGGACCGGCAGCCAGTAGAGCTGCAGGAAGGGGTTGCCTGTGGGCCACCAGCGGGTGTAGCGGGCCTGCAGGGACAAGGGCATTGGGTAGGGTTCGCCGTTTTCGTCTAGGGCGATCTTCACACCGCGTGCGGCCTGCTCAAAGCTCTCCAAGCTCTCGCTCTCTTCGACGACCGCCATACAGGTCAGGGCCACATCGGCGTAGGCCGTGTAAAGCATGCTCCCTTGGTGCGGTACGGTATAAACATCGCCGGTTACCTTCCAGAGGTAGGCGTCGCGCCCACCGTCCAGCTGCAGGAACTCGGGGTCGACGTTGGACTCCGTGTGCAGAGCGCGGGCGTAGTCATCGCTAAAGTCGAATGTGGTGTCCTCGCCGGCAGAGGTCACCTTGGCTTGTCCTGCGCTGAACACTGCCTTGGCCCAAGCCCGGAAGTTTTCAGTGGTCTGAGCACTTTTCTTCGGGTCCAGGACCTCGAGAGGGGAGCCAGCTTCGGCGCGACAGCGGAACGCCAAGTTGTCGTAGAGACGATCGGTTCGGATGATGCTCAGGCGGGCCCGCTTGCCGTTGAAGGGGCCCTCGCCGCCCAAGCGTCCACCGGAGACCAAGTTCAGCTCTTCTTCGGATAGGGCGCGCATGCCGTCGGGCAGCGTGATGCTGTACCCGGCGTCCACCTCGATGGTGCCCGTTAGGCCCAGAGCTGCTGGGTCAAAGGGGGGCTTGGCCACGCTGGTCATAGCGATGATCTCGCCGGCCACCTCTTGTGCGCGCTCCAGGCTGTCCGAAGACTCTACGCTTCCGATCACGGCGTGTCCCTCTACCGCGTACAGGAAGACGTGGTAGTACAGGTCCCGCTCCAAAAAGCCGTCCCAAGCATGGAAATTCAGGATCTGCATGGGGCCCAAATCGGGGTGCTCCACGGCCTGCCATTCGCCCAGAGTCAGATCCAGGTCCGCTTCGGGCTGGTCCTGCAACGCGAGCTCACGGGTGAGGTTCTCGCCTTGGAGCAGTGCCACGTCGGGCTGGAAGTTGGTGGCACGAAAACGTACGTTGCTGTACGCCTCTGACGCACGCATGCCAAGGCGAACCTCGCTTGTCGACTCGTTTGCGGTCCACTTCCAACGGGGCTCCAGGCCGGGCTCCGTCTGGGGTACGACCAAGTCCACCGGTAGACCGGGGATGTTCACCAATGCTCTCCCGAAGGGGTACTTTTCCTCCTCCGTCAGGGGAGTCTCGGGCTCCTCGCCTTCCAATAGGGGAGTTGGGGGCAGGGTCCAGGGGGCCTCCAGGGCCAGGTCGGGCAGCGTGGGGGCTGGGGCGGCCTCCTCCTCGTCTTGTGCCATGGCTGGGTTGCCAAGCAGGAGCAAGAAGGACAGGGTCTGGAAGGTAAAGGGCATTGGGATCCGAAGCGCTGGGGGCGCAGACTAACGCGGACAGGGCGCGGGTGCTGGAGGAGGAGCTTGGCACTGTGGTGCCTTGGGGAGCGTGCGCGGTTCACAGGAGGCCCTGCGGGACATGTGTGCAAGTTGGCGGCGATGAGGACAGACTTTCATAGCGATTAGTTTTTCATGGATTTCAGGTATCTGCGCAGCACTGTCAACTGGGAGGTGTCTTTGTCGTTGTTCTCAAAAAGAGAGGTGATAGATTCGTAATCCCCACCCTTTGGAGTTCTCATGCCGCGCAAGATCGCCATCCTTCTGATGCCCCTCGTACTCTTCGCCTGCTCCAGCCCGGGGATGGAGGAGTCCTACATCTTGGAGGACGGAGATCGCTACGACGCTCTAGGCGAGGATGCCAACCTGTCCTGGGACGATCCTGACTTCCGCTCCGACGTGGACCGATGGGCGCCTCAAGGGCACCCGGTCAACGTCCCCTTGGGCACCTCCAACGCCTTCAACGTGGTCGATGCCACTTGGAAGGGCGAGGGTGATGGGGATCGCTTGGGTATTGGCGTGGCGGCGGTCGGCGACCTGAACGGGGACGGCTTGGAAGATATGGCCATGGGCTCCATCTACGGCTCTGGTTCGGGCTCGGGCGATGGGGCCGCCTACATGAACCGCGCCAGCTTCAAGGACGGCAACTACCGGGCAGATGCCTCCAAGGGTCGCTGGTACGGGGTCAGCGGAAGTCGTGCTGGGGAGCAGGTTGCCGGTGGCGGTGATGTGGATGGGGACGGGAATGACGACTTCATCATCGGGGGGCGCACCTGGAATGATCCCGTCGACACTTGGAAGCTGAATGCCGGCGCGGCTTATCTGGTGTTTGGCTTTGATCGTGGGAACAACACGCTGCCTGCAGGAGCCACCGCCCTCACCGGAACGAAGGCCTACGAGTACGCAGGCGCAGGTGTAGATATCCTGGGTGACCTGGATGGAGACGGTTTTGCCGACTTGGCTGTGGGTGCGACCGGTGCAGACACGAACGGCTCAGCGAGCGGTTGCGTCTACATCATCAATGGCCCGATCACCGCGGACGTGGATCTGGCTGTGGCTGACGCGGAGATCGGCGGCGAGACGGCTGAGGACGCCATTGGCTCCCGCGTGGTCGGACTCGGGGATGTGGACGGGGACGGCGTAGACGACTTCGCTGTAGGCGCCCGGACAGAGGACACCAACGGCGTGGACGCAGGGGCGGTCTACGTGATCACCTCCAGCACCATGCCGGCCACCCTGGCCGATGCCGACATCATCATTCGCGGAAACAAGGACGGCTCGGCAGGCGGCAGTGGCGTGAGTGAGGCGGGCGACCTGGATGGAGACGGGCTCAATGACTACTTGGTCGGTGCTCTCGGACACAACGGTCTGGGCAACGCCTATGTTCTCCAGGGCTCGGTCACATCCGGCAAGATGGGAGAGGTGGCATATGCCCGCTTTGTTGGGCAGTCATCTGGGGACCAGTTCGGGTCCGGAGTCACCTCGGGTGACATCTCCGGTGACGGCATCGAAGATGTGGTCGTCGCGGCCAACCGCCAGTCTTCTACTGATCGTGGCGCGGTTTACGTCTTCTATGGACCCGTCACAGGAACCATCGCGTCCTATGACGCCGACTCCAAGCTCGCGGGTGTGGGCTCTAACGACCGCTTCGGCTCGTGGGTCGATGTTGCCGAGAACACCACGGTGGACTCAAAGAACACCCTAATCGTCGGCGCCAGCTCGCGAGGTACCGGCAACAAGGGCGCGGTCTACATGTTCCAGACCCCCTGATTCGGGAACTGAATCGTTCAGGATCGCCGCAATGGGCGCCACAGAGTGGTGCGCTTTGCGGCGGTTTCTGTTTGTGGACACCATGGTGAAAGATTGTCGGAAATCCTTACCCCGTGCGGCTTCTCGCGATCACCTGTCACCTATGAGTTCACATGACCACTTGCGGGGCCATGTGCGGTAGGTCAGGCTGATTGCTGATGGTGCGACGTATCCAGACCTCAAGTCCACCTTTGGTAGAGCCGATTGAAAGGTACAGAACGTCGTCATTAGCACCCCTCGGAGATCTCAAGATGCACAAGCTGTCCATTCTCGTCCTGGTAGGAGGCCTTGCCGCCCTCTCCGCATGCGCTGTCGAGCCAATGGAGTTGGATGCTCCTGGCGGTGCCGTGGCCAACGATGAGAACATCGAGCCGCTTCTTCCCGAGGAGATGAGCACCAAGTGGGATGACCCGCTCTACAAGCCGGGCGTCGATCGCTGGGCCCCCAACGGTACGGCCATTGCTGTGCCCCTGGGCACGAGCATTGGCGCCAACGTCGCCCGGACTTCTTGGCAGGGTGAGTCCGCTGGCGACAATCTGGGTATGACTGTTGCTGCCCTGGGCGACATGAACGGTGACAACCGCTCGGAGGTCGCAGCTGGGTCTGAGAGTGCCGGTGCAGGTGGCGCGTACATGGACAAGGGCCGCTTCACGTCGGGCAGCTTCCGCGTTGATGGGGTGAAGGGCAAGTGGTACGGCGAGAGCGGAGCCGTTGCTGAAAACGTGGCTGGCTACGGTTACAAGCGCGACATGGTCCTCCTCGAGGACGGTGACCTGAATGGCGTAGCTGGAAACGAATTTCTGATTGGCGCGCGTTCCTGGGACAACCCGACCGACACCTGGAAGGTCAACGCCGGTGCGGTTTACATCGTGACTTGGGCTGACCGCGGCAACAATACCCTCCCCGACGCCGCCCTTCGGATCTCTGGAATCAAGGCCAATGACTTTGCGGGCTCCGGCCTGGACATCGTCGGTGACCTGGACGGAGACGGCAACGTCGACGTGATCATTGGAGCCAGCGGCGCCGATGACGGTGGCGCTGAGTCGGGTGCGGTCTACCTGATCAATGGTCCCATTACAGCAGACATGGATCTGAGTGACGCCGACGGTGTAGTGGGCGGAGAGGGGGCTGGAGACGCCGTTGGTGCCCGCGTGCGCGGCATCGGCGACTTTGATGGTGATGGCGCTGCGGACTTTGTAGTCGGCGCACGCAGCCGTGATCACGCTGGCAAGACTGATTCAGGCTCCGTTTACATCCTCACCGCGAGCACCTTGCCCGCGAACATGAATGATGCGGATGTGATTCTGCGTGGCAACCTCGCAGGCAGCGAGGCAGGCAATCAGCTGGCCGAGGCCGGCGACTTTGACGGCGATGGCTATGACGACTTCCTCGCTGGCGCACTGAGCCACAACGGACGCGGCGCGGCGTACTTGATTCGCGGCAACAACGCGGTCACCGGGGCCATTGGCGCTCAGGCTGACATCAAGTTCTCCGGGCAGCTCACCGGCGACCAGTTTGGCGCTGGCTTGGCGACCGGCGATGTGGACCGCGATGGCTCCCCTGACATCGTGGTCTCGGCCAACCGTCAGAGCAGCAATGACCGAGGCGCGGTGTACGTCTTCCTGGCGCCCACCTCCGGCTCCAGTTTGAGCGCTACCTCCGACGCGGATGTGAAGCTGGCCGGCTCCGCAACCGATGACCGCTACGGCAGCTGGGTGGACGTTGTAGAGAACCAGGACACCCTGTTCCGCGATGTGCTCGTGGTCGGCGCAAGCCGCCGCGCCAGCAACGACAAGGGCTCCGTCTACCTGTACGAGTTCTAGAACGAGCTCAGTCTTTAGGACTTGGGCATCGCCTGCGGGCGGATGCCTTCAAAGAACAGGCGCGCCAGTTCGCTGGCCGCCTGTTCTGCGTTCAGGCGCGGGTCTCCTTGCAGCCAGGCCCACAGCAGGCGCTCGGCGGCTCCGACAATGGCTAACGCCACTGCTGCGCTGTCGTGATGCCGAACCAGGCCCCGATTTTGGGCGTCCTCCAGAATCGTGATCGCTGTGTCCTCGACCTGGGTCAGCCATTCTCGGCACAGTGTTCCAGAGGTCCCTGGGGCCCGAGCGTGCTGAAAGTGGAGGGGGAGGGTGGTCCTTGTTCGTTCCAAGACCTGAGCCAACCCCAGGCTCATCTGCAAATAGAGAAGCTGTTGTTGCTGGGTGGTCGCCGCCGAGGCCAAGGCTTTCGCATGAGATTTTAGGGCGCCAACGAAGGGAGCGTAGAGCTCCTCCAGTAGTGTTGAGAAGAGCGTCTCCTTATCTGGAAAATACAGGTAGAAAGTGCCTCTTGCGATTCCAACTTCGGCGACGATACGCTCCACGCTGGCACGCTCAAAGCCCTCTTCGAGCATTGCACGTCGACCGGCGTCCAGGATGGCTTGGCGCCGCGCGGCTTTCTTTTGCTCTCTTAGGCCCATGGCATGCGGATAACGCCCCGGTTGAAGGTGGTGTGTGCCGTGATAACCCAAGGTCCATGAGCGATGGCGCAATCGAACTTCGAGCCCTGGGCTACGTCCTGGACCCTGAGGATATGTGGATTCACCCGCGGCTAAGGCTGCTGGTTGAAGACGTAGATGTGTTGCTTTCAGCGGACGCGGATCATCTCCGCGCCTTCCACGACACGGAGCTCTGGGACCGACTTGAGCCCGAACCCGACCCAGTACTGGACGAGCCTTTGCGGCGGGCGGCCCGGCAGTCTGAGTTGAGCTGGGATGGGTGGCTAAACGCGTGGGACACGGGTGCGGGCAGCTGGCTGCGCACCGAGCAGTTGGAGATCATGGGACCCCAAGGGCTCATCGAGATGGTTCAGGCAGCCCGGGCCTTTGACACCACGCACCGTCGGCGGCGGGCGGTAGGCTGCGCTGGACTCTTCCTCATGTTCGGCTGGCTCTTGGTGGGGTGGTTGGCCGGCGTCAACGCCTGGCTGGTGGGCATGTTGGTGATCGCCGGCGTGACCTTGGTCTTCCGCCCCCGCGGTATGCCCGATGGCCTGTGGGGGGATGCTGATGAAGAGATGCTCATCCACGCCCTTGAGGCGGGCCAGATCGCTCTTGGAGATGGGTGGGAGGAGGCGGCCCATGCCCTGGGAGCCATCCCCGCTGGCCCCGATCACCTCTACCTGTTGTTGGTCGAGCGTTCTGTGCGCACGCAGCAGCTTCAGGAGCGCTTTGACCCCGAAGAGCTCCTGCGCCTCCTTCACGCTGTCTCCCCGCTAGGCGACGACGAAGATTAGAATCCCCCAACCCTTCTCGGAGCCCCCCAATGCGAAGCATCATGAAGCAGATGGTCCAGATCGACCAATCCGTCGGATACGCCCTTGTCCAGGCCATGCGCGAAGTCGCTGCCGCGGACGGCGATCACCCCCGCGAGCTGCTCTTGATTCAGTCTTTCGAGGACGAACTCCCCGCCGGCAACACCGACACGGTCGACCTGAGCGTGGTCAACACCTCCGCCCTGAAAGAGGCCTTCATCAAGAGCTTGGTACTGGTGGCTTTTGCTGACATGAAGTTAGGCGACGAGGAGACCGACGTCATCCGCGGCTACGCGCAGAAGCTGGGTCTGGGTGAGCGCGAAGTCAGTCGGGCCATCTCCGATGTTGCAGCCGCGCTGCTCTCGAACTTGGCCGGGGTCAAACAGTCCCGCGCCCAGGTAGAAGCTCTGGGCAAGGCCATGGGCTTGGACCAGTTCACCATCGATGAAGTCCTGAACGCGTGAAGGACCTGCTCGCAGCGATCCGGGCCGAGGCGGCCTTGGGTGAGATGCCCATCGACGTCCCAGTCTACGAGTCTGCAGGAGTGGAGCCGACCAAGCCGGTGCTCTTGGGCACAGGCTCGCTGCAGGCCCGAATCGGGGTCATGGGCCGAGATCCCGGTCGCCACGAGGTCATTGAGAATGAGCCCTTCATCGGGAAGGGAGGGCAGCTGATTCGGCAGGCTCTTCACCAGGCCCAGTTTGGCCGAGATGCGTCCTCGCTCGACGACTACAAGCGCGCCGGCCAGAGCTTCTTTTGGGCCAACACCGTGCCCTACAAGCCAACCGGCAACAAGGCCTGGTCGGTCAAGATCAAGCGCCGTTTCTTGCCCCACATCCAGGAGCTGCTGGTGGACCAGTGGCAGGGCCGCGACCTGATCACGTGCGGCAACGTCGCCTTTGAGTGGTTCGGCTTGGCCGACAAGTCCCTCAAGCCCCAGCTCAAGGCCTTCTGGGCGCTGCCCGACCGCTACCAGCGCAGCCTGGGACTCACCTTGGGAGGCAAGGACTTTGTTCTCCACCCCGTACCCCACCCGAGTCCTCTCAACGCCATTTGGTACAAGCGCTTTCCGCAGCTCATGTCGCAGCGGCTCACCCAGTTGAATTGGAGTGGCGCTTGAGAATCGGCCCCATTTTGAGCGCGATTGTTCGCGTGGCCATGAAGCACTACAAAGAGATGCTCAAGCCGACAGCCGTGCTGGTAGGCGCGATGTTGGTCATGGCGTCGCTCATGGCGGCAGGCGTGCTCGTCGGTGTGCTGTCTGGAACGGATGTGCTGCAAGGCTATGGATTCTGGCCCTTTGCCAGCCTGCTCTTTTTCTTGGGTCGGATCTGCACCGCCCCCATCGAGGTCTGGTGGCTGCGCCGCCTCCAAGCGGCCATGGCCGGCACTGATGGAGCCTTGGTCAAGGTGGGCGTTGGCGAGGTCTTCGAGGCTGTGGCCTTGGAGGCCATTCGCGCGCCCATCGTGGTGCTCGGCTTCCTGATGTGCATCGTGCCGGGCCTGTTCTTGCGGCCTCTGCTCTTTCTGCCTGAGAGTGCCTTGTCCCAGGGACACTCGCTCAGAGAGTCCTTCACGATGGCCTTGGACCTGATGAAGACCCGCTACCCGGACGTGGTCATCACCGACTTTCTGCTGGTGTTCTTCTGCGGCGGCCTGAGTGCAGTTCCAATTGTGGGACCTTTCGTGGTCCTGCCCGCACTGCTTCTCTCCCGCTACATTCTGTGGCTGGATCTCAGCGGCCAGCAGCCAGCCGAGACCATCGCGATCTAGACTTCGGCGGCCTAACTCTCTTCAGAGCACGGCAGCCTAGCTCTCTTCAGAGCACGACAGCCTAATTCATGGGGGGCAGCTCTTCGGCCAGCCACGCTGCCAGCAGGCGGTTGCCATCCACGTTCAGGTGGAGGGGGTCTTCTGCAAAGAAGGCCTGTGCCGGGAGCTCGGGGCTCAGAGCACCGCGCTCCTCCAGGACCTGTTGGTGGGCGCCTCGGTCTTCCTGTACCGGGAAGCTCAACAAGACTGCCTGCGCCCCCGAGGCCCGTATGCGCCGCGTGAGCGTATCGACGTTTTGCCCATAGAGCAGGGGCGGCACCCGCTGGGTGTCTCCAATGGGTGGCGCAGGAGCGGGCGTGGGCAACAAACTCACCAGCGCGCGCTGCATCTGCAGAGGGTGCGCTGGGCCTGAATCGCGTTGCTGGGCGTCGGGAATGGGCGCCGGATCCGCATCCCGAATCATGTAGGCCAGGACCACCACATCCGGGTTGAGCGCCAACACCCGGTCCAGGGTCGCTAAACCTTGGTGTGTGGAGTAGCCGGGTACCCCCGCGTTCAGGACTTCTACGCCGAGCTCGTCTCCAAGAATGCTGGGCCAAGCTGGCTCCTGAGTGACGCCCCATCCAAAGGTTGTGGAGTCGCCCAGGCAGGCGATGCGTGGTGAGACGGGCTCCGGTCCGCGGAAGCCGACCCCGCTTACGTGGACTGAGAAGTCTCGGTTCAGTTCGTGGTGCCTCAGCTCCAAGTCCACGTTGGGGCGCAGGGTCCAGATGGGCCGGTGCCCGTCGACGTAGACCGACGGCGCCGGCCAGTCCGCCAGATTGAGCAGCAGCTCGGTACCACCTAGGACAACCAGGGCGGTGAACAGCGACATGAGCAGGTTCTTTAGGGTGCGCGGCACAGGGGGTGTTTCTCGGTGTAGGCTGGCGACATGTCCAAGGATCTCTGGCTCTGGATTGGCGGCGCGCTCCTGGTGGTTGCGGGGGTGGGGCTCTGGCTCGTGCTGACAGCACCCGAGAGCAACACCCTGGCGGAGACCTACCGCTTCGGCGTGCTTTAGAGCGGCCTATAGACTGGTCAAGTAGGCCGCGATGGCCACGGAAGTCTCCGCATCGAGCTGCTTGGCCAAGGGGACCATGCTGGCGCCCCATGCATCCTCGGTGTGGGCGCCGCGGCGACCGGCGCGGAAGTGCTCAAGTTGCCGCTCAACATAGGGGGCATCCAGGCCGGCCAAGGCAGGTCCCATCATCACGGGGTTGCCCTGGCCATTCTGGCCGTGGCACGACACGCAGTTCATGTAGGCGCTCTGCCCCGCGCTTAGCTCGGCCTGGGTGGCTGTTGTGGCTGCGGCAGATGGACGCTCAAGGGTGGCGATGTACTCGGAGACAGCCACCACGGCCGCGTCTTCGATCAAGACATTGGACATGCCCCGCATCTGTGCACCGTAGACGTCCTCGGGATCAGCACCGCGAATGCCAGCCTTGTAGTTGCGCAGCTGCCGCGCCGTGTAGTCGGCGTCCTGGCCTGCCAGAGCAGGCGCATTCATGGCTGGGTTGCCTTGCCCTTGGGCACCGTGACAGCCGCCGCAGGTGGCATAGGCCGACTCGCCTGGGTCGGGGGCAGCCACATCTTCCAAGGACTCAATGGCCTGGTCGGGGACATCCAGTGCGAACAGACTGAGCAGGAGCAAGGTCATCGGCGGACTCCAAAAGGTCGGGACGGCAAGTCTACTCCTCCTTCCACCCTTGGAGCGAGAGCTGGGCGCCAGCGAAGCTCGGTTGCTGTGCCCTAGGCTGGAAGCACGAGCTCAATCCAGAACGTTGAGTCCGAGCAGCCAGCTGCAGCCGAACCCCCATGCAGCTTGACCACGCGATCGACGATCGCCAAGCCGAGTCCGGTGCCGTCACCATCGTTCGTGAAACGCTTGAATGGGGTGAAGATGGTGGCATCGACGGCGAAGGCTTCCCGAACAGGACTCTCGGCGCGTATGACGGTGGTCGATCCGCCGACTTGGGCACGAATCTCAATCTTGGGCTGCGAGGCATATTGCTCCGCGTTGGTCAGGAGGTTGGTCAACACCTGGGTGAGCAGGACTGGGTCGCAGTGGATGTTGACGTTGACCGGTACGTCCACTTCAAGGTTGGGGGCGGCTTGCTGCCGGGCACGCTCAACCAAGCCTTTCAAGGCGACGTTCTGCTTCTCGCCACAGCTGAGCCTGGACAGACGCCGGTAACCGAGAACGACCTCGTCGAGGTTCTTGGCAGCCTTTCCAATAAAACGCAAGGGCTCGCGGTTCAGCTCGCTGGCCAGTGGGCCCGCTATGTCCGCCATGCCGATGATCGTCTGAAGGGGGCCTCGAAGGTCGTGGGAGGCCATGTAGGCGAACTGGTCCAGGGACTGATTTGCGATCGCCAGCTCGCGCGTCCGCTCGTTGAGAATGGCGTTGGTCGCCGCCTGAGTCTGAACCAGGAGCCGCAACTTCAGCTCGTCTACAACGATGGCAGCCAGATCTCTCAAGGCGTCTATCTCTCGCGCGCTCATCTCCCTGGGTTCAAAGCCCACAGTGCAGAGAGTGCCCAATCTCAGATTGTCATTGAGCATCAAGGGCGCTCCTGCATAGAAGCGAATGCCCTGTTCTGCGGTCACCAAGGGATTGTCTGCGAAACGGGGATCCATCGTGGCATTTGGGACGACCATCACATCGTCCTGCAGGATGGCGTGGGAACAGAATGCGTCCTTTCGGATCATTTCTGAGGGTTCAACGCCGTGGGCCGACTTGGACCACTGTCGGTCCGCATCGATCAGGGACACCAGGGCGACGGGCGTACCAATGATCGTTGCTGCAAGTCGAGTAATTCGGTCAAATGCCTTCTCGGGCCCCGTGTCGAGGATGTCCAGGTTGTGGAGAGCCTCCAGCCTTGCAGCCTCGTTGTAGGGGATTCTTGGTGTAGAGGAGGCGTTGATTGATGCGGGCATTGTGAAGCCTATCTCTGCGGACGAGCCGTGCTTTCAATCCGGCATACTTTCAATCCGTCGTACTTTCAATCCGTCGTGCTTTCAATCCGTCGTGCTTTCAATCCGTCGTGCTTTCAATCCGTCGTGCTTTCAATCCGTCGTGCTTTCAATCCGTCGTGTTTTCAATCCGGCGGTGTTTTTTGATCAGGCAATGAACTCAGCGTCAGGGTCACTGCGGAACATCGTCCCGTACCCACTAGAAAGAGCCACCGCCCTTCGGTCCTCAGCGCCGCACAGCCCGAGACCTGCCAGCCGCCGTCACGGAGCTGCAGAACGACTAGGCTTCCGGGTTCCCAGGGTCCTGTCACAACCAGGCGCGGGTCGGTGCCTTTGGCGTGGAAGTTTGGGCTTAGAGACAGGCTAGTCCCGCGCTCGGGGACCTGTTCCAGTGCCAGGTGCCCGGCAGGCCGGTGCACGACTTGGCCCGCTTGAATCTGCGCTACCAGGCCACCTATGTAGGCCTCGCTGATGTCGTAGCTCTGCTGGGGCAGAGCCACGCCTTGAATCCCCGGCGCCGGCTCAGGCCCCGTCGGCGCTCCGAGTCCACTTACCATCCGGAGAGCCATCAGCAGAGCCGCGCCGCCGACCCCCAAGCCCAGGCTCAGGCGCTCTGCCCACTGTGGAAGCGGTGCTTGAGCCAGGTGCCAGCCCGCCAGTAGAGGCAGGCCCCAGAGCAGGCGCTCGGCCTGGCGAAAGGGCCCCACGTTGGGGATCAGAGCCAAGGCGATCAGGGCGGCGGCCGCACCCCATACCCACCTCTGGGGCCAGCGTTTGGTTGCAAAAAGGGCCGGGAGCAGGGCCAATAGGTTGCCTTCGGCGTGTGCTCCGTAGCTGGCTCCTGGGAGCAGAATGCCAAGCAGCTTTGGGGCCCATCCGGTGGCAAAGCGCACGTCCTGAGCGGCGATGAGTTGCCCGCGCTCGTAGAGTTGTCCGGCGCGCCAAGCGTCTGCCCAGAGTCGCCCATGCAACGCTAGGGCGGGCACGCAGGCTGCGACACCCCAGAGCACTTGGGTGGGGTGGCGCCGTAAGCCCAGCGCCATGCCGAAGAGCACGACCGGCCAGCCGTAGAGCGGGGCCTGCAGGTGGCTGGAGCTGAGCAGCAGAAGGGCCTGCAGTCCGGTCCAGAGCGGCATCCACTTTGGGCCTTTGGCGAAGGTCCATCCAAGGGAGATGCACAGGGCAAAGGCGCCCCAAGCCAGGTGACCATCGATGGCGTGTCGGGCCAGCCAGAGGGTGCACCACGCCCCGATTGCGCCAACCAGAGCCGGGTGGTGCTTGGCCCCTTCGCTGCGGAACCAGCCGTAGAGCGCGGCACCACCAAAGCTGAGTTGGGCCCACATCCAGCCCATCCCACCAGCCTTGGGCCCAAGCACCAGGGCCAGGAGCACCGCCGGTGACCAAGGGGCCTGCTCCACCAGGCCCGAGAAGAGTGTGCCACCGCCCCAGAGAATGCTGAATCGCTGGGGGCTGCCGCTCTCCTGCCAGTGCCGTGCCTGAAGGGCGATGGCCCCCAGGTTCGGGTCGTGGTCGGCGGTGGGTACACCGATGGCCAGAGGTAGGTAGAGCAAAGACCATAGGACTGCAAAGATCCCCAGGACCTTGGCAAAATCTTTCGCGAAGCTTGGCTTAGCGCTTGTCAAACACCACCGTGAGCTGGGTTGAGATCGCTGCAAGGGAGCCGTCGGGGGCGTAGAGCCGCCCGGTGACGGTGCTCATGCCGGCCTGGGCTTGGTCGGCGTCGTAGATCATCGTCCACCAAGCGGCTTGGGGCACTTGGGGCAGCTGCAGGAGTTGCAGGTTCCAGGTCACCGAGCTGGCCGGCGCCGGTCCCTTGGCCAAGGGCAGGATGGGGGCTGGCCAGGCATCAGCCAGGCCGACCAGAGCTAGGGCTGGATCGTCGACCCGGGTCTTGTGTCGGCAGTAGCCAGTGATACCCGGCGTAGAATGACCGCTGTAGGGAAAGCCACCTTCGACCCAGCGGTAGTCGAGGTGCTGGGTGAAGTTGGGGGTCATGCCCGGTAGGAAAGGCAGGGGCATACACGCATCAGGCGCTTTGAAGCTGGGCGCGGGCTTGGGCTCGACCTGGATGTCCGAGAGGCGGTCGGCGCCAAAGGCAGCAGTGGCGCTCAAGATGAGGTGCTCCCCCTGGGTGATACGCGCTTGGGCCAGGCTCACGTTGCGTCCCTCGCGCAGCGGGGTGCTCTGCACTTTTAGGACGCCTTCTTTCGGAGGGGCGACAAAGACGACCTGCAGTGAACGGGCAGGCCGGGCTTGGGCCACGATGGCCTGCATCGCTTTTAGGGCATGGGCAGCCAGCAAACCGCCGTAGGCAGCCCGTCCCTGACGCCAGGTGTCGTCGATCCCTCCGCTCCATATGTTCTCACCGATGGGAGCCCAGTTCAGGGCGCTCTGAAAGTCAGACACAGCTTGGCCTCGCTTGAGAAGGGCTCTCTAACCGGTGGCTCAAGGGAGCCCCGCAAAGGCACCCCCTGCTCCTCGAGAGGGAGAGTGCGTCATCGGCTGACACCACTGGGGGGCCAGTGGCGCATTGCAATCGAGGTTCCGGAGTCGAAGCTCAACGGTCCGGACCAAGCCATCATGCGGCGCACTGAACTTCTGGGTGGCATCGTGCTCCTGTTCGCGATGTGCTTGTCTTTTTGGCTGGCCAGCGGCATCGCACGCCCCTTCCTGCGGGTCACCCGGCGCCTAAAAGACATGGCCGAGGTGGGTAAGGATCTGGAACCTATGCCGCCCGCTACCATACGAGAGGCCGGCCAGCTGGCCGACAGTTTTGAGCACATGCGCACCGGTCTGCGCAGCTTCTCCCACGGAGATGATCAACCGCTGCGTGCAGGCGGAGGAGGGTGCCTTGATCTCCGAAATGGGCGCCGGCTTCTACATGGCCTGGGGAACCCATATTCCACAAGAGGACCACCGCAGCCCGAATCGAGGCCATCAACAAGAAGTACGGCACCCGAGTCCTGATTGGCGAGCGCACCGACGAACTCTTGACTGGGCAGATCGAGAGCCGCAAAGTGGACGTGGTCGTGGTGAAGGGGAAGACGGAAGGGATCGGGATCTTTGAGCCCTTGCCTGGCGCATAGAATACCCGCATCAGCCCCCCCACTGCCCAAACACCAGAGGGTTATGTTGCTAAGGATGCTCCTGTTAGACGGCCCAATCGGAACCCAACTCATCGCCCAAGGGGTGCCAGCGCCTGCGCCTCTTTGGAGCGCTTGGGCCTTGAAGCACCGGCCCCAGGCGGTGGTGGATCTGCACCAGGCCTATTGTGCCGCAGGGGCACAGGTTCACACGGCCAACACCTTTCGATGCCACGAGCGGAATGCAGGTCCAAGTTGGCGAGCGTTGGTGCAGGTCGCTGTGGAGCTGGCCCAGGTTGGCGGCGGCCGTGTGGCGGGCAGCATGGCGCCTCTGCAGGACTGCTACCGCCCGGACCTCTCACCTCTAAATCCTGGGCCCGAGCACCTTGCGCTGGCCCAGGCACTTGTGGAAGAGGGCGTGGACCTGCTCTTGGTTGAGACCCATCCCCACCTCTCCGAAGCCTTGGCTGCGACCACCGCGGCAAGATCCTGCATCTCCCAGGTTTGGTCGGCCCTGACTCCCGGCTATGACAACAGTCTGATGTCTCCGTGCCAGCTTGCCGACGGGGCTAGGTCGCTGGGGGATGCTGGGGCCGAGGTGGTGCTGGTGAACTGCCTACCGGCTGCCTATGCGTTGCCCTATGCCCGAGCGCTGGCGGAGACGGGGTTGCCTTGGGGGATCTACGCCAACGCTGGCAAGCCAGAGGATGGTCTGGGTTGGGGAGATCCGAGGGGGCCGGAGCGCTACGCCGAGCATGCAACGTCTTGGAGGGACCTGGGCGCGCAGGTCATCGGCGGATGTTGCGGCACGGGACCAGCGCACATCGCGGCTCTCCGGAAACATCTCGAAGCGAGCATTACACCCTCGGTCAGGCAAGATGATCCGTGAGAGGCGCCAGCGGAGTGCGACTCCGCAAGGCGTTAGAACGAAGGAATACGCAAGCATTTCAAGGGCGAAGAACGCAGCGGAGGCGTGCGAGCGCAAGCCTCGCATGTGGTCAGTCTGCCTGATCGAGGGTGTAAGGGTTGAACGCAAGACTGCGTTGACCCCTTGATGCCTGCTCAGAAGTTTGGAATCTCGATTCGGTCCCATGGCGTCACGCCGATGACGGCGATGTACACCAAGGTGCCCACAGTTGCCCCAACAAAGGTCCCGGCGATGGCACCAGCGCCGGTGTACAGCCCCCTACGCTTACGGGTCTCCAGGCCGTAGGCAATCTCGTAGCCCAACTGGTAGTCCGGGCTGGTGCTCTCCAGGGCGGCGTTCACGGCCGGGTCGATGTTGGGCTTTTGGGCAAAAGCCAGGGCGGCTGGAGCCAAGGCTCCAGTGGGCACCATGCAGGCAGGACCCACGCAAGGGGTCAGGCAGCCTGCGAAGCCCAAGCAGGCGCCAGCGCCGGCGCCCAGGACCAGGGGGCGAAGCGGCTGAAAGGCAGAGCGGGCGTCGGCCACGCCGGCTTCTGCGCCCAAGGTGGCCTGGTTTGTGCCGGCCTGCGCTGGGCTGTACTGGGGCAAGAGGCCTGGGTCTGTAAGGTCAGTCTGGGGGGCAATACTGAGCTTCAAGCCCTTCAACACTTCGTCGACAGGCACTGCAAAAGCCAGGCCTTCGTAGGCGACCCCGGAGACCTTGCTGCTCACCAGGCCCAAGACTTGGCCCTCTTGGTTGACCAGGGCGCCGCCGGTGTTGCGGGGGTTCACGCTAGCGTCCGTCTGGATGACCGGTCGACCAGCGACTTGGCGCTTGGCGGAGACAATACCCAGACTGATGGATGGCGGTGCCGTGAGATCTGGAAAGCCCAAGACATAGGCAGGCTCTCCAAGGGAGAACTCAGCCGTATTCAGGGGCAGGCAAGGCCAAGTCTGCTCCCCTTGTACTTTGAGCAGCACGCTCTGGGTTGTGGTGTCCACCCGTACGACATTCAGGGTCAGCGGTGTGCCGCTGGGGGCCCAGGCCTGAATGGGGCGGGACCAGTCCTGGCCGATGGACTGGGTGTTGCTCAGGACGACCCCATCAGAGCTGATGAGCACGGCGCTGCCATGGCGGGTACGCAGTACGGCGCCCAAGGCTTGGCTGGGGGAGGAGGTCTCAGTACAGGTCTGCACTGTCAATTGGCGCGCTTCTGACTGGGCGCTTGCGGCGGGAAAGAGCGCCAGGAGCAGGCCCAGGTTCACTGCGCGAAGGGTCCGAAGCTCACGCCGACTGTTGTCAGGGCGATTGCGCTACCCACGATTAGGCCGCCAGCTGCGCCTGCTGTGGTGTAGGCCGCGCGCCGCAGTCGGGTCTGGACCTGGAAGCCGGAGAGGTAGCCTCGCTGATAGCTGTCGTTTGCTGCGTCGTCTGCGGGTAGCTCAGGCACATCCACAGACGCCAGTGCGGCGCCGGGGGCCAAGCAGAGTATGGGGGCGCCGCATGGACCCAGGGTAAAGCCTGCTGCGCAGCCTGCCGCCGCTCCGACGCCCATTGGGCCCAGCCAAGGGGTGCTCTTTGCCGCCAGGCGCCCGGCCTCGAAGCCGCGCTGGTACTCCCCGTCCTTGCCTTCGTTCATCGCAGCCCCAGGGGCGATTCGGACTCCTGGCTCGTTCAGGTCGGTCTGGTCCGCAGTCTCGATGCCAAGAAACTCCATGGCGCGCGTCGCGGGGACCGCAAAGCTCAGTCCCTCGTACTCGGTGGCTGCCACCTTCCAGCTCACGATGCCCATGACCTGGCCTTGCTCGTTGACCATCGGGCCACCCGAGTTGCCGGGGTTCACGCTTGCGTCGGTCTGCAGGAAGCTCCTTCCGCCGATCTCACGTCGGCCGCTCACGATGCCACGACTGACGGAGAAGCTGAGTTCTTCGCCTGCAGGAGAACCCATGACGTAGGCGCTGGTTCCCAGCGTGGCCCGCACCTCCGAGAGCTGTAGGCAGGGGAGCTCTTCGGGGCCGTCGACCACCTTTAGAACGGCCACATCGTAGAAAGGGTGGGTACGCACCACCTCCAGGGTGAGCTCTTCGCCGCTCTGGGTCAGAGCCTTGACCCGTTCCTTTTTTCCGACCACGTGGGCTGCCGTGAGCACCACACCATCTGGGCTGATCAGCACGCCGCTGCCGGTTCCCTCCTTGTCCTTGAGCAGCAGGACCGCGTCCATGGGGGCCTCGACATCCTTGCTCAAGTCAAAGCCGCCGGCGGGACAGTGCTGGGCGGTCAGTGTGCGTTCCCAAGCAAAAGGCGCCTCTGCGATGGGCAGGACCTCGGCTGTTGGTGGAGGCGGGCTGGGGGCTGGCGTATCTGCTTGCGCTTCAGGAACCGGTGCTTCCTGGGCAGGCCCTTCTTGGTCTGGGGCCGTTGTTGAGGGTGCTTCTTGAGCCATGGCGGTGCTTAGTAGAAAGGCGAGCATGCTCAGAAGACCGGCTGAAGGTTGGTGTTGTCCACAGTCAGCATTGTCGCGTAGCCCACGCCGATGCCCACCAACAAGCCAGCTCCGGCACCCACGCCGGTCCAGATCCAGCGGCGCTTCTTAAGCTCGGAGGAGTAGGCGTTGTTGTACGCGTCGTTGTAGGTCTTGGTGCCGCCGGGGTCGACGAGGTCAACCTTTTGCAGGCCGTAAAATACTGGGCCAGCCGCTGCACAGGGCGCCGCGCAGCAACACAGGGGAGTAATGGCTCCAGCGGCGATGCCGACTCCGGCGCTCACAGCGGTGGGGCCGGTCAGAGACTGCATCTGCGCTGCCGCCCTTCCATCCACTTCTCCAGCCACGGCGTCTTGCATCTCCAGCTCCGGATTGGGGACTGGGACGCCGATGGAGAAAGGTTGGTCTTCGGAGGGAAGCGGCTCGGCAGAATCAGTCTTGACCGGCGCTGGCTCCACTTCTGTCTCCACTTCTGGCTCCGTAGAGGTGTCGCGGCCGAGCGTGGCCTCCGAAGGGACCTCGGTGGCCTTGGGCGGAGTGGGTTCGGCAGGGGCCGGCTCGGGCTCCTTGAGCTCACCGGAGATGCTTGTGTACACCGCCAGGTTCTTCGCTGTGATCACCTCGGACTTGCCCACCGTGACCACGCTACCGTCCGCGCGCTCGATGCGCAGCGTCTCTCCCTGGGCATCCAACAGGGTCCCGCGGATCTCCTTGCCCTGGGGATTTGTCAACAGCACAGACTGCCCGACCAGCGTGTCCCAAGTGGCGTCGGGCACTTCGGCCAGAGCCATTGAGGAGAAGAGCAGGCCAAAGCAGCAAAGCATCAAAGCAAAGGTCTTGCGCACGTCAGCTCTCCATCCAGGTATCAGAACGGTAGCTCGACCTTCCAACGTGGGCGACTCAAGCAGTCTAGTTTTGGCCCGCTTGGCCCAAGCTCAGTCCAGCGACAGTGTGACCGTTTCACCCATTTTTTCGCCAAAGAGCTTGGAGAGCAGGGGCAACATGGGCTCGGCTGTGTCCCGCTCGACCCAGACCTGGTCGACGTACTTGAAGTGCCACGCCGTGCTGTTCGCGCTGAGCCAGAGTTCCTGAACCGGTACTTGCTGTGAGAGCACGAAGGTTCCGCCTTTCTCAAAGACGACCTTGAGCACCCCGGCCGCAAAGGTGGGGTCGAGCTCGTCGGGGTCCAGTTCATCGATCTGCTCGAACAGAGCCTCCAGCACTTCGGAGACGTAGCGGCGGAACTCAAGCTCGGTCATGAAAACTCCCGGGGTGTGCGCGGTGACATAAGACAGTCAGCCTTGGGTACGTGCACGCGCGTCCGACAGGGTTAGCCTGCACACCACCTTCGGGAGCATGCTCGTGTCTTTGGAGTCTTTGCTGACTGGCGAAAACGCCGCCTACATCGATGGCCTCTACCAGATTTGGCTGGCCGATCCTAAGTCGGTCACTGCCGACTGGGCCCAGCTCTTCGCGGAGCAGGGGACCCCACAAGGATCCACGGCACGGCCTAGCTTTGCCTCGCCGTCGATTTTTTCTCCGGGGGGAAGCGCGCCTTCTGCTGGGGCCGTGGATCCAGAAGCGGCAGCCTTGCAGGCCAAGGTCGCACAGCTGATCAACGCCTACCGAGTGGAAGGCCACGTTGTCGCGGACATCGATCCCTTGGGACGCCTGGGCCGGAAGGAGCACCCCGAGCTCTCC
This sequence comes from Cognaticolwellia sp., assembly GCA_047621545.1. Taxonomy (GTDB): domain Bacteria; phylum Myxococcota_A; class UBA796; order UBA796; family CAJQPC01; genus CAJQPC01. The sequence continues at coordinate 9,778 of JBLHMA010000002.1, read as the reverse complement.
CTGCGCTACTACGGCCTGAGCGAGTCCGATCTCGACAAGACGGTCAACACCCAGCCCCTCTTTGGTATCGCTGAGCAGAGCACCCTCCGAAAGGTGATCGAGCGCTGCAAGCGGGCCTACTGCGGCAGCTTTGGTGTGGAGTACCGGAACCTCCCCATCGTGGAGCAGAAGCTCTGGGTTGCAAAGCGCCTGGAGACCCTGCACGATGAGCCGATCTTGGACATGGATGGCGAGCTGCGCGTGCTGCGAAAACTCTCGGAGGCCGAGGCTTTCGAGACCATGCTGCACACGAAGTTTCCGGGAACAAAGCGCTTTTCTTTGGAGGGAGGAGAGACCCTTATTCCTCTGCTCGACAACCTCGTCGAGTATGCCTCCGAGCTTGGCGTGGCAGAGATCATTGTGGGCATGGCACATCGCGGTCGCTTGAACACCTTGGTCAACATCTTCGGCAAGCCACCGGCGATGGTCGTCAAAGAGTTCCAGGGCAAGGACTCCAATGACGAGTTCAACGGCTCCGGCGATGTGAAGTACCACCTGGGCTACAGCACCGACCGTAAGACTGCGACGGGCAGCATCCACCTGAACATGGCCTTTAACCCCAGCCATCTGGAGATCGTCAACCCTGTCGTCTCCGGCCGGGTGCGCGCGAAGCAGGACCGCCACCGCTACGAGAACCCGGGAGGGGACGCCGACAAGCTGTGCATGGGCCTGATGCTGCACGGTGACGCGGCCTTTGCGGGACAGGGCGTGGTCGCCGAGACCCTGAATCTCTCGGGGCTCCAGGGCTACAGCACCGGTGGCACGGTGCATGTGATCATCAACAACCAGATCGGCTTCACCACGTCCCCCAAGGATGCCCGATCGACCCCTTATGCCACCGACGTGGCCCGCATGCTCGGCGTGCCCATCTTCCACGTCAATGGCGAGGACCCCGCGGCTGTGGCAGCTGTCACCCGGGTCGCGGTTGAGTGGCGCCAGCGCTACAGACAAGACGTGGTCATCGACATGCTCTGCTTCCGCAAGTACGGCCACAACGAGGGCGACGAGCCCAGCTTTACCCAGCCCCTGTTGTACGAGGCCATCAAGGCCCACAGCACCGCCCGTCAGGTCTACGCCGGCACCCTAGTGGAGCGCGGTCGCATTACCCAGAAGCAGGCCGACCAGATCCACAACGACGCCAAGAAGCGCATGAACGACGCCTCCGTCGACGGCGCTCAGGACTCGTACATTGGCAACGTCAGCTCTAAGATGGGCAAGCTCTGGCAGGAGTACCGCCAGCCTGACGCTCCAGAGCCCAACACCGGCTACGATTTGGATGCGCTGCGTGCCTTGCTGACCCGGGCCAACACCCTGCCGGACAGCCTGGACGCCCACCGCAAGATCCAGCGCTTGATGAATGACCGCCTCGCGGTGGTCAAGGGTGAGCGGCCCATGCACTGGGACGTTGGCGAGCAGGCCGCATTTGCCACCTTAGCAGCACAGGGCATTCGTATTCGCCTGAGTGGCCAGGACTCGGGCCGCGGCACCTTCTCTCACCGCCACGCCAACATCACCGATACCAAGACCGGCAAGCCCTACTTCCCCTTGGACAATCTCCGAGAGGGACAGGCCCGCTTTGAGGTGTTGGACTCCCTGCTCTCCGAGGCTGCAGTCCTGGGCTTTGAGTTTGGCTACAGCCTGGACTACCCCGACTCTCTGGTGTTGTGGGAGGCCCAGTTTGGCGACTTTGCCAATGGCGCGCAGGTGGTGGTGGACCAGTTCATCGCCTCCACCGAGCAGAAGTGGAACCGCTGCACCGGCGTGGTGATGCTCCTGCCGCACGGCTTTGAGCATCAGGGCCCCGAGCACAGCTCCGCGCGCATTGAGCGCTACATGCTGCTGGCGGCCGAGGACAACATGACTTTGGCCAACTGCACCACTCCGGCCAACTTCTTCCACCTGCTGCGCCGTCAGGGTCTCCGCAGGACCCGCAAGCCTCTGGTGGTCTTCACCCCCAAGAAGGGCTTGCGTCACCCCTTGGCGACCTCGACCCTGGAAGAGCTCAGCGATGGGGCCTTCCAGCCTGTCATTGGTGAGACCGACATGGTCGGCAAGGTGGAACGCCTGGTCCTCTGCTCCGGAAAGGTCTACTTCGACCTGCTGGAGGAGCGCCGTGAGCGCCGTGTAGACAATGTCGCCTTGGTTCGGGTGGAAGAGCTCTACCCCTACCCAGGGGCGCTGCTGCAAGCGCAGTTCGATGCCTACCCCGACGCCGAAGTCTGCTGGGTTCAGGAAGAGCCTCGGAACATGGGCGTCTGGCCCGTGTACGGGGACTGGCTGCGAGAGCAGCTGCCCATGACTCGCCAGCCCCGGTACATTGGTCGTCGCCCTGCCGCCTCCCCGGCACCCGGCTACAAGAAGGCATCCGAGGCGGCTCAGGCACGCTTCACCGACGAAGCCCTCACCGTCTCCAAGTAATTGTCGTGTGCGGGGCAGAGCCCCTCACGCCCCCCGTTTCGACTCACGTTTCAAAGGTTCTCAATTCATGGCCACCGAACTGCAGATTCCGCAAGTGGGGGAGTCCATTCCCTCCGTATTTATTGCCGGCTTTGCCGTCTCCGTTGGGGACTACGTAAACGCTGGTGACACCGTCTTGGAGATCGACTCCGACAAGGCGTCCATGGGCGTTCCTTCGCCTGTCTCCGGCGTCATCACCGAGCTCATTGGTGAAGACGGCGACGAGGTTGATATCGGCACTGTGGTCGCTCGCATCGATGAGACCCAGGCCAGGGGCGATGCGGCTCCTGCGGCTCCTGCGGCTCCTGCGGCTCCTGCGGCTCCTGTCTCCGATGCCGCCCCCGGTGGACCGGCTGGACCTGCCGCCCGCCAAGCCGCCTCCGAAAAGGGCGTTGACCTGACCACGGTCGCTGGCTCTGGCAAGCGCGGTCGCATTCTTTCTGGTGACGTGGACGCCGGCCAGCAGGCGGCTGCGGTGGCCAATGGTGGAGTGGCTCAGCCCGCACCGGCCCCGAGCGAGCGCCGCGTTGAGCGCGTCAAGATGAGCCCGCTGCGGCGCACCATCGCGCGCCGCTTGGTTCAGGCCCAGCAAGACGCTGCGTTGCTGACCACTTTCAACGAAGTGGACATGAGCGGCATCCTGGCCCTGCGCAAGACCTACCAGGACGCCTTCGTTAAGAAGAACGGCTTCAAGCTGGGCTTCATGCCTTTCTTCGTCAAGGCCTGCGTGGAAGCTCTCAAGGAGTTCCCTGCTGCCAACGCCGAGATCGACGGCAATGAGATCCTCTACAAGCGCTACTACAACATCGGTGTCGCGGTCTCGGGGCCCAAGGGCCTGACCGTGCCGGTGCTGCGCGACGCCGACCGTCTGAGCATGGCCCAGACCGAGGGTGGCATCCGCGAGCTGGCCGGCCGCGCGCGGGACAACAAGCTGACGATGGACGACTTCAAGGACGGGACCTTCACCATCTCCAATGGGGGTGTGTTCGGTTCCCTGATGAGCACCCCCATCATCAACCCACCCCAGGTCGCCATCTTGGGCATGCACGCCATGCAGCAGCGCCCCGTGGCGGTTGGCACCAACATCGAGCTGCGTCCGATGATGTACCTGGCCCTGTCCTACGACCACCGCATCATCGACGGGCGAGAGGCTGTGAGCTTCTTGGTCAAGGTCAAGCAGCTGGTCGAGGCGCCTGAGCGCATCCTCCTCGAGGTGTGATCGCAGGTTTGCTGGTTGGGGCTGCGCTGGCTGTCCCTACTGGAACAGGTCCCCAAGGAGGGGGCCTGTTTGGCGCTGTGGAGTTGGCGTCGGCCCCCTGGGTTCAGGGCAGCTTTGTCGTGGCCCGCCGTGACGCGACCTGGTGGGGTGCCAACGCCTGGATCCGTGGCGGTGTGACCACTCCGTCTGGCGTTCGCTTGGGGGTGGAGGTCGACTGGGGCTATCCGCGCCCCCTGCCCCGCTTGGGAGAAGAGCGAACGCTGCAGCCAGTGGAGACGCTGATCTGCGCCCAGTGGGCTGCTGGCGGGCCGTGGAGTCCCATCCTCACGGCCATGGGTGGGGTCTCGGTGCGCCGCTACGAGGACAGCGGAGAGCTGGTCGCCAACACCGTCATTCCGGTCATCGGTATTGAGAGCGGGGTGGCCATTCCGGTCTGGGGTGACCGCATCGCTTTGGTGCCCGTGGTGCGCGTGTTTGGAGATCTACGCCGCACGGAGATTCGCTCTGGCGGCGTTCCTGTCCAGCAGCTCGCTGCCTGGGAGATGCAGGGAGGGCTGTCCTTGATGGTGCCGCCGCCCAGGTCGCCGGAGTAGGCTCTAGAGATGCACCAACGTCTCAGCGATCTGCTCGTCCACCAAGGTCTCCCGACTCAGCCTGGCTTGGACCTAGTGCGCTTCTTGGAGCCGGTGGCCCCCTTGGAGCTCTCCGTGCACAGCCACCGGGGTGGTGTGGGCGCGATGATCAACGGAGACGGGCCGGACTACTGCGAGCGGGTGCTGCGGCTGATGGCGCATTTCGGGCTCCAAAACGCGGGCCGGCCCGACCTCGCGCGGGCGACTCTGTGGATGAACCGCTTCGAGGGCCGGCGTGTCTTTCTCAAGGTGGACTTTGGGGCCAGCGGTCCCCGGGAGATCTCGCTCTACTTCCGCCGCCGCCCTCCTGTGGAGACCGTGCTGCAGTGGTTGAACCAGGACGGCGTGGACCGCAAGAGCCTGCTTGGCATTGCCCACACCGCGCAGATTCTGGGCTGCCCCAAGGTGCACTTCGTGGCGCAGTCTTGGACGCTTGAAGGGGAGAGTCGGGCCCTGGAGCACAAGCTGTACTTTGCCCAGCCTCCCGGTGCTCCTGGCTGGCAACGCACGCTTGCCTGGTTGCCAACGCGCTCCATCCCCCAAGCCACCATTGCCCGGCTGCAAGAGCTTGAGCTGGAGGACGCCCAGCGCTTCGCGAGCATTCGCATAGGCGCGGAGGGACTGAAGGATGGCGCCAAGTTGGACATCGGAGAGCCCAGCGCAGAGCTGGTCGGGCTCCTGGCTGCCACGGACGCCGTGGGACAGGGACGCATCTTGTCTTTGATGCAGTCCGGACCCGTGGACTACCTGGGCTGGGATGTCACGGCTGGTGCACAAGGTGTGGGTCTCTACTCCACCAGAGGCTAAGCTTGCCCAAAGCCTGGAGCTGCTGTGCCGAAGCGGATGCGCGTCGCCCTGATTGCCCATGACGGAAAGAAGGCCTCGATGGTCTCCTTCGTCATGAAGCGCCTGGAGTTCTTCAACCGGGAGGAGGTGGACATTGTCACCACCGGAACCACCGGCACTCTGATCTTGGATGCTGGCATCACCAAGGTCGAGCGTGTGCACTCTGGACCGCTTGGCGGAGATGCGGAGATCGCCGCGATGGTCACCAAGGGGGAGGTGCAAGGAGTGGTCTTCTTCCGCGACCCACTGGACAAGCACCCCCACGAACCCGATGTGCAGATGCTCATGAGACTGTGTGATGTGCACGAGGTCCCCTTGGCGACGAACTACATCGCTGGGCACATCTTGATCGAGCACTTTGGCAAGTTTGGGGTGCCGGTGCGGGACGGGAAGTAGGGCTTGGTCTTTTCTCTGGAATCTCATTGACGACCAAGGGAAAGCATGGCATGTTCCTTATGTCTCATCGATTGGGGGGGGCGAACGTCGCTTTCGAGCTCTTCGATAGCGAAACCAGCTTGGAGATACAAAGATGGCAGGACAGTACGTACGACTCATGGATGCAGGAACCATCACCCAAGGCCCCCAGAGCCAGGACGCAGTGGATTTGGGAGCATACCGGCAAGTGGTGTTCCACCTTCGGCTGCTTAAGGCTGGCAGCGGCACGGCTGGTGCACAGCTTGTGGTTCAACATGCCGCAATCGACGAGGAGGGGGCCTACATCGACATCCCTGGCATCTCCTGGGTTGTAGATAGCAACGGTACAGGGGGTGTCTTGGATACGACCACCTTTATGCGTTTCGTTCGCGTCGCGGGGGTTGGGACCTTTGCGGGTGACCCCGTTGCTCTCCTCGACCTTGTGGCGAAGGAGTAGGCCATGGTGATGCGAGCACAGTCCAAAGGCAGCTGTGGCTGCAGCAGTGGGTCAGGTTCTTGCGGCTGCGGTGGCTCAAATGCCAGTGATTGCGGCTGCGGGGGCAAGCCCCCAGGTGGCTGTGGCGCCGATTGTGGCTGTGGTTCGCATCAATCCGGTAGCAGGACGGAGACGCTTCAGCCTGCCGAGGAATCCCAAGTCCGAAAGTCAGCGCCGCGCCAGGGGCAGAAGGCGGTCTTTAGGGATGTGCTGCCTGAGCAGCGTTTCTCCCCAAGTATTGCGCTGCGAGTTCCCGTACCGCCTGAGTGCGGGGTGTCTTGGGAACCGTCGGAGACGATTCTTTGGCCAAAGGCAAGCAAGACGGAGCTTTTAACCCCACAAGCCAGGTCGGTGTTGCTGATTCCTGGGCTGGCAGGTTTGGCCATGGATGGGCAAAACATTGGGCTGGCGTTGTCCCAGGCCCTGAAGAGTAGGCCAGAAGGACAGAAGTGCTGTGTACTCTACCCGCTACGATCCCAGCGGCCGACTGCCAATCGTAAGAGGAGCGTCTATGACACCTTGCCCAAGGCCAAGTCGGCGGCCGCTGTAGGGGAGTCCATCGCCCTTGAACCCTCTTTCGAGGAACAGCTGGGGCATGGTTGGGCAAAGGCTGAGTGTGATGACCTGGATGTGCGCAGCTTCTTTGCGATCGAGTATCAATATCGCGAGGTCAAGTTCTGCGTTCCAGCGTCTTGGTTTGTGGAGTACATCAAAGACTACTTGGAGATGGAGGGTGGCCGCTTCCAGTCTAGTCCGGGAGGGATGGTCAGTTCTGTGGACTACACCCTTGATTTTGTATGGCCGAACTTTCAACGCGACACCGGTCCCTTGTGGAGCACGGTTGACAGCTTGATTGGCTGCTACAATATTCCAACATCATTCGACAAGGGGGACTACTTGTTCTGGTGGTATGGGAAGGGAGCGCCCCGGGTCTATCTGCAGCAGGTGATGAAACTAGTCTACGTGGGGTGGTCGGAGGTTCGGGATGACTACACCGGAACCGACTTCTGCTCTGGGTTTGGGAATTATGTTGCGAACTCCCTGAGTGGGCTCCGAGCGGAGAACCAGCCTAGACGACAGGAGAGTGGGAAATCGCGTTTCGCTTGTCGCTTTCGGTGGGACATTTTTGGAGGGAGCGTCGACGGCATGGATGATCGGGCGCGGAACGATTGCGTTGGGATTGAGTTGTCTTCTGGACAGAATTGCAAGGAGGGCTTCAAGCCGGACTTTCCGAACTGTGACAGCTTTAAGGCATGGAACGACTGGACTCCTATTTGGGAGGATGGACCCTCGGTGTGGGCTGGGAATGTCGACCCCTCGGGGACCAAGGCTTCTGGATACCGGCCCGAAGATGGGACTTGTCCTGGTGGGTACTCTCCGTCAACTGATGCAAGTGTGAAGACCAAGTCCTGGGCCGTTGCCTTTGACGCCTGTGTGGCAGACCAGATTCTTTTCTGGGCCCGGATGAGCCTTGATTACGGACGGCAAACCTATTCCTTCTCGCACCTGCGTGGCGCGGAATACATAGGGCGCTACGCTTTGCGCATGATCGCCGGGAGCGGGCGAACCCTGATACACGAAATGGGTCACAGCTTCATGGGGCAAGGCTGCCACTGTCCGTGGAATTGCTGCTTTGAGATCGCGGCTCAGCGTTGGTTGTGCAAGACCATGGGGCAGAATGGCCTGCCTATGGGGGAGTGGGCTGTAGAAGGCGTCGGAGACTATCCAGCGGTGACCTCGGCGGAGCAACTCCCATTGGATGCGGTGCGCTTGGTCGTCGATGACGCGTGTTCATCCGACGCCAGTGATCCTTGCGCTTGCGGAGCTGAGAAGGTTGGAAAGTTGGGAGACTGCAAGCTCGATACCGCATCGTGGGCGTCCTCCGGCTACGGCTATATTGACTACAGTTGCGACTTGGTGGAGCCGGGTTTCTTTGTCTCCGACCCCAACTTTTGTAGCGTCGGAAGGTGTTCAAGCCGTGGCAGCGAGGAGGCTCTCAGCTGTGACAGACCCAGCACGGGGGGGGAGTTTGGGCCTTCGCATACTGATCCCTGCGTCGAGGCCTGCCTTGAACAAGCCTCATCTGGGTTTGCGATCAGCCTCTCGGAGTACCAGGCTTGCTTACGCGCCTGCCGGCTGGAAGGCTTTGAGGAAGAGCCTCTCCCGGGCGGTGGCCTATGATCGCCCTTGTTCTCTGTCTGCCCGCCTTCGCTGCCATCGATGATGTACGAGAGGTGGACCGCAGTCGGCAGCCTGTTTGGGAAGTTGGTGGAGGGATTTCTCGCGGCAGTTTGTCCTATTATCCGTCTGTTCATCTTCGTAGGAGCATCGGTCCAGCACAGTTGGCCGTTGAAGGGCTGCCCGGTATATACCGCGCAGTCTCTGTGTCGTTGTGCGTCGAGGAGCGTCTTTGGGTCTGTGCAGGAGCGGGGCGGGGCTGGGCCAACAGCTGGTATATTCTGGGGGACACGTACTCGAGCGCGGCTCTCCATTTCTTGAGTCTTAGGGTCAGTTATCCTTTGGCACCTGCAGTGGCGCTCTATATGGACGCCCGCTCCAACAGAGCTTACTATGTGGAAGGGTGGAGAATGGGGCCGCCTTTGGTGTTTACTGGCGTGACGCTGACCCGCCACAAGCGCCACCTCCTCTGGCGCTTGCCTCCTCCCCAGGGGCAACCATGAGGTCGTTTCTTGTCGCTGTCGCATTGGCGCTGGAGCCGGTCCCGGGGCCAGCGAATTTGACCCCACTGTGGGAGGTTAGCGCAGGGGCCTATCAGAGTGACCGCTCTCTGGATCCGAAGCTCGGCGTACAGTTGGCTCTCCGCCGCGGCTGGGGTCCGATACAGTTTGGCGTGGGGTGGCGGCCTCAACTGCGGGACCTGGAAGGCGAGCTGTCCTTGTGCAAAGCGCAGCGCCTGGGCGCTTGCGCGTCGATGGGCATAGGCTACAGCGGGACCTGGCTCGAGCCGAACTCTGCGCTCTTTGAGTCCTCAACCTGGTTGGAGCGCCGACGCTACTTTGGGTACCTTGGAGGGCGGGCTTACTACCAGACCACGCCGACGCTGTGCGTGTGGGGAGAAGGACGACTGCTCGTCGCGGACGACAGTACGTCGTCCTTGTACCCGTACTTTGAGTCTTCTCTTGTTCTGCTCGGCCTGAGTTGGACCTGGAAGGGCTCTGCGGCGGAGGACGCGCGATTCAAGCCGGGAGAGCTCCCGATATGAACTCCGTTATCCTGCTTGTGAACGCTGTTTCTTTAGCTAAGCCGGTTGACCTTTCCGCAGACTTGGGAGTCACCCACTACAGCAGGTACACCCATAGTATGTCCGCTGTCCACACAGGAATTGGGTTTGGGATTGGACCCGTTGGGGGTCGCTCGGGCTGCCTCCTTCGAACGGGTCGGGTCGATCCCTACCTGAGCCTCGGCTGGTACCGCAATGTTGGGAACCTCTCATTCCAGATCTGATTCTTCAACCTGATCTGGAATCAGTTGGCTATGGTGTCTTGGGGCGTGAGCTTTACGCCGACGCGTCGGGAGGAGACTGAATGACCCTATTGGCCGCCGCGCTGGTTCTCGGACCGGCACCTGCCTGGGAGCTTGGCGCTGGTCTCATATACGGTGGTGACTACTGGCAAGGCGGCCCTCTGCCCACTCTCCACGCCCGACGTGGGATAG
>JBLHMA010000001.1:0-54679 GCA_047621545.1 Cognaticolwellia sp. | reverse complement strand
TCCGACGCTGGGGTCCGAGCTGACGTAGCTGTGCAGGCGCTCGGCATCGTTCACCCCGTCTCGAATGGCATGGGCGCTCAACCCCAAGCAGTCTCTGTAGCTGGACCAAGTCCAAGCGAGCGGGTCCTGGACGATGCGGGCTCGACAAGGATTTAGATGGATATACCTGGCTTGCCGTCGGATCTTCTTGAGGTCTGTACACGGCGTGACTCGAGGCACGGACTCCAAGCGGACCCGCCCCCCTGAGCGGTTCAGGCTGCGCACGTGACCCGCCAGTACCTGAGCAAGCTCTAGCCGTATCTCTCGCTTGGTGAGTAGGTGGATGTGGTTGGGCATCAGGCAGAGCGCCTCGCATCCCAAGGACAGCGGGCGGAGGCGGGCCCAGAGGGCTACTGCGTGCTGGGTCCCTCCAGCCAGCAGGCCGGTTCTGGTTCTGGCGACGTAGTGGTACATGCTTGCGCTCCTTGGGGAGGGTCAAGCAAGGTCTGTGCCAGGAGGTAAGTGGCTGCAATCACGAGAATGGGTGTCGAGCCTTCGACAGGCCTGTCGACAGTGGTGCTTGGGTCAGGAGCTTGGCATGGCACAAGTCTTGGAGGGTGACCGTGGAACAGTTGTCTGATAATCAGATAGGTAGACTTGTCTGATAATCAGACAAGTCTACGGAGGTTGGACTTGCACGCGCGCTCTAAGTGGGTTTCAGCCACCCCCCTTCGAATCTACTGTACGAATCTGGGCCGACGCCAGCAGTAGATTCTGCGCTCAGAAATCCCCCCAAAACCTGGCACGCCACTTGAAACAGAGGGCCCAACCCCGGAGCTCTCATGTCCAACCTCAAGTGGGCCATCGCCCTGACCCTTCCGCTCTTCATCCAGTTCCTGCTGCTGCCCTACGCCCAGAGTGCCGCAAACAGCCACATGAACCCGGGCCCGGTCTACGGCGCCCTGATTCTGGCTGCTTGTGTGGTGCTCGCAGTCCGTACCTTTAGGCGCCGCAGCTACTTGCCGGCCCTTCCGCTCTTGCTCTGCCTGGGCCTGCAGTCCGTCGAGTTCTTTACCCTCTACTGCCAAGGCTGCGCGCAGAGCGGTTGAACGGCTACTGAGGTGGTCCGCCACCTTCCGTTGCTGCCACTTCGCCTCTAAAACAAGTAATAAGCTGGTTTTCTCCGGCTTGAGCGACATGGTAGTGGTAGCCCAGAACATCGTCGCTGTGGCCTCTACAGGCGTCCAGGTCAGTGGGCTCGCTGCCCCCCTATGCCGCATTGCCGTAGAGCCCGAATCCATCCATCGCGTAGCCGATCAAGGGCGCGTGGTCTGCCTGCTCTACTTCCGTCGAGCAGCCGGTTGCTGCATAATAATAATAGCCGGTGTTGGGGTTCACGTGGCCACCGCAGTCGTCGAAGGCGGCGATGGTGTGGGCGGCCAGGATGGCGTCTGTTGGGGCAGGCGGATCAAAGACCACACCGCTCAGTGCCACGCCGATCTTGCCGCGGGTGTCGATCTCATTGGCGCTGCTGGCCAGCGTCGGCGTGACCGGAATCTCCAAGGTACACCCTCGGTCAGGCAAGATGATCCGTGGGAGGCGCCAGCGGAGTGCGACTCCACAAGGCGTGAGAACGAAGGAATGCGCAAGCATTTCAAGGGCGAAGAACGCAGCGGAGGCGTGCGAGCGCAAGCCTCGCATGCGGTCAGTCTGCCTGATCGAGGGTGTATAGGTGGTGTCGGTGATGTACTCCAGCGCACACTCCACACAGTGGTTCTGGTACTGCTCCTCCACATCGGGCTTGGCGGCGCCCTCGCAGGCCTCCTGGGTCTCGGTCACGTTGACCGCTCCTGAACTCTCGTTGTAGAGCTGCCAATCATCGTCGCCGTAGAACTCGGCCAGGGCCACGATAAAGTCCCCGTCCAGGTCATAGAGCGTGCCGCTCTCGATCCACTTGCCGGCGGTCTCCGCACCCTCGCTGATGTTGCGGGGGCAGAAGGGGCCGATGTCGTGGTTGGCTGGATCACCCGTGATGGTGATGCTGTAGCACTGGGTCTCGGTGCCGTTGGACAGGGTGCAGTCCACGGTGGTGATGTCGGTGGCCAGAGCGCCGTCGGCGAAGTTGTCTGGATTGACGCCAACGACAGCAGCGGAGACAGTGTCGGTGCTGGATGAGCCGTCGTTGGAGTTGGTGCAGGCGAAGGCCAAGAGGATCAGCAACATGGGTGGCTCCATTGAGTCCTTACCTTATGTGCTTTGCACTTGGGTTTTCACCGTACTTCTTGTGTGCGTTTGTATCCGAACGACTCAATCCAGTGGCGCTCAATCCAGCATCACCGCCCAAGAGCTGAGAAACACCGGACTGAGAGGCCGTTGCACGCCAATACCGCGCAGCGCCAGGGCATCTCCGCCGACCTCTTCCCCGTACAGCCCCTCGCCGTCCAGTGTGGCCGCCGCCAGCTCCTCGCCGCTCCAAGCCGTGCCCGAGAAGCTCAAGCTGACGCCCTGACTGCGAAGCACCATGCCGCTCGCGCTCCCGTAGGGCGTAGCGAAGCTCAAGATGATCTCGTCTAGGCCATCGCCGTCCAGATCCAGGATGCTGAGCTGGTCAAAGGCTGGCACGCTCACTGTTGGAAGGGCCACCAGTGCTGCTCCGTCAAAGACCACCTCTTGGATGCTGGCGCTGCCGTCCGCCTGGGTGCTCCCCAAGATCAGGGTGCCTTGCCCTTCTCCGTCCAAGTCGGCCGCGCCCAGTGGGAGGGGCAGGTCCGAGCAGTCTTCGGCGGTGGAGCTGCCAATCTCGACGGCGGCGGCCATATTCTGTGCTGGGTCCAGGGTGTTTCCGGGGATGTAGTAGGTGCTCAATGTACAGCCCTCAGCGTTTCCGTTGGGCAAGACCGCGACCCGGTCCCCCATCAGCTGATTCTCCGAGAGCGAGGCCAATACATCGCCTTTCGGTGGCGCCAGCTTGGCGCCCGAGCGCACCCGAAGCTGTGTGGAGCTGGGCTTGAGCCAGAAGGAGGGTCCGCCGCGCTTGGCTGCGCTCGGTGCGGTGTAGGCCCAACTGCTCTCGCCTAGGTCCAGCTCTGTGGACTCACCGGCCCCTGGCAGATCGCCCGCATTCAAGGCGCCCAGAGAGAGCTCCCAGGCGCCCTCGTCGCTGATGCTGTCACCGAGCACGCCCACGCTGTCGGTCTGCAGCGAGAGCGAGCGGGACTCGTGAGAGATGGCGATGTGGGTCCACCGACCAGGCCGCAGCCTCTTAAAGCTGGCCTGACCGGTGCCGCTGCTGTCCGCTGTGACCAGGCCGGACTTGCCGTCGACCGTGCCCAAGACCACGAAGGTCCCCTGCATCAAGAGGCAGCTCAGTGGCGCGGTAGGGTCGACGGCCAGGTCCATCTCTTCGCCGCCAGGGAGCGTGATGATGGCGCACCCGTCTTGGGTGCGCAGGGACCAGTCGTCCACGCTGCACAGGGAGAGCTCGCCGTCGCCGAGCCAGCGGCCGCCGTCCATGTCCAGCCACACGGAAGGGGCAGCCGCTTGGGCGTCGTTTGCCGAGCCAGCGACCACCGTGTCTCCGCCCGTGGAGAGGACCTGGACGCTTGGCGAGAGGCTGGTGTCCCAGCCCTTCTCAGTGTTCCAGGTCCACTTGCTGAGCACCGATGGCGCCTGCACGCCGTCCCAGCCGGCTCGACCTTGGCGCATGTAGAGGTGCACGCTGCCGTCTGTGCTGGTGCGCAGCGTCATGTCTTGCAGCTCGGGCACATTCCTCAAGTCGCCCTGGTCCACTGTGACGGACTCGAAGCCGTCGGTGCGCACCAGGTAGTCGGCCATGTTGCCTTCGCCGTTGTGTGAGATCAGGATGAGACCCCCGGTCTTGCCCTGAATGTCGGGCGCGGCTGCCCCTGTGACGGTGGTGGGGTTGTCTCCAGCGGACCCGAGGTGGCCCTGGATGCCGATCTCGCCGTTCTCATTGAGAAGGAACAACAGCATTGGGGTCTTGTCTTTGTCCTTGTCCTCTTCCTCGGCGAGCACCACGGTTCCGCCGCGTCCCTCGCCGCTCTGGATCGGCCCAGCGAAGGCGACCCGTGTAGAAGCGGACCACTGCCAGTTGCGTACCCAGACGCCGCCGCCCTTTGCACTATAGGAGTAGGACGCCAAGGCGGCGGATGGCTTGTCTTGGGTGGCGTTGATGCCCACCAATACGGTCAAGGCCAACAGCGCGCCGGACTCGTCGATCGCCATTTCTGCGTCGTAGAGCACCGGTGCCTGTTCAGCCTCCATTCCAGCGTCGATCTTGTGCTGGCCGATGGACTCAAAGTAGAGCGGGATCTGCTGCACCGAGAAGCCCTTGGCACCTTGGGTGGCCAGAGCCAGCATCAAGCGGTCATTGGTGGCATCGAGCGTTGGGACCAACATGGCCTCGGATGCGCTGGACTTGAACTGCGTGGTGAACACGGGCGCACCAGCTCCATAGCGACCGGAAAAGGTGCCGTTGTCGACAACGACTTCCTCCAAGTCCAAGCCGGTCTCCTGGCTCTGCAAGCTGCCGGCGAAGGTGGTGCTGAACTGGAGCTGGCCGTCCTTCTGCCAAAAGAGCATCTGTGCCTGCTCGCTGATCCCCAGGACGTTGTTGACGGTGTCGCTAAATGGGGTGCTGCCCTGGGTTCGCACCACGTCTTCGAGCTCGGAGGGGTCCACGCGGAAGCGCAGATCTGGGCCCGGCATCCCCCTCGATTGGCGGATGGAGAGCGAAACGCTGGAGACCCCAAAGGCCGCTTGCGCTCCGGGCTCGAGCTTGAAGGCCACCCCGCCTTCTGTAGACCAGGTCTCTACTTCCTTGCCATCGACCAAGACTTGAGCGTCTTCCAGATCCCCGGCATCGGCGCAGTCCACCTCCAGGTCGATGGTCTCTCCGCCATTCCAGGAGGTGGTCAGGGGCCAGAGGCTGCCCACGGTGCAGTCAGGATCCTGGGTTCCGCTGTCACCGGTGTCCCCGGTGTCTGCGAATCCACTGTCCTCAACACCACTGTCCTGGGGTTGGTCACGAGGGCAGGCCAGGAATGAGAGCAGCAGGGTCCAGGTCATTGGGGTTCTCCTTAGGTGGACACAACCTAGCCCAGACCCTGGGCACTTGGACCCTTCACCTCTCTCACACTTGGGCAGGGCACCCGTTAGGAGAGCGCACGCCGGGAGCTTGAGATGACCCTGATGAAGAGCGCAGCGGACTACTCCCGCATGATCAAGCTCTCCCACACCATCTTTGCCCTGCCCTTTGCGCTGGCTGCGGCCCTGATGAGCTGGCGCTACGGCGACTTTGCCTGGCTGGACCTACTGTTGATCCTGGTCTGCATGGTCACCGCCCGCAGCGCTGCGATGGGATTCAACCGAATCGCGGACCGGGACATCGACGCGGCGAACCCGCGCACGGCCGACCGGGAGATCCCCTCCGGCCGCATCTCACTGATTCGGGCCTGGGCCTTTACCGGGGGCTCGGCGCTGGTGTTCGTGTTGGCCAGTTGGGGTCTGAGCACTCTCTGTTTGATGCTCTCGCCGCTGGTTCTGGCCGTGGTCATGGGCTACTCGCTGACCAAGCGATTCACCGCCTTGTGCCATCTCTTTCTGGGCTTGGCGTTGGCTCTGGCGCCCGTCTGTGCCTCGGTCGCCATCCTGGGCTCAGTGAGCGGCAGCTCCTTGGTGATGGCGGGGATTGTGGGCACTTGGGTGGCGGGCTTTGACATTCTCTATGCCTGTCAGGACGCCGACTTTGATGCGGGCGAGGGTCTCAACTCTATTCCCGCCAAGCTGGGGCTCAAAGGCGCCATGATCGTCTCCGCCTTGCTCCATGTGGTGACCGTTGGCTTGATTGCATGGCTGCCCTTTATCGGGGAGCTGGGATGGCCGTACTGGATTGGAGCCGCCATCATCGTTGGAATACTCACCTGGGAGCACTGGCTGCTGCGTCCGGATGATTTGAGTCGGATGAACAAGGCGTTCTTCCAGCTTAATTCGATGATCAGCATGGTGTTCATTGGGGGCGTTGTGGCGGGTATTTTCCTTCCCTGAGCCTAGCATGACGTGGGCTTTGCATCGGCACCGTCCACCATGTGTCTACCCTGGACGTATACCGACCCCGGAGTCCCCATGCTGTGGCTTATGAGCGCTGTGTCCTTTGCACAAGAGGCACCCCCCATCGTTGGCGGTGCTCCGACCTCGGACCACATCCAGGTGGGCATGCTGGCCATGTCCGATGGCGGCAACACCACCTTCGATTTTTGCTCCGGCACCTTGATCGAAGCTAGCTGGGTGCTCACGGCCGCACACTGCTTGGAGGCGGCCCAGCAATACGAAGACGACTACGGTCTGGCGACCTTCTTCATCATTGGAGACAGCTGGTCGAGCATCGACACCTACGCTCAGGCCATCGACCTGATCCCGCACCCCGGGTACAACGCCAACAACCTAGACCACGACATTGGGCTGATGGAGCTCTCCGAGCCCCTGCCAGATCAGGGAATCTACCTGGCCAACACGGTGGCCCCCAAGGACGGTTGGACCAGCAAAGACGTGACCTACGTCGGCTACGGTGTGAGCGGTGGCTACGGCGTCAACGACGGAAGCTCTGGGGTTCGGCGCACGGTTGATGTTCCTTTCAACGGTGCCGATGACCGCTTTATCTACGCCTACCACGGTGACCCGAGCAACCCGAAGAACGTCTGCTCGGGCGATTCGGGCGGTGCGGCGCTCTTGAAGGTCAGCGGCGAGCTGGTCTTGGCGGGCGTGAACAGCTTTGTGGATGGGGACGGCGTCAACAGCGACCCCTGCCTGGGCTATGCCGGTGCGACTCGCGTCGACACGCACATTGACTGGATCTCCGATTATGTGGAGCTCGCCGACGGCGATGCGGACACCGACGCGGACTCTGACACCGACACCGACACCGACACCGATGCGGACTCCGACTCGGACTCTGACACCGACTCCGACACCGACACCGATGTGGTGGCCGATGACAGCGATGAGCGGCCTACCTCTCCGGTAGGATCTGATAGTCTCAGCGCCGCAGGGGGGTGCTCCAGCGCGCCCGTACAAGGTGCCGGTTGGTTGGGATTGGCCCTGGTCGCAGGATTGCTGATGGTACGCCGCCGCCGTTGAGCAGCTTTCCCCGCATTCAAAGAGGCGGGGCAGCATAGAGTTGGCATGCCGCTCTTCGCTTCTCTTGCGCTTGCTCAGAGCCCGCCGCCCATTGTCGGTGGAGAGCTTGACCTGGAGAACCCGGCCGTGGGGATGGTCGCTCAGTTCGATGACTTGGGCGGTTACATCTTCTGCTCGGGTACTGTGATCGAGGCCGAGTGGGTGCTCACGTCAGCATCCTGCGCAGAGCAGTCTCAAGCCCATTTGGACCAGGGCCTGAGTGTGAAGCTGCTGCTGGGTTTGAACCTGAGCCAGCTCGATGAGCAGCACGCCGTCGAGCAGGCTTTTCCCTACCCTCAGTGGGACCATGTGGGTACGGATGTGGGTCTGCTCAAGCTGGCCTCGCCGGCCCAGGTCACCCCAGCGCCATGGAACAGGGAGAAGATCACCGCCGAGTACCAGGGCAGTACCCTGAGCTACGTCGGCTTTGGAATCTCCCAGAGCAGTGCGTCAGACGCAGGCTTTCGGCGGGTCACTCAGGTGCCGGTGTTGCGTGTCACGGCCAACGCGGTGTGGGGCTACCACGATGACATTGCAGCGCCGAGAGGTATCTGTGACCAAGACTTTGGGGGCCCAGCCATTCTTGAACTGGATGGGGTTTCTACGGTTGTGGGGGTCAACGCCGAGGTGCTCCAAGACGGAGAGAGCTCGGACCCCTGCAAGGGCTACGCGATCTCCCCGCGGACGGACGTTCACGCCGGATGGGTTCAAGAGGTGACCCTGGGCCTGATCGATGGGGACTCCATGGACAGTGGCGCCTTGGACTCCGGCTTCGAGGAGCTGGTCTTCGAAACAGAGGGCCAGGACTGCGGCGGCTGCGGTGGCAGCCAAGCGCCTTTACTACCTGCTCTTCTGGCTGCAGGGCTTGCGCTGCTGTGCCGCCGTAAGTCTGGCGCAGTGGCTCTATAGAGCCGGGCTGCCTATAGTCAGGGGGCCTATTCGGGTTCCTCGGAGGATCCATGCTTCTGCTTACGTCCCTTGCTCTAGCCAACACGCCGCCGCCGATAGTCAACGGCAGCACCACCAGCAGTTTTCCTGCTGTGGGATCCATGGTGGCCATCGCGGGAAGCTCGGGCGGCAGCTTCTGCTCGGGAACGCTGGTCACCCAAAAGTGGGTCATCACCGCGGCCCACTGTGTAGAGGCCGCCGATGAATACTGGGACGCAGGCTGGGACGTGTACTTCGTGTTTGCCAGCGACGTGTACAACGAGAGTTCTTGGCAGGATTACGCCGAGGTCAAGCGGGCCATCGCTCACCCCAGCTACAACACGAGCACCCTGGAGCACGACCTGGGCCTGTTGGAGCTCAAGACGAGCATCACGTCCATCACGCCAATGCCGGTGAACCGCTCGTCCCCGGCCAGCTCTTGGAGCACCAAGGACGTGACCTATGTCGGTTTTGGGATCACCTCCGATGACCGGAATGACGGTGGTGTAAAGCGTACGGTGGACGTGCCTTACGATGGCTACGCTTCCACCATCATCTACACCTACAGCGGGAACTCGGGCACCATTCAGAACATCTGCTCCGGTGATTCAGGTGGCGCAGCACTGATGACCCTGGGTGGCACCCAAAAGCTAGTCGGCGCCAACTCCTTTGGCTACAACAAGAATGGGGGCCAGCCTGACTGTGACCGCCAGGGCGCTGCAGCAGGCTCCTCCCGGACCGACAGCCAGTGGAGCTTCATCACCGACTACGTGCCGGCTGGCGACCTGGACGCAGACACCGATGCCGACTCGGACTCCGACACCGACTCGGACGCCGACTCCGACTCCGACTCCGATTCGGATGCAGACAGCGATCCCAACTGGGAGACAGGTGACACGGCAGGCCCCCCGCGTCCGACGTTTAGCCGTGAAGAAAGCGGCGGTCTGTTGGGTTGTTCCGCTCAGCCTGGCCCGGCTGGATGGTTGGGCTTGGTGGGCGCCTTCGGCCTATTGCTGCTTCGCCGGCGCCGCGCTTAGCCAAGTCTGGGAAAGTACCGTAGAGTAGGGCCAGAGGATTCTTGTCACCATGCTTCTGATCACCCCGTTTCTGTCCGTGGCTTTCGCCGTGACCCCTCCTCCAATCGTTGGTGGCAGCCAGGTCAGCGGCCACCCCTACAAGCAGGTGGGCGCCTTTGTGGCGGAGAAAGGTGGTTTCGCGGGCAGCTTCTGCAGCGGGACCTTGGTTGCTGCCCGTCGTGTGATCACGGCAGCCCACTGCGTAGAGGCTGCAGAGGGGTACCAGGGGGCCGGATACACCTTGTACTTTGTGGTGGCCGACCAGATCGCGGACTCTTGGGAGGCCTCGGCTGAGATCAAGTCCATGTACGCGCATCCGGACTACAGTGCGCAGACCGCCCATCACGACATCGCTGTGCTCTACCTGGAGTCGGGCATCCAAGACTTTGGGACCATGTCTCTGAACACCCAGGCTTTGGTCACGAGCGACGTGGGAGAAAACCTCACCTACGTGGGCTACGGGTTGACCGACTCAGACAAGGCCGACAGTGGCGGCACTCGCCGAAAGGTCAATGTCCCCATCTACTTCTCTGACAACAACTTTGTCTACACCTACGCGGACGGGGAATCCAAGAACGTGTGTAGCGGAGACTCTGGTGGGGCCGCGATGTGGAAGGATCCGGACACCGACAGCTGGGAGCTGGTCGGGGTGAACACCTTTGTCTTCGACATGGATGAAGGAGCAATTGACTGTGACTCAGGCAAGCCGGGCGCGGCTGCGGTTCGCATCGACCGCGAGCTGGAGTTCCTGGAGGAGCACGTGGAGTTTGAGCTGGAAGGGGACAGCGACACGGACGCGTACTCGGACAGCGATACAGACACGGACACCGACGCGGACTCTGACTCCGGCGTGCTGGAAGAGACGGACGCGGACACTGGCGGGGACCGCGACGGTGGCCAGGCTGCGGAGTGTGGTGGCTGCAGTCAGGGCAGCCCCTCGGGCTGGTGGGCCCTGGGCTTAGTCGGTCTGCTTGGGCTCCGGCGGCGTCGCAGCTAAACCCCGTTGGGGAAGGGGCTTTGCAAAGCGGCCCCCGAGCATCTGTGCCTTTGTAGTTGGCTTAAAGAGCATAAGGATGCCCCAGATGGCCAGAGGTGCGGTGACGCAGCCAAGAAGGTTTAGGGCCATTGCGCTGACCCCCAAACCCCAGCCTTGGCGGTCTCCGGGGCGGGTGCGCCACGCGGCCAGGGCGGAGAATAGCCCCACAAAAGCGGGGGCCGCGACTGTGGCCCAGAGAGGGGTGTCCCCGAGATCCTCCGCGCTGAGCTGGGTGTTCCCGTAGACGGTCACCAGGCTCATTAGAGCCCAGAAGACGGCCATGGCCACCAGGATGCCGCGGATCTTGCCAAAGGGAGCCGGAGTGCTGAGCAGCGCTTCGCCTGTTGACTCAGTCATCTTCCCGCAACTGGGCGACGACCACGGTGATGTTGTCTTCGCCACCGGACTTGATGGCCTCCTGCACCAGGGTGCCCGCCAGGTCCTCGATGTGGGTCTTCACGCAGATCGCCTCGATCGTGCTGTCCTCGACCGGGTCACTCAGTCCATCGCTGCACAGAACGAGAACGTCCCCGGGCATCAGCGAGCGTGTGCTTGTGTCCGGCTCCACGCTCCCGTGAAACCCAACGCTGCGGGTCAGGATGTTCTTGTGGGGAACAATGCGGGCCAGTTCGGGGGTCAGGCGCCCGGCGTCCACTTCTTGTTGCACGACCGTGTGGTCACGGGTCAGGCGCATCAGGCGTTCATCGCGGAACAGGTATGCGCGGGAGTCGCCCACGTGAGCCAAGTGGGCCTGGTCCCTGTCCAAGACGACGACTACCAAGGTGGTGCCCATACCGGAATGCTTGGGATTGCGTTCCACTTCCCGGCGGATGTTTACGCTGGCCTGGTTCATGGCGTAGCGCAGGCGCTCGCGCAGGGCGTCGGCGGGGTCGTCCACAGTGGTGGAGAGGCGGGTCTCGTCGGGATCCTCGCCACCCATTAGGATCTCCTGAACGGTCTCGACAGCGATGGCCGAGGCCACCTCTCCCGCGGCGTGTCCACCCATGCCGTCGGCGACGACCAATAGGCCGCCATCCAGGTCAATGAGCCAGGCGTCTTCGTTGTTGTCCCGCACGGGACCGATGTCTGTGGCGGCGTAGGCTTCGACTTGCACGGAAGGTCCTTTTCCTGGCGGGGCTTTTCGGGGTTGAATCAGCGGGATACGCACTATAAGCCGGGTTCCTCTTACACGGCAGTCACACCGGACTTTAGGGCGAGACGATGGCCCCCCCACCACCAGAGCCGGACACCTCACCAGGTGCAAGCATTGGCCACTACCAGGTCCTGGAGACTCTGGGTCGTGGCGGTATGGCGACCGTTCTGCGGGTGCGCGACAGCCGAGATGGCTCCCTCCAGGCTCTAAAGCTGCTGCACGGCGGACTGAGTTCCACCGAACTTCGGCAGCGCTTTGTGGCGGAATTTCAGACTCTGAAAGGGCTGAAACATCCCCATATTCTGCGGGTGAATGAGAATGGTGAGCACGAGGGCCGCCTGTGGTTCACCATGGAATGCTTGGACGGCCGAGATCTAAAGGCCGAGGTTTTGGCTTGGGCGGAGCTTCCCCCGGAGAAGCGCTACGCTCGCTGCGAGACCCTCCTGGTACAAGTTGCTCAGGCTTTAGCTGCTGTGCACGAGCAAGGCCTGGTACACCGGGACGTGACCCCCGGTAACATTCGCGTCAACGCCAGTGGTCGAGCGGTGTTGATGGACTTTGGTGTGGTGCATATGCCTGGCGCAGAGCTGACCACCGTCGGTGAGATGGTCGGTACGGTGGCCTGGATCTCCCCGGAACAGATCTCCGCAGAGATTGGCAACGGCCGGGTCGACGCGCGGGCAGACCTGTATTCGCTGGGCGCGGTTTTCTACTACATGCTGACCGGCCGGAGGCCCTTTCAGGCCAACTCGGTGGCGAGCTTATTGGACAAGCACCTGCATCAAGTACCGCGGTCTCCACGAGAAGTGAGCCCCACGGTGCCCGCTCACTTGGACGGGGTGTGCATGCGGCTGCTTGAGAAGGACCCGGTGGCCCGCTACGGTAGCGCAAGGCACCTGCTCTCGGTCTTAGATCAGCACCAGCGTGCGGCGGTCGATCTAAAGCGCTTTCCCGTTCGCTTGGTTGGCCGGGTCTCTGAGCTCGCCCAGCTGCGTGAGGCGCTCTCCCAACTCCAGAATGGCCGCGGTGGCTCCATCGTGGTGGAGGGCGCCCCCGGCTTTGGAAAGAGCGCGCTGCTGCGGGTCGTGCAGGAGCGTGCCGAAAGCTTGGGTCTTCGTGTTCTCGCGGGCCGCTGTGGGCGCGACGACCACGAGTTCGGTGGGTTTGACGGCATCCTCGCAGACCTAAAGCTGACGGTCTTGCCCGCTCCTCTGGATGTGGCCTTCGGTCAGGCCCAGGGCACCTTGGAGCGCTACCAGCTTCTCACGGCCACCCGCGATCTCTTGCGGGAGCACATGCCGCTGGTCATCATCTTGGACGAGGTTCACCGGGCCCGTCGGGGCGCGGTGGCGATGCTGGAGTTCTTGCTCCGCAACCACCTGCACCTCTCCAGCGACCCCATCCTCTTCGTCTTGGGTCGAAAGGCAGGCGAGGTGCTGGACCCCCTGGCTGGGCTGTTCGAGGACACGGCCAGTGGCATCGCGCCTCGGGTGCTCTCCCTGCAGCCCATCTCGATCTCCGCGGTCGAGGAGATGCTGCTTCAGCTCATTCCAGACGATGAGCGCTCCCGCACCCTTGCGACTCGCCTGCATCGAGAAGGCGAGGGAAACCCGCACTTTATCGCCGAGATGATTCGCGGTTTGGTGGCCCAGGGGGTCATTCAGCCAGCCGAGACTGGCTATAGATTGGAGCTGGATACGGCGCTGGTTGCCCAGGCCCGGTTGCCCATCCCGGCCAGCATTCGGGACGCTCTGCGTGCGCGGCTGACCAAGCTCAGTCCGTCCTCGCTTGCGGTGGCTCGTGTCTTGGCCGTCTCCGGGCAAGAACTCACCTTAGACGCCCTACTCGAAGCCCTGCGCACCACCGAGACTGAGCTCCTCCTGGAGCTTGAAGCGCTTCTGGACCACGGTCTTATTCGGGCGCGTTTAGGCGGCATGGATGAGCTCTACGAGCTGGCCAGGCCTAGGCTGCAGGACATTTTGCTGGAGGGGATGCCCGATCAACTGCGGCGGCAACTGCACCGCCGGCTTGGGGCCACGTTGGAGCGTCTGTACAGGCACCGGATCTCCACCGTCGTCGAGGCCATTGCATGGCACTTCGAGCAGGGAGAGCTGCCCGCCAAGGCCTACCCCTACCTGCTACGTGCGGGCATCCGTCTTCAGGACCGCAGCTTTGTGGGGGAGGCCGAGGTCTTCTACGACCGGGCCCTGGCCGTGGAGCCCGACGCCCGCGAGTACATGACCTTGGAGGACGCCGACAGGGCGCTGGCAACGCTGCTGCTGCGCCGTGGACAGGCCATGGAGCATCTTGGGCGCAGTGAAGAGGCGGATCTGGACCAGTATCAGGCCGACGAGCTGGCCTTGGCCATCGGCGATGAGCGCCTACGCACACGCACTCTGGCAGCTCTGGGCTCCGCCGCCCGCCGGGACGTAGATCTGGACACCGCCGAGGACCGCTACACCGAGGCCTTGTCCATGGCGCGCCGCTTGGGGGACACCACTCTGCAGGTCGCCCCCCTGCACGGCATGGCGTCAGTGCGCTGGAACCGGGGGGACCTGGACGGGGCCCGGCAGCACTGGCTGGAGGCTCTGAGCGCGGCGGGCGCGGTGCATGACGACGAGGCATTGGCCCAGGGCTACACCGGCCTGGGGCTGGTTGCCCTGTGCAAGGGTCAAGCGGCAGAGTCCAGGAAATACCTGGAGCAGTCGGTAGAGACCTTTTCTCGCTTGGGCAAGCTGGGGCCTTTGATGGTGGCCCGGGTAAACCTGGTGGAGCTGTGTCACTGCACGGGCAACCTGCGCCGGGCCATGCAGCTGGCCGATCGCACCATCTCCCAGGCTCGGGAGACCCGCTACCAGAACGGCGTGGCCATCGGCCTGCAGTACCGTGCCCTGGTCTTGGTGGATCTGGAGCGCCTGGCAGATGCCCGTGAGTCCGCGGCGGAAGCCCTGATGCTCAGCGAACGGCTACACCGGCACGATGACGAACTGGCCGTGCGCATCACTCTGGTTCGTATCGCGCTGCGCGAGCGTCGCCTGGACGAGGTGGAACGCGAGCTGGTGCGGGTCGAAGAGCTTCTGGGCCGCTACGACTTGGAGGGCTTCGGTCCTCTGGTTCGGGCCTGGCGTGGCCGCCTCTTGGCCGAGCGTGGTGCTCCCTCGGAGCAGGTGCTCGCTGCAGTCGAGTTGGCCTACGCCAATGTGGGTAGGCCCTGGCCGCACCAGCGCATTCGCTTGGATCTCATTGCAGCGTGGGCGCTTGGAGCCAGCGGACTGCTCTTCGAGGCGAACAAGCGCGCCAAGGAGGCGCTGAGCCAAGCGGAGACCTGTGGTTTCCGTTTCTACGCCCTCAAGTCCCACTGCCTGTTGGCCCGCTTCTCCGAGGAAGATGCCAGCGTCTCCATGCATGGGCGGGTCTCTCGGGCCTTGGCCCGCACCTTGTCGGCCAACTTGGG
Organism: Cognaticolwellia sp.; assembly: GCA_047621545.1. GTDB lineage: Bacteria > Myxococcota_A > UBA796 > UBA796 > CAJQPC01 > CAJQPC01. Next base: position 39,860 of record JBLHMA010000001.1, on the reverse strand, counting down.
CCGCGAGGACGGTAAGCGTCTCATGGCTGTGTGCGCGAGTATCGCGCACGGCTGATACGCCCTCGGTCAGGCAAGATGATCCGTGGGAGGCGTGCGAGCGCAAGCCTCGCATGTGGTCAGTCTGCCTGATCGAGGGTGTAAAGGGTAGATGCGTACCCAGCGGTGCTGCGTTGGATGGATCGCCAGAAGGCCTGAGTGCAGCTCAGACCCTGGTTCACCCTCGACTCAGCGCTTCGGCGCATCCTTCCCTAGTTTTCGCTGGAGGGTGCGCCGGTGCAGGCCCAGAATCCGGGCCGCCTGGGAGATGTTGCCGCCGCACTCTTCCAGCACCCGCTGGATGTGTTCCCACTCGGCCCGAGCCAGGGTCGGGGCGGTTAGATCCTGGTCTCTGGTGGCGTGCTGAAAGGCTGCCAAGACCTCGTCTGCGTCGGCTGGTTTCTGTAGGACTTGGAGCGCGCCCAGAGCGCCGGCCTCCACCGCGGTGGCCAAGCTTGCAAAGCCAGTGAGCAGCACCACCTGAGGAGGCACATTTCGGTGCATCAGCTCGGCCAGGATGCTCAAGCCTTTGGCGCCAGGAACCTTCAGGTCGAGCAGAACCCAGTCGCTGGGAAACTCGGCCATGGACTCGATGGCCTCTTCTGCATCATGGGCGACCGAGGTGGGGTGACCACGGCGTTCCAGAGCGTTGGCCATGGCGCTGGCCAGACGCAGATCGTCCTCTACAACCAGAATGCTCTCTTTCATGGGTTCTCCGTGGGTAGGGAGAGGATGGCGGTGGTGCCCTGCTCGGGCATGCTCTCCAGGGTAAGGGTGCCGCCAAGCTGGCGCAGCACAGAGTCGGCGACGAACAGGCCCAAGCCCATGCCGCGGCCTGGCTCCTTGGTGGTGAAGAAGGGCTGGGTGGCCCGCTCTAAGACTTTGGGACTCATGCCGTGGCCGTGGTCTTCGATGCGGATCTCCACGTGTTCAGGGCTGGTTTTCACCTGCAGCAAGACGGACTGTTCTGGACCGGAGGCCTGCTGGGCGTTCCGCACCAGGGAGCGGACGACTTGGGCCATCAGGTCTTTTGGCACACGAATGGTTGCGGGTTGCAGCTCGACCCGGACGCGGGGATTTGGGGCGATGCCTTGTAGGGCGTGCTCCAAGAGTGTCTCTATGGCGATGGGGGCGGTGCTGGTTGCCGGTGAGCTGCCTACTTGAACGGCCATCTGGGAGAGGATTTCACGGCAGCGGTCAACCTCCTCGCGGAGAACTTGGGCGTCTTCCCTGTCCTGTGAGTTCTCCAGGCGCAAACTTAGTTCCTTGGAAATGACGGCCACGGTGGTCAGGGGGCTGGCCAGCTCGTGGGCGGCACCGGCGGCTAGCGTTCCCAGGGCAGCGAGCTGGGCGCTTCGGGCTTGGCTGACTTGTGCATCAAGCAGCTCGGCCTCGGCGTTGGCCAGTGCGCGCCGGAAGCGCAGGATCGCCACCGAGACAAAGGCGCCGACCAATCCGGTACCCAGCCACATGCCCAGTAGATGTCCGCGCATTTGGGCGGCGTGGCCGGCGGCGGGCAGCAAGAACAGGCTGCCGTATAGCACCGCGCAGGCCACCACCACGGTGACGACCCCTGCGCGCTGCAGGATGAGCGAGGCCACTACGATCAAGGTCAGATAGCTGGCCGAGAAGGGGTTCATCGCGCCGCCGCTGAGACTGAGCACGAGGGTCAATAAGACCACGTCGAAGACCAGCGCCCCGGTGGCGAGCCAGCTTGGCGCCGGCAGCTGCTTGGTGGCTTGGTGCAGGGCCACATTCGAGATGGCTTGCAGGCCGATTGGAATCAGCAAGGGCCAAGGGCTCAGGCTGCGATCCAGGAACATGGCGATGCCGCTTGCGACTGCGACTAAGGCCATGCCCGCCCACCTGAGCTGCACCAGAAAACGCTGGGCGGCGCGCCGGTCAGCGAGCCATTCGGGTCGGGAAGACGGCATGAGGTGAAGCTAACCACGGGATGTAGACGGCGGTGCGGCGGATTGACGCTGGGATCGCGGTAGACTTTGGGCATGAGTGTGCGCAATGGCCCCCGACACCTGGGACCACCCCCAGGTCCTGGTTCTGTGGTAGGCCCCTACCGTCTCTTGGAGCGGGTGGGCTCCGGTGGTCTTGCGACTGTTTGGCGAGCCCAGGGTCCCGAGGGCGAGGTGGCCGTCAAGGTCATGAGCCCCAACCGCACCACCCCCGAGCAGGTGACCCGCATTCACCGTGAGTTCATCGCGATGAAGCTGATGGATAGCCCACACGTGGTCAAGGTGCTTTCATCTGGAGAAGAGCAGGGATACCCATGGTTGTCCCTGGAGTATGTGGGCGGTGGAACTCTGGATTCGCTGCTAAAGAGATGGGACGAGCGGCCTACAATGGACCGCTTTGGGGAAGCGGCCCGTCTGTTGCGCGGCTTGTGCTCAGCCCTGGCCCACATCCATGAGAAGGGCTTGGTTCACCGCGACATCAAGCCCAGCAACATCCTGGTTGACCGAGAGGGCCTGCCCAAGCTGACCGACTTTGGCTCGGTCAAAGCCCCCGACCAGTTCACCACCAACCTGACCATGGCCGGGCACCTGGTGGGTACGGTGGCGTTTATGGCCCCCGAGCAGATCACCGAGGATGAGATCAGCCCGCGCGTGGATCTCTACGCCTTGGGCGCTGTGTTCTACGTGATGCTGACGGGACGCCGCCCGGTCGAGGCCGACTCCATCGCCGGCTACCTGGCCAAGCACCTGATGGAGGACCCACCGCCACCCCTGCAGGTGGATCCCCGTTGCCCGCGCAAGCTCTCTCGCTTGTGCATGAAGCTGATGCGAAAGGATCCCGCCCAGCGTCCTCAATCGGCGATAGAGGTGATCGAGGCCCTGGACGCTCCCGAAGCCCAGACCAGCCTGCGCTTGCACGGCAGAGATGAGCTGCTGCGTCAGAGCGGCCAGCGGCTGCAGGGCTTGCGCCGGGGAGAGGGCGGTGAGGTCGCGCTTTTGGGACTGCCAGGGAGCGGTCGCAGCGTGCTGTTGGCCGCCATCGAGGAGCAGGCCCTGGAGCTCGGTTTGGTCCACCATGGGGTGCAGCTGCCCTGTGAAGGGGGACTCTCCAACACCATCAAGGAGCACGTCGAGCCCCTGCTCCGAGAAGGGCTGGAGCAACCGTTGGTGTTGCTTATCGACGATCTGGATGCGGCAAAGCGTCCGGAGATTGGGGCTCTGGAGGCTCTGCTGCGGGACACCCGTTCCCGTGGCCGTCTGCTGGTGATCTACGGATTGACCGGGCAGGTGAACAGTCCCCTAAGCGAGGACACTAGCTACCTGCTGGAGCGCCTGAGTGCGGGCCTGCTGATCGATGTGCAGTCCGAACCTTTGGACTGCGGTCCCATCTCCCGAAAGGCCACCATCACGCTGCTCCGGGACCAAGGCTTTGCCGGCAAAGCCGCCACCCTCTCAGGTGCGCGCCTGCACAGCTGGTGTGACGGAAACCCAAGAGCGATCCTGGAGTCTGTTCAGGCCTTTCACGAGGCCGGCTGGCTGCGTGAGCGCAGCGATGGCGCTCTGGAGCTCACCGTTCCAGGTGCCCGGGTGCGCGGTGGGGACTTGCCGGTTCCCCAGGCGCACAGGGAGCTTGTCGAGGGCATCCTGGTAGAGCTGGAGCCTACCCAGCGTAGGGCCCTGCAGGCCCTAGCCATCCTAGACGGCGAGGCCGATCTGGGCCTGATCGCGGGGCTGTGTCCCGGCGGTCCGCGGGCCCTGGGCACCGAGGCCTTGGATCCCATCGTGCTCCGTGCCGGTGAGGGACTACAAGAGCAGCTGCGCTTTGCCCGAAAGGACACACAACGTGTCGTACTCGAGGGCCTGGATGGGAGTGACCGGGCACGCCTAAACCGCGCCGCCGCAGAGCTGCTCATCCGTAAGCACCGCCGCCGACAAGGTTCGGTAGCGGAGCGCGCTGCCACCCACTTTCTGCGGGCTGGCGAGTCCGAGCAGGCCTGGCCGTTGTTGGCTCGGGCCGCCCAATGGAGCATGCGCCGCCACCGGGTAAGCGCCGCCCTGCTATTGGCTGAGCGGGCCTTGGAGGTCCGGGGGTTGGTCAAGGATGCTGGCCAGCAGGAACTCATGCGTCAGCTCCTGGCTCTGCAGGGCCACGCACTCTTGGAGCTGGGTCGCGCGGACGAGGCCGGACTGGCGCTGCAGGCGGCTCTGGAGCTGTCCAGTACGGACCTGCTTGGCGCTGAGACCAAGGCGCGCTTGGGCATGGCCCTGCTCGCAATGGGGCATCCAAGCGCTGCCCGAACACACCTGCAGGGCGCCTTGACGGTGCTCCCCCAGAACACCGCCGTTCGCCACGCCTGTATCCGTGCCTTGGCCGAGGCTTTTTTGCAGGACGGCCGCCGGGCGGACGCGGCGCGCACCTGGGAGGAGGCTCTGACCGCCGCCCGTCGCAGCGGAGAACCTGCCCAGGAGGGTCGCTGTCTCTTGGGTTTGGGGCATCTGGAGCTGCGCGCTGGCAGCCTGATTCGCGCCGCGCGAGCGCTGGAGTTGGCCGAGCGCAAGCTGCCGGACCAGGCCCCTCGGGACTTGGCGCTGTGCTTGCTCTACAGCGGCAACCTGGCCTTGCTTGACGGAAGGCTGCGGGTCGCGCTGGATCGCGGAAGGCAGGCTCTGCGTTTGGCAAAATCTGTCGAGCAAGCTGATCTACTCTCGCTCTCTCAGCTGCTGTTGACCGAGGCGTACATGAGCGCTGGCAACATGGACGAGTGCCATGCGATGCTGCCCGGACTCATCGCCCAGGAGGCTGGGGACCCAGTCTTGGACGCGGTGGGACAGGACCTGCTGCACAACCTGGCGCTCCAGATCCTGGGGCCTTCCTCCGTGCGCGGCCTGCCCGCTCTGGATGCGGCGCCGGCCACCTTGGTCGATGCGGCCCGTTGGGAGCTGTATCGGGCCTGGGCGATGATTCGCGAGGGCGCCTCTGGAGCGGCCATGGGGCACGCCAAGCGCTGCTCAGAGCTGTGTGAGGGGCCGGGAATGGCGTCGCTTCGCATGGAGTCGTTGCTCTGCCTTGGGGCACTAGGCGTGCCGCCGAGTCAGGAGCTGCGCGAGCTGGTGCAAAGGCAGCTCTCGGGCATGCCGGAGGAGCTACGCCGGGGATTTGTGGGCAGGTTGCAGAGGCTGGGGCTGTTTCCGGGCTGACGCAGCGCCTACGGTGCCTAAGCCCGCTCCCCATTGAGCTCCACCACCGTGTTCACTGGGCAGCTCTGGGCCAGCATCGCGCTCACCGGGCAGTAGCGCGACTCGCTCAGGTGCACGGCTCGCAGAAGGCGATCGGCTGAAAGCTGTCCGGAAAACTTGCAGGTGACCGTGATCTCGGTGAACACCTTCGGGTGCTCTTGGCCCTCGGTGCCATCGATATGGACGACAAAAGAGTCCGGGCTCATGCGCATCTTCTGCAGGATCGACAACACGCTGATGCCCAGACAGCCGGCCAGGGACGCCAAGAGCAGATCCTTGGGGCTTGGGGCGGCGCCGTCGCCTCCGTCTTTTGGCGTGGCGTCCATGGCCAGGCTGTGCCCGTCGCGCGAGGCGTCAAAGGCCATACCGACCGTCCAAATTACCGTACTTTGCAAGGAGTCTCCTGGGGGACGGGCACGCTACCGTTTCAACTTGGGGTCCGCTGACGTACTCGCAGTTACACTGCTCCCGTGACACAGCCCTCCACCGACGTGCTCGAGATCGGCGACACCCGCATTGCTCCAGGCGGGCGCTTGGGGGCTTACGTATACGTCAAAAGGATCGGTACGGGGGGCATGGCCGATGTGGTCTTGGCGCGGGACCCGAACGAGGATCAAGTGGCCTTGAAGATCCTCAAGGGCAGCAGGCTGAACACGGGCTCCGCTCTGCAGCGCTTCCGCCGAGAGTTCCGGGCGCTCTCCCGCATCCGACACCCCAACGTCATCCGGGTGGATGCCTACGGCGATCTGCACGGGCAGCCCTACATCTGCATGGAGTACGTGGACGGCAAGGACCTGCACCAGACCATCCGGAGCTTCCGCTATCTGGACAACCCCGAAGACCGCTGGACACGCTGCGAGGAGATCCTTGTCGATCTCTGCAGGGCTCTGGCGCATGTACACCAGAAAGGGTTGGTGCATCGGGACCTGAAACCCAGCAATATCCTGATCGATCAAGATGGACGGGCCAAGTTAACCGACTTTGGCATTGTGAAGGATCTGGATCCAGACGACGCCTTTAAGAGCGGCACCCTGGTGGGAACGTGGGCCTACGCCAGCCCGGAGCAGATCACCGGCGCCCCGATCGACCACCGCTCGGATCTGTACTCCCTGGGCATCCTGCTCTTTGCGATGCTCACGGGTTACCGCCCCTTCGATGCCAAGGACATGGCTGGCTACCTGGAAGCGCACACCAAGCAGACCCCACCTTCGGCCCGGGATCTCGAAGTTCAGGTGCCCAGGCACTTGGACGAGATCTGCGCCAAGCTGCTCCAGAAGCAGCCCAAAGAGCGCTTCCAATCTGCCCGAGAGATCCTCTACCGCTTGGAGCAGCTGCAGCCGGGTCGGGAGGATGAAGGTCAGGATTGGGTGCCGCCCATCGTTGGCCGTGGCGCGGAGCTGGAGCTGCTCAACAGCGCGGTGGATCGTCTGACCCGGAGCGAGGGCAACGTGGTCAGCCTGCGCGGGCGAGTGGGCATGGGCCGCAGCCGACTCCTTGACGCGATGCAGGACCGGGCCGGCGCTATCGGCATTCCCCATCACCGTCTGCAGCCGAACGCGGAGAGCCTGTACGGGCTCTTGGATCTGTGTGAGCAGGTGCTCCAGGACGCCCCCCACGCCCACGAGCTGGAGGAGGCGGTGACCGAGCTACGCGAAGGCCGAGCCAAGGGCGACGCCCTGTACCGCCTGACCGATCGCCTGCGACCTGTCATGGCCAAGCTGCTGGACGAGGGACCCCGCGTCTTGCTCTTTGACGACGTGCATCGGCTGCCCCGACGCGGCGTAGAGCTGCTCTCGACCCTGACCCGCAGCCTTGTGGGCGCCGGCTTGCCGCTCCTGGTCGTGCTCTCGGCTCAAGAGGGCCAGCTCCGCCAGGACACCGAGCGTCTTCTGGATGGGGAGGACCTGGGTGTGGCCCCCCGCCAGGTACGCCTGGAGGCCCTCTCCGAGTACGCCGTGGGTCAGCTTGTCGAGAGCTTGATCGGCCAGAGTCCCCGCGGCGAGGTGCTCTCAAAGCGCCTGCACGCCGAGACCGAGGGCAACCCCCTCTTCATCACCCAGTTCTTGGAGTCCCTGCTCCAGTCGGGGCTGATCGCCTCCACCACCAAGGGCCTGCGCCTGAGCGCGGACACGGAAGAGGTGCGCACCGGTCACTTGGAGATCCCTCGGGGTGTACAGGCCGTCGTGCGCCAACGTCTGCAGGCTGTGGGAGACCAAGCGCGAGAGGTCCTCAACGTCTTGGCGGTCGCCGGCGGATCTCTGGACCTGGATCTGCTCTTGGAGGTCTTGGACAAGGACGAAGACGAGGTGCTCGACCAGCTCGATGCTCTGATTGGAAGCGGTCTGATCCGCGAAAAACGACGTGGCAGCGCCGTACTGCACGAGTGCTCTCACCGTTTGCTTGCGGACGTGGTCTACCGAGGCCTGGACTCCCAAGACCGGGCTGGCCTCCACGAGGCTCTGGCCGCCGCCTTGGAAGTGGCTGCCGAGCACCAGCCACGGCATCTGGAGCAGGTGGGTGAGCACTTTCGTCTGGCCGGAAACGCCGGAAAGGCCTTTGTCTACCTGACCGACTCCGCCCACCGCATGCAGGGCCGCAGTTTGCCGGCCATCGCGTGGGACTTGAGCACCCGGGCCATGGCGGTGGAGGAGATGGCCCGCACGGATCTCTCCGAGGCGGCCTTTGTGGCTGCCCGCATCACGCTCTTGGACGTGCGCCTCAAGGTGCTCTACCTGCGCGGAGAGTGGGAGGACTGCCAGAAGACTAGCTTGGCTCTGCTTCGTACGGCCGAGAAGCTGCCAGCCAGCGCCGAGTCTGTGAACGCCCGCTGCACCCTGGCTCGGGTCTTGGCGCGCTTGGAGAAACCCGAGTTGGCCATTCAACAGGCCGATCAAGCCTTGGTCGACGCCCGCGAAGGGCGGCTGCGGGAGTCAGTGGCCCAGGCTCTCTACGCTCGGGCAGCGCTCGCTTGGGAAGCTGGGGATCTCGACGCTGTGCAGCAGCTCTCGGAGGAAGGGCTGCTCTTGGCGGCGCCACGCGCGGTCATCCGCGGAGATCTTCAGGTCGCCCTGTCGGCGGCCCAAGCGGCCCGGGGGCAGATCCATCTGGCCTCGCGCGGGCTTGCCAGTGCTGAGAAGCTCTTTGAGGAGCTGGGCCAGAAAGCCAGCCGATGTGTCGCGCTGTGCAACCTGGCTGAAATGCGAACGTGGCAGGGTCGTCTGCAGGAAGCTGAGCGCACGGCTCGCCGGGCCCAGGCCGAAGCAGAAGAGATCCACTTCCGGGTGGGTCGGGGCACCGCTCTGCGGGTTCTGGGCGACGCCCTTCTGGAAGCGGGCGAGGACGGCGAGGCCCGCAAGGCGCTGGGCCAGGCACTCTCTGAGGTCCAGCCACTCGGGGTGCACCAGGAGACCATCGCCTGCCGCTGGTCACTGGCACGCTTGGCCGCTCGTCACGAGGATCCCACTACGGCTGAGGCCCACCTGGCCATCGCGCGCAACCTGGCCAAGCGCCAGGATCCCGAGTCCTACGGCCCCGCCATCGTGGCCCTGAGCGCCTGGGCCTGTGCCCTGACCGGAGACGCCGGAGACGCCCGCCGAATGCTCCAGGCCGCCGAGCGTAGCGCCGACGCCTTGCCGGTCCCCAGGCGTGCCCGCGTGCTCATGGAGTGCGCCCGCGCCCATCAGGTCTTGGGAGATGTGAGCGACGCGGAGCGCGTGGCCCGGTCAGCAGCGCATCTCTGCGCGGCACGGGGGCTAAAGCTGATGGATCTGGAAGCGCGGCGCCTGTTGGCCAGCTTGGCCGTCAAGCCAGCCGATGCCGCAGGCTGGACGCGGGAAGCGAACGCCATTGCAGCGGAGCTGGCTGGGAAGCTGTGAGGCCGGGTCCGGTTGAGTCCCGGAAGGGTGAGCTGACCCCAATGGGGGGGCATACAGGGCCAGCTCTGGGGAATCCGAAGACTCAACCCACGATTGTTCTATAGGGTGGAGTGATCCTTGTCGAGCATCAAAATGCATCGCGGGCGAAATCATAGGTCTCAGAGGGCGCACACCCCCCCGATGCCGGTCTTCTCTTCTTCCGTCTTGTCTCCGGTCACGGTTCTGTTCCTTGCCCGCACAGGCCTACGCATCCGAATAGAGTCAGGTCCGAATGTCTGAGCAAACGAGCACCTTCCCAGAGGCCATTGGCCCCTACCTGCCTCTACGCCTCTTGGGCCGTGGCGGTATGGCTGCGGTCTACCTGGCTGTGGACCCCCGCGGGGTCGAGGTTGCGGTCAAGTGGCTCGACAAGGGGACCGGCCGGGTGGTCCAGCGCTTTGCCGGGGAGATCCGTGCGCTCAAGCGCCTCAAGCACCCCAACATCGTGCGCTACATCGACGATGGCCACTTCGAGGGCCGCCCCTACATGGTCATCGAGTATGTCGAAGGCCAGGACCTGTTCGTGTACGCCGACAAGCTGCGTCTGCGGCCAGCCCACGAGCGCTACCGCGAGACCCAGCGCATTGGAGTGGCCCTCTGCGATGCCTTGGCCGTTGTGCATGACCTGGACATCGTGCACCGCGACGTAAAGCCCTCCAATGTGTTGCTGGAGTCCAACGGGCGTGTAGCGCTCTCCGACTTTGGGGTGATTCGGGATCCCGAGGAGCTGGAGCGCACCCGCGCCGGCACTCTGATCGGCACGACCAACTACTGCGCCCCCGAGCAGCTGCGCGGTGAGCCGGTGGACGGACGCGCGGACCTATATGGGCTGGGCTGCACCCTGTTCGCGCTGCTGACCGGCCAGCCGCCCTACCCCAGGCGTGAGCGGGACAAGGTGGTCTACGCCCATCTGCACGAGCCTATCCCGCAGCCCAGCGCCATCGACCCCAGCGTGCCCCCAGCGCTCGAGCTGGCCATTCTCAAGTTGATGGCCAAGAAAGCCAAGGACCGCCCAGCAAATGCCCGCCAGGCCAAGCGCGCTCTCCAGGCAACGGGCGGGGCCAAGGCGCCTCCTCCTCTCGCTGGACGGCAGCGGTACGTGGACGCGGTTCGCGAGGCTCTGCAACAGGTCAAACAGGGCCGTGCGGTGGCCATTCAGTCTGTGGGAGTGTCGGGATCTGGGCGTTCTTGGCTGCTGGAGGTGGCCGAAGAGCTGGCTGGCACTCTGGGGGTGCCGCTCCTGGTGGCGCGAGACAAACCCACACTGACGGCCGGCCTAAGGCGGATGCGCGCCGGCGAGGTCATGGCGATCGCCACCCGCTTTCGCCTGCCCGACGACGTGGAGACGGTGCGCATCATCTTGGAGCCAGTCGGCCCAGCGGATCTGCGCCGTACCGTGGTCTCCATGGGGCCCGACACCCCCGAGCCGCACCTGGTGGCCGAGCGCCTGTACCGGGCCACCGGTGGGCATCCCGCTTGGCTCTTGGCGACCTTGGCCGAGCACCGCCAGGGCAAGGTCTTGGAGTTGCCTGTGCCCTTGGAGCCTCCAGGCCGCCTGATCGAGGCTGTGGAGGAGCTCCCTTTGGAGGCGCTCGACGTGCTCTGCGCGGTCTGCATCCTGCGCCAGCCGCCGGATCGTGCGCTCGTCGAGGAGGTCGCCCTAATCCCGTGCAAGGACATCTTGATGCTGCTGGAGGAGGAAGGCCTGCTGCGCACCCACGCCTCCAGGAGCACACCGGTCGGCCGCTTGGTGGCGCGCGCAGCGCTGCAGGCCCTGCCAGACCTGAACGCCATGCACCGTCGGGCAGCGCTGGCCCTTGAAGATCGAGAGATGCACTTCGAGGCCCACCACCACCTGGTGGCCTGTGGTGATGCCCGGGCCGAGGACGCGCCAGCCCGTCCAGCGCGTGGGGAGCAAGAGCCTGGTCAGCGTTTGAACCTGGCCATGGACCTGCACCTCTCGGGGGTCCTCGCTGGGGCGCGTCGGGCCTGCGAGGCCTTGATCAAGAGCTCCCGTGCGGAGCGAAACCCCACGCTGGAGATGGATCTTCAGGCCGGCATGGGACTGATCTTGTTGGAGCAGGGCCAGCTGCGCTTGGCCGAGGCCCGGTTGGCCGATGCCGTTGCTTTGGCCCGCGCCCAAGACCGGCCCCATGAGCGCCGTGTGGCCCACCTCTGGCGCGCCGTGGCCACCTTAGACAAGCGGCCGGACTCCCGCGCTGCGGCCAGCTCTGCCCTGGACCGGGTGGGCCGCGCGTTGAACCGGGTCGAGGCGCCCATCGGACCCGTGGAGTCTGCCCTGGCGGCCGCCATTCAGGCCCGCTGTGCTGCCCGCATTGGAGACCGGCGCGGCTACGAGAAGGCTGTTCAGCGTGCCCATGCTGTGCTGGACCTGGCCCCCACCGTGCTGCGGCTGCGGATTCAGCTACAGCTGGCCCAGGCCGGCCTGGAGGCGGGGGATCGCGCGGCGGCCCAGGAGCGCGCCAACCAGGTGGTTATCGAGGCGGGCAACAACGGCTGGCGCACCTTGGCTTGGCTGGGCCGCCGTGCTCTGGCCCGTTCTCTGGGGACGCATCCACCCGAGCCCCGCAGCTTGGCGGAAGGGCTCTCACCTGCGGATGTGCGCGCCTTGGCGAACAAGCCCTGAGTCTACTGACCCAGCCCCAAAGCGCGCAAGAGCACGCGCACCACGGGCACACTCAGGCTGTTCCCCACCAGCTTGTACTCCTTGACCCGGTCCAAGCCAGGGGCCAGCTCAAAGTCTGCTGGAAAGCCATGCAAACGCAGAATCTCAGTGGGTGAGAAGCGCCTGACACGCCCATCGGAGGTGCGCAGTAGGGAGCCCGCTCTGAGCAGGCTGCGCCCATAGCCGCTGGTGAAGGTCTCGCTGCACTGCGTCAGGGTGATGATGGGCAGCACGCCGAGTAGGCGTGTGGTGTCCTCGTCTGGTAGGAAGAGGCTGGGATCTGGGTGCGGATCCAGGTACTGGCCCAGGCCCAGATTCTCGGGTGCCAAGACAGGCTCTGAGACCGGTCCCAAACGCGAGGCCAGGACGTAGAACCTGCGCCGCTTGTTGGGAATGCCAAGCTGGCTGGGGCAGAGCACCCCCTGCCAGATCTGGTAGCCATCCAGGGACTCCAAGAAGCGTGCATGGCCCTCAGACCCCTGAAACTGGGGCACATTCTCCAGGCCCACAGAGCGGGGCTGAGCGTCGGGAATCAGCGAGCAGACCCGAAGCAGCGCCGCAGAGCGTTTGTCGGCCAAGTCCCGCTGCTCGCCCCGTTGAGTGTAGGGCTGACATGGGGGAGAGAGCCAGAGCAGATCGCTTGAAGGCAGGGTTTTTATGCCTGCGATATTCCAAGCCTTTGGTGCCTCTGCAAAGTTGTGGGCGTAGCTCTGACGGGCCAGCTCTGACTGGTCTACAGCCAACACGTCAGAGTGGGGAGGCAACGCCGCTGCAAGACCGCCAATGCCGCAGAAGAGCTCGGTGACGCGGAGTGGTTGTAGGCTCGGCTGCGCCGGGTCCTGATGCTCTGAAGTCAGTCCCGCCGCCGGAGCAGCAAGCCGCCCATGGCCATGGCCACGACCCAGAGGGAGCTGCCACCGGGCACCTGACTGCAGCCAAACAGACCGGGCTCTTCAGCGACCATGTCGTTGTCGTAGGGGTCCGAGGGGTCACCCGTATCGATGTACATCGGGTCGTCCACGTCCAGGGCCGGGGCCCCAAAGCTCACCTCGTCCAGTGGCACGTAGCCCTCGATCCACTCCATGGCGGTGTCGATGCGGGCGGAGCCGGAGCCACCGCCGACGCAGAGGGAGTTGCTGCTCTGGACGGCAAAGACAAAGGAGTTCACCCCAACGATCTCCCACGCACCCGTCGCGTCGTCCTGGCGGAGGCCGCCGCCCCCTGAGTCGCCCGAACACAGGTTCTGAACCGGGTCATAGGCGTAGATGACCACGTCGTTGGTCTCGGGTCGGATCGGGATGTTCGTCTTGCGCTTGATTCCGCTGCCGCTGCCGTTGTCCGAAGTGACGCCGTAGCCCAGGAAGGTGATGATCTCTCCCACCCAGTCGGTCATATCGTCCGTGTTGAGCGGCATGGGAGGGACCGCCGTGATCGGGGTCTCCAGATGCAGAAGCCCCAGATCCCAGGCGCTGCCGATCGAACTCTCGCCCTTGTAAGTGGGGTGAACGTAGAACTCGTCCGCGTCCGCGTACCCAACAACGTCTTCCTGTACGTAGACGTTCGGCGCCATGTAAAACAGGACGCGGGCTCCAGCGTTGTCATAGTCTTCGGCCGGGATGACGCAGTGCCCGGCAGTCAGGACCCACTCAGGATGAATCAGGGTTCCGGAGCAGAAGGAACCGCCGCCTTGTCCGCTCAGTACGACCAGAGCGCCAACCTGAGGGTGCTCACTGGTGAGCTCCCCGTTCACCATGGGGGGTGGGGCTTGAGCCCTGGCTGGGCCGGTAAGCGTCAGAGTTGTAAGAAGCAGCATCGGTCTCTCCTAACGGCAGCAGCGTAGCGAATTTCCAACCTCTTTGTGTCGAGGATTGGTAGTGTTCCTGCCCCGGAGGCCTATCCATCATGTTCCTGCTCTTGCTCTCACTCGCCTGTAGAACCAAAGATGTTGCAGTGGACACCGGCTCTCTGGTCACCGACCAAGACGCCGATGGTATCCCCGACGACGAAGACTGCGCCCCAGACGATGCGGCGATCTACCCGGGCGCAGAAGAGATCTGCGATGGCGTGGACAACAACTGCGATGGCGTGATCGACGCCGATGCCACCGACGCGTCGGCCTGGTACGAAGACAAGGACGGCGACGGCGCAGGCTTGGACGGGACCGATCTGCGCTCCTGCGAGAGCCCTGGCGCCCTGTATGCAGCGGTCGGTGGGGACTGCGATGACCTGGACGCCGAGAGCTTCCCGGGCGCGCCAGAGCGCTGTGATGATGTGGACAACGACTGCGATGGCGTGGTCGACAACGACCTGAACACGCTCTGGTACGCCGACGTGGACGGGGACACCTACGGCAACGCCAGCAGCACTCTGGACGAGTGCGATCCGGGACCAGGCTGGGTGGTCGACGACACCGACTGTGACGACCTGGTCGCCAGCACCAACCCCGCCGCGGAAGAGGTCTGCGATGAAACGGACAACAACTGTGATGGCCAGATAGACGAGGGGGTCACGGAGCTCTTCTACGCTGACAGTGACGGCGATGGCTGGGGCGGAGATTCCACTCTGGACGCCTGCGAGCCTCCCCTCGGGTACGAGGACAGGTCGGGCGACTGCGACGACGCCGATGCGTCCGTCTCTCCAGACGGGACCGAAATCTGTGACGGCGTGGACAACGACTGCGACGGCACCATCGACAACGACACTGCTGTGGACGCCGCCGACTTTTACTTGGACGCAGACAGCGACGGCTATGGGGACTCGAGCACGTCTTCGGCCGCCTGCGAGGCGCCCTCTGGCTACGTCGGCAACGCCCAGGACTGTGATGACTCCGACTCGGCTGTGAACCCTGCTGCATCCGAGGTCTGCGATACCGTCGACAACGACTGCAACGGCTACATCGACGATGGGGACCCCGGGCTGACCGACGGCTCCACCTTCTACCTGGACTTTGACTCCGACGGATATGGCGGCACCAGTTTCACCACCTCGGCCTGCTCCGCGCCTTCTGGCTACACCAGCGACAGCAGCGATTGTGATGACTCCGAGGCGAGCATCAACCCCGGCGCCGACGAGTACTGCAACACGGTGGACGACAACTGCGATGGCGCCGTCGACGAGGACACCGCCCTGGACGCCAGCACTTGGTACGCCGATGCCGACGCGGACACGTATGGCGACGCCAGCGTCAGCGATGTCGAGTGCGATCAACCCACTGGCTACGTGGCCGACGACACGGACTGCGATGACACCGACGCCGAGGCCTACCCCGGCGCCCGCGAGCTCCTGGACGGCGTGGACAACGACTGCGACGGGACGGTGGACGACAACACCTGGGTGGGCTCCGGCGGCGACGGCGCCCTGAGCGTCAGCGGCTCCACCAACCTGAGCACCGACCCAAGCGGCTCGCGAAGCTACGGGGACGCGGTTGGCTACAACGTGGACAGCATCTCGGGTGCTGTTCTGACCCTCGACGGAACGGCCGATGGCATCGCGGCTGGCGATGAGTTGCTGGTCATCAACCTGCACGGTTCGGATTCGGCCTACACCAACGTGGGCAACTACGAGTTTGTCGAGGTCGCCAGTGTCTCGGGTGCCGATGTGACCTTGAGCAGCACGCCCTCAGTGACCTTCGGAGACAGCAGCAACGCCGATCTGACCGACCAGACCGTGCTGGTTCAACGGGTCCCCCAGTACACCGATGTGGACATCACCAGTGCCGGCACCTTGAGTGTGGATGTCTGGGACGGGTCCACCGGTGGCGTGCTGGCGTTCCGGGCGACCGGAACGGTCACGGTCGAGAGTGGCGGCGCAATCCAAGTCTCCGAGCTGGGCTACGCCGGCGGGGCCACAGGCAGCGCGTCGAACTGTGATGCCTTTCAGGGTGAGTCCTACGCCGGGGAAGGCGACGGCGACGGCGACGGCGCCTGCACCGCGTACAACGAGAGCTACGGGCACTGGGTCAACAACTATGGCGGCGGCGGCGCCCACATCACCGGCGGCGGTGGCGAGTACGCCGGCGGAGCCACAGATGGCGACTCCTGGACCGGCGGCAGCGCTACGGCGCCCTACGGCGGAGACACCTACGGCGCCACGGACCTGAGCAGCCTCTTCTTTGGCTCTGGCGGAGGCGGTGTCTGGGTGGGCAGCGGCAACCCTGGTCCCGGGGGCGACGGCGCGGGAATGGTCATCATCGCAGCCTTTGAGATCGACGCACAGGGTGCGGACGGCATCACGGCAGTTGGCGGAACCACGCCTCACTGGTCCACCGGCAGCTACACTTATGGTGCAGGCGGCGGCGCAGGTGGCAGCGTCTGGCTGATTGCGGATGTGCTCACCCTGGCCTCGGGGGCGGTCTCGGCCGAAGGCGGATTTGGAGAGTCCACCCACATTCGGCTCGGGGGAGATGGAGGAGAGGGTAGGATCCGACTCGACTACAACGAGCTGAACTCCCAGATCCAAGGCACCTCAGGAGCCACGACGGAAGAGGCCACTGTGGCTGAGCCTGATCCCGGCTACAGCGCAACCCCCTGATGGGCTAAAGGCCCTGGTAGAACTGCCGTAATGGGTGGCTGAGAAGACCCCGCCCCACGCTGACATGCGCTTCTTGGCTCTCGTCGATCGGTGCGTTCCTGTGGACTCTCGCGACGATCCAACCGAGCGGCGCTCAGGCTACTTACACCCTCGATCAGGCAGACTGACCACATGCGAGGCTTGCTCTCTCTCGCCTCCGCTGCGTTCTTCGTCCTCGAAATGCTCGCGGACTCCTTCGTTCTCGTGCCTTGCGGAGTCGCACTCCGCTGGCGCCTCCCGCGGACCATCTTGCCTGACCGAGGGTGTATTGCTCGGGATCCAGGTCTTAATCATGGTTGTGGCCGGCCTACGTCACCTGGCTGTTCTGGGAGGACGGTGGTCTTCCGGCAGCGGGCAACCGGCTAACTTCTCCCTTAGGAACGCTCCCCGGAGAGCCAAGGGAGCATCAGCGCTTCCAGGCCCTTGGGGTTGTCCACATGCACCCAGTGGCCGCTGTCGGCCAGGGTGTGGTGGTGCACCGGATTCCAAGCGGGTAGCTGGGCGATGCGCTGGGCGTCTTCAGGTCGCCACCGCTCGGAGCGATCGGCTTGCAGGATGTGCCAGGTGGGCCCGCTGGGGGGGCGCTGCAGCAGGGGCCAAAAGTCCTGCTCAAAGTAGTCGCCGATGAGCTCGGCTACCGCGTCCAGGTCAAAGCGCCAGACCAGACCTTTGCCCTCGCGCTTCAGGTTGGTGGTCATCCACAACGCCAAGCTCTTGCTTAGGCCGTGTGCTGCCAGGAGTGGGATGAGTTCGTCCCGCTTGGCCAAGGGCAGTCGAATGCTGCGGAGAGCACGAATCACCTGCACGACCTCGCTGTCATCCACATCCGAGGCCTGGTTGCTCGGCGGGCTGTCCAGCACCCACACCTGCTCAAGGCCCTCGGAGAAGTCGCGCCCGTAGGATAGGGCGACCTTGCCACCAAAGGAGTGGCCGATGATTGCGCTGGGGTGTGCGTCTTGGCCGGCCTGAACTTTCAGCGCGGTGACGAAGCGTTTCAGGTCCCCTGCGCAGGCCCCCACTGTATGGGGCGGGGTGAAGGTGGGTGAGCGCCCATGGGCCCGCAGGTCCATCAGCTCAAAGCGCCACTCTGGGCAGGCCTGCACCATCGACTTTGCGAAGCTCATCCAGTTGCGGCCGGAGCCCAGGATGCCGTGCAGGACCAAGGCGAGCTTGGGGCCGTCGCCGATGCTGATGCTGTGGAGTTCGGAGCCGGTCTGTTCGGGCATGGCCTACCTTAAGAGTGGGTGCCTTTTACAGCGCCAGGATCTCGCTGGCCACGATGGCGTCGTTGTTGTCCCGGAACTCCACGGCGATGGTGCCGAGCTCCGCGTCGCAGACAAAGCGGCACCAGGTCCAGAGCTCCACCTCGGAGAGCACGTGAGGATACTGGCTGCGATCCCCGGTGAAGAAGCCTGGGATGGGGTTGACCGTGGAGCCGGAGGGGCCCGCCATGACCTCGACTTGGTGGGCTGCTGTGCCCCCTTCGGGATCTACGTAGCTCAGAGCGCCAAAGTGCATGTCTCCGGTCACCCAGATCAGACCCTCCACCTCCGCGACTCCTTCCAACAGGGCCTGACGCTGCTCAGGATGCCCGCTCCAGCGGCTGGTGTCCAAGGTGTCCCGGAGCATGGTGCTCCAGTCGGTGACTTGGATGGATGTGAGCACCACCTTGAAGCGGGCGCTGCTGTTCTGAACGCCTGTGATCAGCCACTGGAGCTGCTCAGGACTCATCATTTGTGGCCAGCCTGGGCCCCGCTCTCCGCGGCAGTCCAGGACGAAAACCTCCAAAGTTCGCCCCCACTTCAGAGAGCGGTACAGACCGCCTCCGGGCCCCTGGACTTGAGGCATGCGCTCGCGAAAGACATCCAGGGCGGCCTGGTATTGGCCCTCGGAGAGGTCCTCTTCGTACCAGTCGTTGTCTACCTCGTGGTCGTCCCAAGCCACCACAAGAGAGGTGCTGGCGCTCAGATCGACCAAGCCCTGTCGGGACATGGCCTGGTCCCAGACCGCCTCGTAGTCGCTCCGGTCCACACTGCCGTCGGCGTAGACGGTGTCCCCGCCCAACAGGAAGAAGTCCAGCTCCGCCTCAGCGGCGTGGCTCAAGGTGGGCCAGGGTGCGCCTGTGAAGCCCAAGCAGCTGCTGGCTCCAAAGACCACGACGCGGTCCTGGTCTTCTGCCAAGGCGGTACGAAAACGGCCGATGGGGCTGCGCTGTGTGTCATCCGAGCTGGTCCAGACCAAGCGGTAGGCGGTGTCGGGCTCCAGGCCCTGCAGAGTGTGTCGGAGCATGCCGTTCTCGGCCACAACATCGGGGATTTGTTGTGCTTGTACCCAAGCGTCTCCTTCGGCCTGGACCAGCACCAAGCTTCCGGTCTCCAAGGAGCTGCGACAGCTACAGATCGCGTTGTCGGGTCCCACGTCTCCCACCTGCAGCGACCAGGCAAAGATGCTGGCGTTGGGTTCCCCGGGCGCGTCGGTCCAGGGAGCTGGCTCCTCGCCACGCACCGGAGAGCCCGTGGGTATGGCGGTGTCCTGGGATTGGCGGTCGCGGCAAGCCAGCAGAGCGGTCGCGCCGCTGGCCAGGACAAAGTTCCGTCTGTTCAGCTTCATGCTGCAAGTATGCCCTTGCCGGGGAGTGACTTGCGGGCAGCTATACGATGGACACCGCATTCACTGGAGCGAATCATGAGCTGGGACACCTCTGTACTTCCCCAAAACCTAGCCCAGGCCACTGGAGCCCAGGCCTGCGGCGCCATGCTAGGGATCCCCGCCTTGGGTGGTGCAGTGGTGGACGCGCGCCGGGAGCGCATCCAAGACTCCCCGAACTTCAATGGCACGCGCTTCATGAACGCCATCGACACACCTCAGGAACTCAAGAATGTGGCGAGTGTGGCCAAGGAATACATTTCGGGCAAGCAGCAGCGCGAGCCCAAGAAACCCCATCCCATCTTCATGCCGCCCAAGGGCAGCCTGGTGCCGGGCAAGGGCGAGGATCTGCGCATCACCTGGCTGGGGCACAGCTCCACTCTGCTGGAGATCGACGGCCACCTGGTGCTGACCGACCCGGTCTTCGGCCCCCGTGCTGCACCTGTGTCGTGGATGGGCCCCAAGCGATTCCATCCTGCACCTGTGGCCCCCGAGGATCTGCCGCCGCTGGATGTGATCCTGATCTCCCACGACCACTACGATCACCTGGACTACCCCACCATCATCAAGCTCGCGAAGCGCGAGACCCAGTGGGTGACGACCATGGGGGTGGGCGCTCACCTTGAGTCCTGGGGAGTGCCGGCGGAGCGCATCACGGAGCTGGACTGGTGGCAGGCTGCCCAGTTCAAGGGGCTAAACATCACCGCGACCCCTTCTCGCCACTTCCAAGGCCGGGGGCCAAGCGCGGCTGCAGAGACCTTTTGGGCCTCCTGGGCCATCCAGGGCCCAAAGAGCAGCGCCTGGTTCAGCGGAGACACCGGCCCTTGGGACGATGGTTTTGCCGAGATCGGGGAGCGTTTTGGCGGCTTTGACCTAACGATGATCGAGATCGGTGCGTGGCACCCAAGCTGGGGCAACATCCACCTAGGACCCGACAACGCTGCGCGGGTGCACGAGCTGGTCAAGGGCAAGACCATGATGCCGGTGCACTGGGGCACCTTCAGCCTGGCCATGCACGCTTGGGACCAGCCCCTTGAGCGCCTGGTGGAGCTGGCCAGTGAGCGCGACATCCAGCTGCTCTCTCCGATGATGGGCCAGACGGTCCATCGGGAGTCTGGGGTCTCGAAGTACTGGATCGACCACGAATAGACGCCATAGGCCGGCCTGCTATTCGCTCCGTTTAGGGACCGCTGTTCAGCCTATATACAGCAGTCTGGCGCCCCGGCTGTGTTCCTCAAAGTTTGCCCAGCCGGTGGCCTGCAAGGGGTCCTGGCTCCGTGCGTCCGGGGGCTCTCCTGGGGCGCAGCTTCGTGAGCCAAGCACCCGGCAGTCCAAGGCATCGAGCCACGCCCGGTGGGCCCGCAGCGCGCTCTCTCCCGGCAGCGGCAGGGTGCAGTGCCCTGCGACCACCCGCACAAAGGTGTCTGGGCCGTGCAGGTCGGTCACGGTGATGCGTCGCTCGCCGCTGGGGACGACGCCTTCGCTGCGTCGGCGGTAGGTGGCTACGATGATTTCGCCGGGAACAGCCAGCTCAAAGGTGGGTGGCTCACACGCGCTGCCGGCGCCTGGAGGGATCTCGCCCGGCTCCAAGGCCCACTGCCCCCCACTGGCCAGCACCCAGGTGGTGGGGTCGATGCGCAGGGCGGTCATGGGGCGTCCAATAGCGCGCAGATCCGAGGCCTGTATGGGCCGGGCCGGTCGCTGGAATTGAGCGCTGTATCGGGTGGCTCGATCTTGGATGTCTCCAAGGTCCCCCGAGCGTAGAACGACCTTTGGATGGGCCGCTCGGGCATGCATGCGGGCCGAGGCCAGGTCCAGTCCAAGGGCCCGCGCCAGCTCTGGGGCTTGCTCCAGGTCTCCGGGCGGCTCAATCAACAAAGCCACAGGCAAGCGGAAAGGGGGCAGAGCGATGGGGGCGGGCTCGGGCAGGGCCTTTGCCAGCACCTGTAAGTCGCGCAGGATGCTGCTGGCCTGGGCCAAGCTGGCCTGTGCTCCCTGGGGGTCGTCCTCCCAGCGCTCAGTGGCTTGTGCAGTGTGGGTTGCCAAGCTCTCGAAGAGCTCTTTTGGGTCCTGGAGCGCAGGCGAAGGCTGCTCAAAGGCCAGCACTACTCTTGGTTCAGGACGCCGTGGGGCTGTTGAAGCGTCGCTCTCCACTTGGCCCAAGACCTGTTCGACCTGGCCCAGGTTTCCACCGCGCAGGGCCTTGTCGAGCGCCCGGTCTAGCTCCCGTGAGAGACGCTGACGCTTTGGTGGGGGTGCCGAGCTTGGGTTGGGCATGGTGTGGCCGCAGTACAAGCAAGACACGCGATGGGAGGCGTTGGGCCTGCTGCAGCCTGGACAGGGGCGAGGTTCGCTCAAGCGAGGGCTCCTTAGGCCTCCAGCCTACCGCACTCCAGCCGGGCCCGAAGCTTCGGACGACGCGCTTTGGCTTAAGCCCAGAGCGCGTGCAGCTCGGCGGCCTCTGCGTCCCCCGTCGCGATGGCCAGAACCACATTGTCGTGGGAAATTCCGTAGCGCACGTGGGCCTTCTCGATGAGCTGGTCCAGGTCGTTTACCGTCTCATGGAGTAGGCCTACGATGCCTGAAGCGGCGTCCGCGTGGGAGCTGTGGTGGCCGCTGATGGACTGCCGTAGGCCTTTGGGGAAGGTCCACTTTTTCGCGAGAAGGCCACCAATCTCGGCGTGGTCCCAGCCAAAGCGATCCCGCTCCAGATCATCCAGGTCTCCCTCGCCTCCGTGCCAAGCATCTAGGACCTCGCTGTAGCCCTTCTTGCGTTGGGCGATCAGGGGCACGGCCAGATCCTGCAGCAGGCCGGCTGTAAAAGCTTCCGAGGCCAAACTTGGGCTGACCACTGCCGCGATGGACCGGGCGATGGCTGCCCGCCTAGCTGCAGTCTTCCAGAAACGGGTTTGGTTGATCCCTGGGACGCGCTCGGGGCTGGTGGACTTTACGGCCACAGCCAAGACCAGGCCCTCCAGTTGCGCTCGGCCCAGTAGGCTTGCTGCATGCCCAAGGCTTGCGCAGGGCCGCCGAAGACCAAAGGCGGCCGAGTTGACCGTCTTGAGCAGGCAGATGCTCATGTTGGGATCCCGCTCCAGCAGTTTGCCCACGTCCCTTAGGGCCGCGTTTGGGTCTCGCAGCTTGTCCAGCGCCTGGTTGGCTACCTTTGGGAAGCTAGGAAGGGGGGCATCCCCGATCACGTCGGCTAGCTTGGTGGGGGTGTCGCCCATCATGCGCTTGAGTGCTGCGAACATTAGGCTCTCCGTGCCATTTTATTGGCGAAGATGCTGAGTAGTCCACCAAGCATCACATATCCGAGGATGACCTCGGCCAGGACCGCCCCTTGGGCCCATCCATCGGCCGGGAGAACGTCTCCAAAACCCAAGGTCGTCAGGGTCACGATGGAGAAGTACACGCTCGAGAGGGGCGCCTCGTGGGCCCCGTAGTCAATGGCCATGCCCTCGTAGATCCCGGCAAAGGACACAGCGATGAATCCGGTCCAAAGCCCCCATCGGGTGGGGCTGCGTCCACAGTCCGAGGTCGCCTGCCAGATGGCGTGAGCGGTCGCGTTGGCCTTGGAGCTGGTCCGGAACTCGTACAGGTAGTTTTCGTCCATCATGTGGCGTCGGAACAGGCTGGAACCGCGCCAGTCGGCGTGTCGGGTGTCCGCCAGGATCCAAAGGGCGTCGCTGTAGCCGCGGATGTGGGTCAGCCTGGCATGGCGCAGATCCACCTCTCTAAAGTTTGCCCCGTGTACTTTCGCCTCACTGAGGTCGGCGCCTTTGAAGGAGGCTCGGATCCCTTCCACGCCCTTCAGGTTGGTGTCTCTAAACCTTGCATCGGCAAACTCTGCGGCCGCCAAGTCTGCGCCCTCCAGGTCTGCGCCGCTAAATGTGCAGCGCTCAAAGTGGCCTCCGCTGAGACGGGCCTGCTTTAGGATGGCGTGGCCAAAGCCGGCCCCTTTGGCTTGGACTTCGGACAGGTCCGCGCCGCTCAGGTCGGCTCCCAGGAACTCGGCGCCCTGTAGGTCGGCTTGGTAGAGCACCGCATCGACCAGCCTTGCGTGTGAGAGGCGGGCCTTGCGAAGGGAGCACTGGCTCAGGTCTTGTCCCGAGAGCTCGCAGCCGCTCAGGTCCAGTTCGCTCAGATCCGCTCCGGTCAGGTCCAGTTGGCGCAGGTCGGCGTGTCCCTCGGCCAGGAGGGCTTTGACCTCCAGACGAATTTCCGTGGATTTGGGCGCGATGGCCAGCATGATTCCTCCAAGCTGGTTGTCGGATCCTTCTCCGGTACCCTTGAGCCCGGGACCCGGATCTCCCAACTGCGACACATTTTCCTCAGCGTTTCCATACAAGATCCCGATGCCGTGGGCTTCCTTGATGTTGGCACAGGTATTGCTAAGACCAGGGTGAATGTCAGCATGGACTTTGGGTCCCAAGGAAGAGAGGCCTTGGGTACCGGCATCGGAATTCCCCGGTGTCGGCAGCGATTCGGTGCCCGCTGAACCTGGAGACGGGTTCCCAAAGAGCGCGTTGACTCAAAAAGCCCTCGCTTGGGATTGTTCCGGGCGGGGGTTTTTCTGTGTTTCTGTCGCGCCTCCGGCGCCGACGAGCGGCCTTCGCCGCTGTGTTTCTGTCGCGCCTCCGGCGCCGACGAGCGGCCTTCGCCGCTGTGTTTCTGTCGCGCCCCCGGCGCCGACGAGCGGCCTTCGCCGCTGTGTTTCTGTCGCGCCTCCGGCGCCGACGAGCGGCCTTCGCCGCTGTGTTTCTGTCGCGCCTCCGGCCGCTATGTTTCTGAGGGGGGCTGCGCGGCCCCCCTTGCGAGGTTGCCTGCCGGCAACACTGCACCCCCTGCGATAGGGAAACCCAGGTTTCCCCCCGCGTTGCGGGTCCCCCTTTCCTGGGTGGGTTCGCTATGCGAACCTGCACGGACTCTCCAAAGCCTTACGCAGCGCGCTTCGTTTTGGAGTCGTCCATACAGCCCGATGGGCCACTTGCTCCGCGCTGGGAGACCGGGTCGGTGGCTTGCGGCCCTCCCCGGTCGTCGGGGCTGGCTTGGGGCGTTTCCGGGGAGAGGGACTCTTCGAGTCCGTTGGGCTGCGCCCTAAGGCCTGCTGCCGGATACCGGGGGGCGTTCTGGAGACCGGGTCGGTGGCTTGCGGCCCTCCCCGGTCGTTGGGGCTGGCTTGGGGCGTTTCCGGGGAGAGGGACTCTTCGAGTCCGTTGGGCTGCGCCCTAAGGCACCGGTATTGGACACCCCTCAGGGCTTCGGCAAAAACGCTATCAAGGCCCGACTCCAGGCCGCGGGGTGTCCGAAGGGCAGGTGGTGGCGGCCCTGAGGGATCCAGGTGATCCCGCAGTCCAGGTTGGCTGCGATGCGCCGGGCCATCCAGGGCGGGAAGAAGCGGTCGTCTTGGCCCCAGATCAGGTGCTTGGGGTTGGGGGTCGCCGCCAGCTCTTTTGGCCAGCGCAGCCACTCGCCGAAGGAAAAGGCCAGCGCGGTGTTCTGCATGCGCTCCACAAAGCCGGGATCGGATTCCAGGCGGGGGCTGTGCAGGGCCAGCAAGGCATCGGCGCGATCCGGGTTTACGCCCTGCTGTAGCCAGCGCCTGCCTCCGTAGAACTTGTAGAAGAACAGGTGTGGGCCGGGAAGCGCTGTGGCCCAAGCCGCCAACCAGCCCGGCCCGATGGCGGTGCTGGTCAGTGCGACGTGCTCAGCCCGGCCTCGAAGGCAGAGACCGGCAGCGAGCAGGCCCCCCAGATCCAAGCCGGCCACGTGCACGCGGGTGAGCTTGAGCTGGTCCAAGAGCTCCTCTAGCCAGTCCAAGTGATCCTGCACACGCAGAGCGGGCTCGATGCCTTCTGACTCCCCGTAGCCAGGCAGGTCCGGCATGATCAGAGAAAAGCCTGCCTGGACCAGTGGTTCAACGCAGTCCCGAAAGAGCAGAGAGCTCGTGGGAACCCCATGCAGGAGCAGCAAAGGGGGGCCTTGGCCAGCTGTGCGGACTAGGGCCTGTTTGCCGCCGATTCTCAGGCGGTGCACCTTGGGCAGTAGGGAGTTCAGAATCGGTCCTTGCGGGCGCGCAGCTCGCCCAAGACCTGGGCTGGAGGCGCGCCGGAGAGGCCCATGGCCTGCGCGATCTGTGGCTGGTCCACGCGCAGGAAGGGGTTGGTTTTCAGTTCCTGCGCCAAGGTACTGGGCACGGTGGGCTGCTGAGAGTCCCTCAGGGCCTGGGCTTGGACCTCGAGCACCTGCAATGCCATGTTGTCGGGATCCACCGTCTTGGCGAAGCGGATGTTGGACATCGTGTACTCGTGGGCGCCGTAGATCTTGGTCTGGGGAGGCAGGGCCATGAGCTTCTGGAAGCTGTCCCAGAGCTGCTCGGGCGTGCCCTCGAAGAGGCGGCCGCAGCCCGCGACGAAGAGCGTGTCTCCGCTGAACAAGGCCTGGGCCTGCTCGAAGTGGTAGGCGATGTGACCCCGCGTGTGGCCGGGAATAAAGAGCACCTGAGCATGTTGCTCGCCGACCTGCACCTGGTCCCCTTGGTCCACTTGCCGGTCAATGCCTGGGATGCGCTCGGGGTCGTGACAGGAGCCCACGATGCGGCAGCCCGTCTCCCGCTTCAGCTCTTTGTTGGCGCCGATGTGGTCTGGGTGGTGGTGGGTGTTCAGGAGAAGGTCCAGGGTCCATCCCCGGGTCTTGAGCTCCTTTAGGATGGGCGCCGCCTCCGGGCTGTCGACACAGGCCACGGTGTCCGTGGCGGTGCAGCGGAGCAGGTAGGCGTAGTTGTCGCGCCAGACGGGGATCTGCAGGACTTGGAGCACGGATGACCTTTGTCGGGGAGATGCGCGGCAGCCGTGGGGGCGCCTTGGTGGAGATTTGCTGCAGGGTCTAACGAGAAGCGGGGCGCCCTAGCGACCGAAGTACTTGCAGGTCGACTCGGCCAGGTAGGTGCTGCGCGTTCCGTCGGTCTCTCCGACGCCCAAGGCGTCGCCGCTGCTGGCAAAGCTGTAGTCGGTGGTCCGGCCGTCGACCGCGATGTTGTAGGTAATCGCGAAGCTCTCGTCGCCACTGTATAGGCCCTCTGGACAGGTGGTCTGGCTCTCGTCGATAGACATGAACAGGCCAAAGCTGTAGTCGCAGGTCGGACAGGCGCTGCTGGGGGAAGCTTTGCCGCCCGCAGCGCTCCACACGACCACGCAGTCCGAGCCGCCCTCGTCGCGCCAAGCCTGGTTGGAGAGCAGCGTCCAGCCCTCGTCGCCTTTGACGATGTCGCCAGTGATGTTGAAGTCACCCCAGAAATAGCTGGTGGCGCCTGGCACGGCCTGGCCGGTCACCTCCTCGCAGTTCGGATCGGCGCTCAGTCCCTCCCAAGGGGCGGAGATGTCGGTGTCGGTGTCGGAGTCACTGTCGGAGTCACTGTCGGCGTCGGCGTCGCTGTCCGCATCGGAGTCCGCGTCCGTGTCGCTGTCGCTGTCTGCATCGGTGTCCGCATCGTTCTCGACCGGAGTGTCTTCGGCGTTGTCGGCGTTGTCGGTCGCCTGTCGGCCTGCGCAAGCAAAGATCAAAGCAAAGAGCATCAGGGGGTCCGTCCTAAGTATTCGTCATTGGAAAGGCGCGCGCCAAGCGAAAGCTCAGGTGGCGCGAGCGCATGCTGGGCTCGTATTTCTGGCGGCTGCTCGCCCTGGCGCGCATCGCATCTCCACGCCAGAATCCCCCACGAACCGCTCGGCGTCCACCGCGCATTCCATCCAGGCACCAGTCTTTCGCGCTGCTTGCCATGTCCCGCACCCCAAAGGGACTCTCATCAACCGGGTAGCTGCCAACGTCCACAGGGGACAGCTCAGACTCGTGCACGCTGTCGCGCATGGCGCGCCAAGACGGATCGAAGCTGTCGCCCCAAGGGTAGAAACGCCCGTCTACGCCGCGCGTAGCCCTGCTCCACTGATCGGACATGGGCAGGCGCCATGGCAGGCCGCTCTGACTGCGGAACCACTGCGCATGGGCCGAGGCTCCAACCCAATCGGTCATCAGAACAGGCCAGTTCAACCTTCCACTCGCCGCTCTGGCTCTCGTCCAGCAGGAAGTGCCCGTTGCGGTCCCGTGCGTGGGGCTCGGTGCCGGTGCTGTGGCGCAATCCGCTGCGTTCTCGGGGCACGGGTTGGGTGGCCTCCTCCTCCCAGCCGCGCTGTACATTCAGGAAGCCAGGCGCTCCAGATCAGGTGAGATAACTGCGATAGCGTCCAGGGCCACCGGTGCGACGTGATCCATAGGCCCCCCTGCCAGCAGCGGCAGAGTGTGGATCGAGGTCGTGGATTTGTCGTCTCCGCTCATCCCATCTAGGGTAGCGCATCCAAATCGGCGACCAACTCGCTGGCTTGTGCTGCGTGCAAGGTCACCAACTCTCGGGTGTTGGTCGAGCGCCCGTACCACTGGGTCTCGCCCTGGGCATCCGTGCCCTGAATGACCTCGACCTGATGCTGGCTGCCGTCCTCGGCCATGTAGACCAGAGTCAGCTCGGTGGTGGTGCTCGTTGGCATCTCTTCTGCCTGAACATAGGCCTTTGCCTTGAGACTCAGGGCCTTGTTCATCCAGGCTGCTGCGGACTCATCGCCCTCGGTCTCGCCGAGGTAGGCCCAGGTGGCCTTTTGGGGGTCTGCAGCGTTGAGCTGGTCCAAGTTCACGGGCTCGCGGTTCGGCGAACTAACAGTGACCTTCGTTAGCTTCGGGGTCTCCACCGTGAGCAAGTCGCGGTCGGGCAAGCGGCTGATTGCGAACTTGAGGGGACGCAGCAGATCGGAGTCCAACAGGACCACGTTGTTTTTGTCCGCATCCAGTGCGTAGCGGTCCCGGGTGCCGTAGGCCTCGCCGCCGATGCTCAGCTCGCGTGGCTCTTTGCCGCTGCGGGTGATGACCAACGTGGCTTGCGGAGTGTCCAGACCAAAATCGACGTACTTGTCGGGGGCAACTTCCAGGCGACGGGAGGCCATCAGGGGCGCAAAGCTCTCGATCAACTCTTGAGCTGTGTCGCCGGCCTTAAAGTCGCGATGCACGGTCTCCGTTTCGATGCGCATCTCGGGTTCGCTGGGTTCGGCGGGCTCTTCACCATCCGCCGGCGCTGGGGCATCAGGATCAAGAGGCGAGACGGTCACCTCGGCAGGGATCTCTTTCTCGATGCGCTCGATGGTCTTGACCCAGATGTAGTCGCCCACAGCGTCGCTGCGGCGGCTGAGCTCCACGTCCATCGTCTCGCTGGTCCAAGCGATGCTCTCGATCTGCTCGGGCTTGGCGTCGATGACCACCACGCCTTCGGTGTCGGCGGTGGGATCCTCGGAGGTCCAGCTCATGTACGAGGCCACCATGCCCACGCCCAACAGGCCAGCCAGGATGATTACTTGCTTGCTCATGCGGAATCTCCGGTGCGCAGGTCAGGGGTAGAGCGCTTGCGGCGGCGAACCCGCAACAGACCCAGCAGCAACACGATGAGGGGCACGCCTAAAGAGGTGCCGTAGAACCAGAGGGTCTGGTCCTCCTTCGTGTGCTCGATCTTCACGTCCTCTTCGGACTCGGTGGTGCCGGCCAGTGCCTCGTCACCCAAGAGCCAGTTCAGGGCATCGGAGACGAAGACCTGGTTGCCTTGGCTGGCCAGGGCCAGATCCGAGAACAAGGTGCTGTCTGCGACGATGACCACGCGGAACTCGGGCGGATCAGCGTCAGCCTCAGAGGCCTCGTCCAGCTGCGGGAGGTCGTCGGGGTTGGGCGCCATCGGAGCGGGACCGGTGGCCACCATCGCGATGGGGCGCACTTCCTTCTTCTCAGTCTTCTTGTCCAACTCCAGGTTGCCATTGAGGTCAGCGAAGTTGTCCTGCAGGCTGCGCACCGTGACGGTGGTCTTGGTGCCCACGATGACCGGTGTGGTCTCCTTGAGCCAGCCGGCCCGAGGGGTGATGAGCTGCAGCTGGCGGCTGTACTTGCCCAGGGTCACCGTGGATGCGTGGCTGCTGTATCGGTTGGTCACCACGTTGTAGCGGTCGGCCAGGTTCTTGTCCTTGGCCAGGTAGTTCACCTCGCTGGTCAGGATGCCCTCGCCAAGCTCAGCGCCCACCAGGGACAGCAGCGCCGCGTTCTCTTCCTGGGTGCCAGGCTCAACGGCCAGGATGACCGAGCCACCACGGGCCAAGTAGTCCTGAATCGCTTGGACCTCGGCGGGCAAAAAGGCCATTTTGGGGGCCATCACCACAACCACGCTGGCGTCGTCGGGGATGCTGTCGCCCAGGCCCTGGGACAGGCCCAGCTCCTTGACCTTGAAGTTCAGCTTCTGCATGCCCTGCTTGAGCTGGGTCAGCTTGTCTTCGGGGAAATCGCCGCCCTTCCAGTTCAGTTCTTCGTGCCCCACTGTGAAGTAGGCCACGCGATCGTCCTTGGCCAAGTCCAGCATGCGCTTCTGGAACTCTTGGTCCAGCTTCTTCAGGTTGCGCTTGGCCTTGTCCAGGTCATCGCCCACCTTCCAGCTCTTGGTCTGGGCGTTGTCCTCGCCGTCGCGAATCGTCAGTGCGATGTAGCCGTTGTCCCGAATCTTCAGAGACTCGGCCAGAGCGGGCACAGCGGCGTGATCCACCAACTCCACCTTGAACATCCCGGGGTTCGCAGACGCCAGGTCCTCAAAATAGGGCATCAGCTCTGCGGCCACATCCGAGGAGGTGGGCAAGAAGATGCGCGCGGTCACCGGCTCGTTCAGGTTCTCAACAATGGCCCGACTGGAGCCGCCCACTTCGGTCGTCTTGAAGTAGGCGTAGTCAAAGCGCTCGTTGGTCTGGCTGGCTAGGTAGTTGATGGGAAAGAGAAGGCTGATTCCCAGGGCGACGACCACGCCATTGTCTATGGCGTGACGCACCCGCAGTGGCTGTACCGCCAGGGGGCTGTCTTGAATCGCGGCATCGACGAGCAGCAGGGGCACGGTCGAGGCCAGTGTGAGCACGGGCCAGAGTGCGTAGAACACCACCTCCCAGCGGTTGGCCATCTCATCTTCCAGGCCCAGAGCGTCGATGCAGGCATCGGTGCTCAGTCCGTACACAGCCACAGCGACCAAGCCTAAGATCTGAAGGATCAGCGCCTTGGAGTGGGCCGCAGCGGTGCTCTTGTGCTCGGCCTTGGTGCGGGCCGAGACCCGCATGGCGACAGCGGCCAGCAGACCGACCACGCCCACCAGAGTGATGACCATTCCAGTGGTGTCGGTGAGCAGGCGCTGGCCCACAAAGATCAGGGCAAAGCTGCCCAGCTGAAGGATTCCGATGGGACTCACTTCCACCTCCGGGCGCTGAGCACGCGGGTAGAGAGCAGCAAAAAGCCAAAGCAGAGGCTCAGGTAGAAGATCACATCTTCGGTGTTGATGCGGCCCTTCTGGAAGCCTTGGAAGTGGCGGTCGTAGATACTCAGATAGCTCCAGAGTTCAGCCACGGGTGGGTCGGTGACCCGGCCCAGGATCCAGGCCATCAACAGGGCCACCGTGATGCCCCCGGAGACGATGACTGCGACCAGCTGAGACTTGGCCAGTGTGCTGCCGAAGGTGCCGATGCTGGCAGCGGCTGCGCCGGCCAGAAACACGCCCAGGTAGCCCACGCCGATGTGGGCGAGGGAGACCTTGCCGTTGACGAAGATGAGCGCAGGCATGTAGCCGGAGATCAGTAGCATTACGGTTATCAGGACGATGACCGAGAGGAACTTGCCGCCCACCACCTGCCAGTTGGCCAGGGGGCTGGACTGGAGCAGCACCATGGTTCCGGTCTGCCGCTCCTCTGCGATCAGGCGCATGCTGAAGAACAGCGCTGCGGCGACGGTGCAGCCGAAGGAGAAGTAGAAGAAGTCGCCCAGCACGTCCGCGCTGGCCTTGGCCGAGGCGCCCACCGCGAAGGCGTTGAAGAACAGGCCCTCCAGCAGCAGAAAAGCGGCCAGGATGACGTACCCCATCGGTGTGTTGGTGTACGCGCCAAGCTCTCGCTTGGCCACCAAGATCAAACCGCGCATCAGCTCTTCCCTTGCGTGAGGTTCACGAAGATTGCTTCCAGCTCAGAGTCGGCTTCGTCCATTCGGCGCAGCCCCAGGCCAGCGGCCACCAAAGCGGCGATCAAGCCTTCTCGCTCATCGGCGGCCAAGGCCACCTGACAGTGCACCACAGTGCCTCCGTCAATGTCCTCGACTCGGACCCGTGTGACGGCGCTCGTGTGTGGGTAGGCTTCCAGAGCCGTCACCACAGCGTCCTGTGCACCGCGAATGCTCAGCTCCAGCTGTCCTCCCTGGCCCAGGCCACTGGAGAGCTCCTCCTCGGTGCCCTGGGCGGCCATCTTGCCGTCCTTGAGCACCAAGATGCGGTCACAGGTCTGGCTGATCTCACCCAAGATGTGGGAGGAGATCAGGACCGTGCAGTCGGCTTTCAGGCCCACAATGACCTCGCGGATCTCACGGATCTGCAAGGGGTCCAGGCCGGAGATGGGCTCGTCGAGGATGACGAGCTTGGGCTGGTGGATGATCGCTTGTGCAATCCCGACCCGCTTCCGGTAGCCGTGGGAGAGCTCGGAGATCACCTGGTCGGAGCGATCGCTGAGACCGCAGCGCTCCAGGACGCCGTCGATGTGCGCGTCCACCTGATCGCTACTCATCCCCTTGAGCTGGCCTACATAGGCCACAAAGTCCCTGACCCGCATGTCCAGGTACAGAGGCGCATCCTCGGGCAGGTACCCGATCTGCGCACGCAGGGAATCCGGGGCCTGGACGACATCCACGCCGTCTACGGTCACCGTTCCCGAGCTGGGCAACAGCAGCCCCGCGAGGATTTTGAGTGTGGTGGACTTACCAGCGCCGTTTAGCCCCAGAAAACCAACGATCTCGTTGTTCTGGATGCTGAAGGACAGGCCCGCGACGGCAGCATGGCGGCCGTAGTAGCGGGTGAGGTTTTGGACCTCGATCATATTGCGGCCTCCGAGAGCCTGAAAAATGAGCAAGGGGCAGGTAGCCCCTACCAGCTTCTAGTCAAGTAGAAGTGGTCATGTAAGGCGGAGTGCTGCTATAGGGCGGGGCCTTCAGTACCCTGCGTGGCACCGCGTAGGTTTTGTTGACGAAAAGGAAGGTCGAAATGCTCTTGGCAATGCTCTCTCTCTCCGCGGCGGATGCCGCATGCGGCGATGGCGTAGTGGACTCGGGCGAGGTCTGTGATGACCGCAACAAGAGCAGCGGGGACGGCTGCTCCTCTTCTTGCCAGGTCGAGGACGGCTGGGAGTGCGTGGACGGCACCTTCTCCCTGCAGTTCGATGAGGTCCTGCCCACCGACTACTCGCACGACGGCGCCCCTTCTTGGTCGATCAGCTCCGACGCGCGCACAGTCGAGCAGAGTGAGAACGCGGCGCCTGGCGTGTACTTGACCAACCTGCCTGCAGAGAGCGGCAGCATTGAGTTCGAGATGACCGCGGCGAGCTCTTGGGACGACGACATCATCGGGTTCCTGGTCGGCTACCACCCCGGCGATTCCACGAACAGCAGCGCGGACTGGATGGTTTGGTCCTGGAAGAAGCAGTACCAGATCACCACCGGCCTGGGCGAGTGCCCGATGGGCCTGAGCATGATGCGGGTGCAGGGCGCGACCAAGGACACCGATCTCTGGCAGCAGACCGGCAGCGCCAGCGTCGTGGCTACCGGCAACCGCTTTGGCGAGACCGGCTGGGAGTACGACCGCACCTACAATGTGGAGTTGGACTACAACTCGACCCGCATCCGGGTGTGGATCGACGGC
Source organism: Cognaticolwellia sp. (assembly GCA_047621545.1). Lineage (GTDB taxonomy): Bacteria > Myxococcota_A > UBA796 > UBA796 > CAJQPC01 > CAJQPC01. Next base: position 7,022 of record JBLHMA010000001.1, on the reverse strand, counting down.
CAGCTGGAGTTCGACGAGCTCGGCTCCTGGCCAGTCGGCGGTGAGTTCGGCTTTTACATCCTGAGTCAAGACTCGGTGACCTACACGCTGCTGGACCCGCAAGGCGAGAGCATCTGCGGCCCCAACTACGGGGACACCGACGGGGACGGCCTGAGCGACTGGGACGAGGTCGATATCTACGGCACCGATCCTTACGTCTTTGACACCGACGGCGATGGCCTGGGTGATGGGGCCGAGGTGAACACCTGGTACACCGATCCCCTGGACAAGGACAGCGACGACGACGGGTTGCACGACGGAGAAGAGGTCCTGGAGTGGGGCAGCGACCCCAACGATCCAGACACCGACAAGGACGGCTTGGAGGACGGCCCCGAGGTGTTCAACCACGGCACGGACCCGACGGATGCCGACACCGACGACGATGGATTGGATGATGGACGCGAGGTCAACGAGACCGAGACCAACCCCACCGATCCCGACTCCGACGATGATGGACTGCTGGACGGGCGCGAGGTCGACGAGACCTTTACCGACCCCTGGGACGACGACTCCGACAACGACACCCTCTTAGACGGTGACGAGGTCGACAACTACGGCTCGGATCCCAACAAGGCCGACACCGACGATGGCGGCGTCTCGGACGGTGTAGAGGCCGACCGCGGTACCGACTTGCTCAACCCAGCTGATGACTTGGGCGACCGTCCTCCCCGCCCAGGCGGCACCCTCAAGGGTGGCGGCGGCTTTGGCTGCTCCAGCGCTCCAGCAGCCCCTTGGATGGGCTGGTTGGTCGTAGCGGGCGTGATGTTGGCCAGCTTCCGTCGTCGTGATTGAAGCGCTTTCTTAGGGGAGCAGCCCGATCGCCACGGCTACTGTGCCCGCCACTCCCGTCGTCCAAGTGACCGTGCGCAGGCCAGCGAGTTGATGCAGGAGAACGGTTGGGGTCACTAAGATTCCGGGTAGGTGATTCCGATCTTACCCAGGGTCCCACCCTTCTCGTTCAGTCGCCAAGCGTCGGCCAGCTCAGTGAAGGGAAAGCTGGCACCCACCAAGCTCTTCAGCTTGCCCTGCTGCATCCAGCCCAGCAGGATGGACAGGTCTTTGGCGTTTGGCTTGAGCATGGTGGGCTTGATCTTCTTCTTGGAACTCAGGTTGGTCCAGGCGATACGTGGAATCCAGCCCGGATCCAGGGTGATCTGAGAGAGGACCCCGGTCTCGGTGAGCACCTCCTCAAAGCTCGCCCAGGGGGCCTTTGCTGCGCAGTCGAGGATGATGTCGTAGGGGGCGTCGGTGCGGAAGTGGTCCTGCTCGCGGTAGTCGATGACCACATCGGCTCCTAGTCCGCGTACAACCTCGGCTCGTTTGCCGCTGCAGACGGCCGTGACGTGGGCACCCGCGTTGTGGGCGATCTGAACGGCGTAGTGGCCCACACCGCCGCTCCCGCCCACGATGAGAACCCGCTTGGTCTCGCCCTGGAGCTTCATCCCGCAGTCGTTGTGCAGGGCTTGCAAGGCCGTCATGCCGGCCAATGGCACTGCGGCGGCGTCCGTAGTCGAGACCCCCGCAGGGAGCAGCACGCAGTCTTCTGCAGGGACCAGCGCCTTTTCAGCCGCCGCGCCGCCTGGGGTGTTCGGAATGCGCGCGACCACCTGTTGACCGACTTTGAAGGTCGTCACGCCGGCGCCGAGCTGCAGCACCTCGCCCACTAGGTCAAAGCCAGGGGTTGCCGGACGCTTGATCCGCATCAGGAATCGAAGCGCGCCGCTGGCCAGCTTCCAGTCGACGGGGTTCACCGAGCTGGCCTGCATGCGCACCAGGAGCTGACCGGCCCCTGGGACTGGGTCGGGCACGTCGTTCAGTGTCAGGACTTCTGGACCGCCATAGCGAGGGAACTGCATGGCTTTCATTGGGTGTGCGCCCAGATGAAAACGCCGCGCCCGTGTACCTGAACCACTTGGTCTACCACCATGCTTCCTCCTGACCCGCCGGGTCGAAGCGCCCCGTTCAAGCGCATCACCCCGTGCTTAGGCACCGGGCGCAGGTCGGGTGGGAGAAGATCGGCTTCCGTGGAAGAAATCTCCGGGGACTGGGATACCTTGAGCGAGGGGCCATACAGCGACTCCACTTCCGCATCCGAGGACAGGCTGACCCACGCGGCAAGCCGGTAGTCCGTGGGCCCAAGTCCGGGACTACCCAGCATGTCCAGTCGATAGCGAACCGACTCCACCGCCTCTGGCAGGGGCACGCGCTGGGCCAGGGTCTCGGTCGTCGTGATCACGGTGCCGGGCGGCGGCGGCCCGGTGGACGGGGCCGTGGTGTTCGGTGTGGTGCTGCAGGCAAGCCAGAAAAGCAGGGTCAAGGAGTCTCCCAGCGGATCAGCGCCCAGAGCGCTGCGCTCACTTTGTCCAGGTCTTTCCTGGGGTCTTTTGGATTGTACCAGCGAAATGTGTCTTGGCGCAGGTGCCGCACGCCAATGTTGCCGATCTCAATCAGGAAGCTATCGGCGTCGTAGGTGGCGTACATGTGGTCGATCTGCGCGCCCATGGCCCTAAAGGTACGGGTCCAGTGGCAGAGCTGCATGGCCCGGTAGGGCCGGCCCGGCATGGCCTCGCTCATGCCAGTGGCTTTTTCCATGAGGCGTTCGTGATCCGGCGTGTGCTCGTAGCGACCGGCCCAGGGCACCAAGACATAGCCCCCATAGGCGTGTAAATCGACCACATCGGTGGGCTGAAAGCTGGCCGCCAACGTATCGATGGCCTGGGTCTCGGGCTGGGAGAGAGGACCGGGAGACACGCTGTAAAAGTTGCGGGTGATTGGAAGGCGGGGCCAGAGCCAGCTGTCCGGCTCGCGGTTGACCGCCCAGTCGCGGTTTAGGTCTACCAAGTTGGTGTTGGCGCGCCGGTAGGTGTCCTTTGGGGCGCCCGTGCGCAGGTCTGCCTCCACCCGGGCACGTCCGTCTGGATTGGCCACCGGGACCACCACCAGCGCCACTCCCGAGTGCGGTGCAGCCACAAAGTCGTTGATCAACTCCAAGGCGGCCTGAGCGCCTACCCACTCCAGGGCATGGAGCTGGGCCACCACCATTACGCGGCGCTCGGACTGTCCGGGTGCCCCTAAGTGCATGGCCCAGAGGGGCCTCTCTTCTACCGACCAGCCCAGATGCTCCGGGCGGATCAACCCTGGATTCTCTTTCATCAAGCTGGCGATCTGCCCCCAGAGCTCCCCCGTGCTGGCGTAGCCATCGGCCCGCTCAGGGAGCGGCTCTTCGGCCTTGAACCCGGCAGCGAAGCTTAGGAACGCTTGCGTGTCCGGATTCTCCGGGCTGTAAGCCAGGGCCGCTGCTGTCCAGATCAACCACATGCCTTGGCCTCCATGCACCTGTATCTTTGGGTACCATGAGTTTCAGGACACTTGCATGGACCCAACCACCGGCAGCGTTGTGCCGGGCACCACATCCCATGACCCCCTGCTTGGACGCGTCCTAGATGGCCGCTTCCAGCTTGTGGAGCTGCTCGCCAAAGGTGGAATGGGGCGCGTGTACAAGGGGATCCAGTCGCCCTTGGGTCGAGAGGTCGCCGTCAAGGTCTTGGATCTGTCGGATTCGGTCGAGGACGACGGGCACTTCCGCAGCCGCTTCTTCCGAGAAGCCTCGGTCTGCGCCAAGCTCACCCACCCCAACACGGTGCGCGTCTTTGACTACGGCCAAGACGGGGAGACTTACTTCCTGGTCATGGAGCTGCTCGAAGGGCGCACCTTGCACCGCATGGTCAAGGACGAGGGACCGCTGAATCCCCTTCGGGTGGTGCGCATTGTGCGGCAGATCTCCCGCAGCCTGTACCAAGCCCACCAGCAAGGGGTCATCCACCGAGACCTTAAGCCTGCCAACATCTTTGTCTGCAACCACGGGGACGAGGATGGGGACGAGGAGTTCGTCAAGGTCCTGGACTTTGGCCTGGTCAAGCCCATGGACGCCGGCACGCAGGTCACGCGCGCCGGAAACATCCTGGGCAGCCCTGCCTACATGAGCCCTGAGCAGGTCATGGGCAAGCCCGTGAGCCCGGCCAGCGACGTGTACAGCTTGGCCGCCTGCATGTTTGTGCTGCTCACCCGCGAGATGCCCTTCCGCCGGGACCACCCCATGGCGGTGCTCAACGCCCAGATCAACGCACCCCCTCCGACACTGCGGGAGACCCTGCCCACAGCCGAATTCCCTGACTCCCTGGAGTGGGTGATGGCCCGGGCACTGGAGAAGGAGCCTGAGCTGCGCTTCTCCAGCATGCGCCAGCTGGACCGTGCCCTGCGCATGGTCGAGCGTGAGCTGCGCGGACAAGGGGAGGCGGCTCCAATGAGCTTGGTGGAGGGCGTGCTCGTCTCCGCCGACTTGGAAGACTCGACGGAGCTGCGCCCCGACAGGCCCTTCGTTCGCAAGTCCAACCCGATCAACACAGCGCCCACCCGCGCCATCAATCCCGAGCCGGTCAACTCCCAGGCCACCTTGGCGCTCTCCGAGCCGGTCCAGCAAGATCGCAGCGCTGTCGGTCAGTTCGCCATGGGGTTGGGCGTGGCGGGAGCGGCTGTCTTGGTGGTCTCGGTGCTCACGGCGGTCGCGGTCTACTTCTTTGTGATGCCCGAAGGGGGGATGCCTGTTGTTGGCCCTGTGGCCGTGGAAGTGGGGATCCCTGTTGTTGTGCCGGACGCTCTCCCGGACGCTCTCCCGGTTCAGGATCCGGATGTTCCCGCGCCTGTCCCACAGGCCAGTCCAGCCCCGGCCCAGGTCAAGCCTGCGGCCAGTAGGCCCAAGACCGCACCCAGCCCAGCCGCTGACCTGGTCCCCGACAAGCCGTCCGTCTCTCCAGAGAGCGCTCCGACGGCAAAGCCCTTGATTCAGGAGCCCGAGCCCCAGCAGGCCGCTCCTGAGACCCAGAACAAGCCCCGCGAGCTGCGGGATCCTTGGGAGACTCCATGAGTTTGTGGATGCTCCTCAGTGTGCCGGCCCTGGCCCAGAGCACTGAGGACGAAGAGCAGGCCAAGGCCTTGTACGCTCAAGGCGAGGAGGCCTACGCCGAGGAAGAGTACGAGCAGGCGCTCAAGTACTGGGGTGCCGCCTATGACCTGTCGGGCCGGCCCCTGATCCTCTACAACATGGCCAGCGCTTACGAGAAGCTGGGTCGCTATCCCGAGGCCATCGAGTCTCTGGACGAGTACTGGCGCTTTGCCCCCGAGTCTGAGCGGGGCATCATCGAGCGCCGCATCAAGTCCCTGGAAGCCAAGCTGGATCCCGGCCAAGAGAGCCCTGCTACCAACGCGACCGGGCGTGTAAGCGGTGGCGGCTTGAGCATCGATCCGGCCTGGGTTTTGGTCGGCGTAGGCGTCGCCGGTTTGGGAACGGGCACCTACTTTGGGCTGCAGTCACGGACAGGCAGCGCTGAGTTGGCCATTGCCTGCCCCACGGGTCTCTGCACCGGTGAGCAGTCCGTCCTGCTAACAAAAAACCGCCAGGACTCCTTGATTGCAGACACCGCGCTCTTGGTCGGCATCGCTGCCGCTGGGACAGGGGTCACGCTGCTCTTGATCGATGACGGTGGCCTGTACGTGAGCCCAACGCCCAACGGCTTTCTGGTGGGAGGGCGTTTTCAATGAGCCTTTTGCTTCTGTTGTCCTGCTCCGTGACCCGCTTCGATCTGCAGGAGTGCACCACCACCCCTGACTGCCGAGCGGCTTTTGGACTTGGATTTACCTGTGGGGATGAGGGGCTCTGTGAGTCTCAAGCTGTTCCCGCGCGTTGTGCCACGACGGAGCCCGCTGATCTCTTGGAGCGTCCCGAGGACTACCCCGACGTCATCGTGATCGGCTCTCTGTTTGACCATGGCCAGGACCAAGCGGAGCTGGCCGCAGTACAGCTTCCTTTCAAGCAGGTCAACGACGAGGGCGGTCTGCGCGGCCAGAGCTTTGGACTGGTCTCCTGCGACTATGCCGAGGACGATACATACGATGGCCTGAGCAGCGACGAGGCGGCCATTGCCAACGCCGAGTACCTGATCTCCCAGCTCGGTGTTCAGATCATTCTGGGCCCCGCCAGCTCCTCCAAAGTGGAGGAGGTCTACAAGGCCACCCAAGAAGCGCTGCCCCTGATCATCAGCTCCAACGCAACCTCGCCCGCGTTGACCGACCTGGACGGTGCTGAGAAGTCCGACGAGGACCCGGGGACCGTCTGGCGCACTGCGCCAAGCGATGTCTACCAGGGTCGAATCATCGGCTTGGACCTAAGCAACCGCGCGGTGGCCAAGGTCGGCGTGATTTTTTCCGAGGACAGCTACGGGGAGTCGCTCAAAGAGGTGGCCCTGGCCAACTACAGCGGCGCCTCGGAGGAGTGGGGGTTCGCCTCTCCCACCGGCCTGACAGAAGCGCTCGTGGATGCCTTGGCAGATCCCAACATCGAGGAGCTGCTCTTTATCAGCTCGGACATCGACGAGATCATCGCCTTCCTGAACGCGGCTGCGGGCGCATCGAACTTGAACGAGCGCTCCATCTTCCTGGCGGACGGGGCTGCGGACCAGCAGCTCATCTCGGGCACCAAGCCCGAGGTCAAGGACATCTTCCCCTTGATCCGAGGCACCCGCCCTCAGGTTCCAAGTGGGCCGGTCTACGAGAGCTTCTCGACCTCGTACACCGCCACATTCCAAGACCTGCAACCCACCGACTCCATCTTTACGGCCTACGCCTACGATGCGGCGTGGCTGGGGATCTACGGGGCCACCTGGGCCATCAACAAGAACGGCGAGGTGACCGGAAAAACTGCCGGTGGCGGACTTCGTCGGGTCTCGGCAGGTGAGGAGCTGGAGCTGCGTCCCAGCTCGTGGGGTCGGGCCAAGGAGCTGCTGAACAGTGGCGAGGGCTTTGATGTACTCGGCGCCAGTGGCAACCTGGACTTTGACCCCGAGACAGAAGAGGCGGACTCCAGCATCGAGGTGTGGGCTATCAACCCACCGGGCACCGACTTTGTGGTCTGTCAGACCTTTGACTGG